>NZ_CP085876.1:1967500-2207500 GCF_013284245.2 Brevibacillus sp. DP1.3A | reverse complement strand
GTGTCCATGCTTTCCAAGGTTTGCGACGCCACTTGACCGAGGCTTTCTCCTGTTGCAAGTGCCTTGGCATTGGTATTTTCCGCAACACGCTCCGAAATGCGCATCATGAAGCGACGCATGATGGTGATCAAATAGTCTTCTGGACATTTTTCACGAATAGCTGTCTGAATCTCAGTAAACGGTACGACGTGGAGACGAACAGTTCCTCCCCATTTCGTCAGCTTATGAGCCAAGTCACGCACTTTTTGCAAAGCACGCTCGCTCGTAAACGGATAGCTGTGGAAGTGGATCGCTTCAAGCGTCACACCACGCTTCAGCATCATCCAGCCAGCGACAGGACTGTCGATTCCCCCAGATAGAAGCAGCAGTACTTTTCCGCTCACCCCAACTGGCAAGCCACCTAGTCCCCGGATGGTTTCACAGCTAATGTAAGTACCCTCTGTGCGAATTTCTACATTCACGATGGTATCTGGCTCGTGCAAGTCTACACTAATCGCTGGCAGTGCGCGCAAGATATGCGTTGCCACCATTCGATTCACTTCCATAGAAGGAATCGGATAGCGTTTATCCGCACGACGAGAAACCACGCGGAACGTACGCGGTTGTGGATTCAATTGACGAACCAACTCCAGCGCTTTTTCCTTGATCGTTTCAATATCAGGATCTACCTGGATCGTCGGACTAAAGGAAGAAATACCAAAAACGCGCTTCAATCGTTCCATAACCGCATAAGCGTCCTCACCGTGCAGCTCCACATACATCCGACCGTAATTGCGTCGAACTTTTACTTTAAAAAACGAGCGCAGTACGTTTCTCACACTTTTTACAAGTGCCTCTTCGAATTGATCGCGGTTTTTCCCTTTAAGCGCCAACTCACCATAACGAATTAAAATAACATCGTAGTTCATGTTTATCTCCTTTTAGTTGTCCACACTATTTTCTTTGAGCGGGGGCAGGTTTTTGTTTTATATAGGTACGAAGCACACTGACGCATTCCTCTAACGCCTTCAAAAACTGCTGAATGTCCTCCGCTATATTTTCACGGCCCAGACTGATCCGCAGAGACGACAATGCGCAATCCCGCTCGATGCCAATCGCAGTCAAAACTCTGCTTGGCTCATTGACTTTGGATGAGCATGCGGACTTAGTGGATATCAGAAAGCCTTTATCCTCCAAAGCATGCAACAGGACTTCTGCTTTTACTCCTGGTACTGACAAGTTCATAATATGGGGAGCCGTATTCGCTTCCGGGGTATTGACTATGCAACCTTCAATCGTTGCAATCCCTTCCCGAAGCAGTTGATTCAATGTTTGCAGCCTGATCATCTCCACGCTACCCAGTTCTTCTAGAATCCGGATTGCTTTTGCCATACCAGCGATGGCTGGGAGGTTTTCCGTTCCTGAGCGAACACCGCCTTCTTGACCGCCACCCATCATCAACGGGTGAATGATCAAGCCTTCTCGTTTATACAAAATGCCGACTCCTCTGGGGCCGTAAAACTTGTGAGCAGAGACGCTCAACAGATCAATCCCTGAATCCTTGATGCGCAAAGGAACTTTCCCAATTCCTTGGACAGCATCGACGTGAAACAAGACTTTCGGGAATTGCTTCAACCATTGTCCGATTTCCAAGATCGGTTGAATGGTTCCCAGCTCGTTGTTCACATGCATAACCGAAACGAGAATCGTATCCGGACGCATTGCTTTCTGAATAGCTTCTACCGATACACGACCTTCGTTATCTACCGGCAGATACGTCACAGTAAACCCTAGGCCTTCCAACTGTTTGCAAACATCGTAAACAGCCGGATGCTCTACCTGCGTCGTAATAATATGTTTCCCTCTGTTTTGATATTGAAAGGCTATACCCTTGATCGCCGTATTATTGCTCTCCGTACCACCTGAAGTAAAAATAACTTCACTTTCTTTACAGCCCAAATACTGAGCGGCAACCTTTCGCGCCTGCTTCAGTACATTTTCCGCCTCTACTCCTTTTTGATGCAAAGAAGACGGATTTCCATAGTAGCTTTCCATCGCGCGTCTAACGGTTTCAATCACTTGAGGATGAGGCCGGGTAGTCGCACTGTTGTCCAAGTAAATCACCAGTACACACCTTCCTAAGGGCAAGATGCCCGAATACTACGCTTCATCATAACATGACTTTTCGTAAAGAACATACAAAGTATTACACTTCTCGACCTTATTTTTCCCCGATTGCGTTGCTCTCAAAAGACCAAATCAGACAATCTGAACATCCGTTCACAGACTATTCACGGATAAAGCGCTTACATCCAAATATAGGCTATTTACATTGTTTTGGCCTTTCGTTAGAATAGTCAATAAATTTAGATAAAAAACGACAACAAGGAGAGAACCACCATGACAGCACAAGCTATGCAAGAAGAAATCAAGAAGATGGAAGCCGAATTGAAAAGACTGCAAGCGGAACTGGCGAAGATGAACAAAAATAACCCTCAGTACGATCGCACAGATGTCGCATACCTAAATGAGGTGTACAACGCGTGACGCTCATTCGAATTCGATAGCGTGGTGACGGCATGAAGGATTCGCCGTGACCACGCTATTTTTTGTGAAAAAACCGCTCCTGTCGATTTCGACGGAACGGTTTTGGCTTGCTGTTATTTAAATGGGAGCTCCCCCAAATACTTACCAGAAAAAACTTCAGTAGCCGGACCCGTCATATAGACGCGGTTATCCGCTTCCTTCCATTCAATAAAGAGATCTCCTCCTGCCAGGTGAACAGTGACTTTTCTACCGGTCTTTCCACTCAAGTGGGCAGCTACTGCAGCAGCGCAAGCTCCTGTCCCACAGGCAAGCGTGACACCTGATCCCCTCTCCCATACACGGAACAGAATTTCCTCTTGATTCAATATTTGGATAAATTCGACATTAGTCCGTTCAGGAAACCATTCATGATACTCGATCATTGGCCCGTAGTGACGAACATCTTCTTCCTTCACTTCATCCACGAAAAGGATGGCATGAGGATTGCCCATCGAAACAGCAGTCATCGTAAACGCAGTTCCACCGACTTCGATTACCTCTTCTCGCACTTGCTCTTCAGGAATACCTGTCATTGGAATTGCTGCTCGCTCAAAACGAGGCTCTCCCATATCAATTGTTACTTGATCGACCTTACCGTCTGTTCCAAGCGATACGACAGGAGTAACGGTCCCACCCAACGTCTCAACGGTAAACGTTGTTTGCTGAGTCAAACCGTGATCGTATACGTACTTGCTCACACAGCGCAAGCCGTTTCCGCAATTTTTTGCTTCGCTGCCATCATTGTTAAATACCCGCATGCGAAAGTCTGCTCGCTCAGATGGCATAATGAGGATCAGTCCATCGCCCCCAATGCCAAAATTCCGATCGCTCACCCTTCTAGCCAATTCGGGTAAATCTACACCCGACAAGTCTTCCTCCAAACAGTTGACGTAAACGTAATCATTACCCAAGCCATGCAGCTTTGTAAATTTCATCGTCCACTCCTCTTTCTCTTTCGTATGCTAGGTCTGACTCTTTTCTATGCATTATCTTATCACAACCTAGAGAATCGCGGTCGAATCAAAAGGTGGTATACTACGACTAGCATCGATGATGGAAAGAGGTGGAACAAGCCGTTGGATTATCATATTTTCCGCTATGCGCTCGGAACGAAAAATGAAGCAAAGCGTCTCGCTGTACAGAAAGCAACCGGAACGGAGCCATTCTGCTTATCTGTTCCCTCGGGTGTAGCGGCTCAGCCGATGAGTGAAGAAGAAACGATTACAGGAGCGATCAATCGAGCAAAAGCTGCACGTAGTCAAACCCCAGAAGCAGACATTGGGCTAGGCTTGGAAGGCGGGCTTATGTACGATGAGCAGTTTACAAAACAGTGGTATTTGATTTCCATCTGCGCAGCCTGGAATGGAAGTGAGCTATTTATTGGAAAAGGATTGGCTTTTCCTATCCCGAATCAAGCCGTTCACCGAATCCAGCAGGAGCAAATTGAGCTCAGTACCATCATAGATGAATGGGGGAAAACCGTCGGCAGTAATCATCGCGGCGGCGCCTATTCCCTGTTAACGGATAATCGCGTACGTCGTTCCGATGTGTTTTGTGACGCCGTTATCGCAGCAATTACGCCTTTCGTCTCCTCTTTATACAAATAGCAGTGGTGCAACATAAAAAACCTCTCCGGCTAAATGAACCGGAGAGGTTTTGCGGTTTGATACTTTTAGCGAGCCGTATAGAACGGGTAGATGACTAATGCACCCAAAATGGCAATAGCACCTACGATCATCGCCCAAGCTCCCAGCGTCTTCGAGTTGCGTCGATACGCCAGATAGCCAAGCACCATACCAATTGGAGCCACCAAGTACGGCATAAGAAACAGGGACAGGATCGATAAGCCCAAGCCAGTCATCCCGATACCGCTGGCCCCATTTTCCCGGTTGTCCTCGTCTGTGTCGATCTCACTGGCAGCACGACTGGTCGGAAACGGCTCGGCGATTTCCGCCGCCGCCTCGATGTCGTCATCTCTGACTTTGGCGACCGGTGAACGATCCTCTTTTGTCAGGACAACGCCATCCAAACGCTCCGAAAAGTCGTTTCGCTCCTCATCCAGCTCGCCTGTATAGCGCTCTGTCAAGGAATGGGGGTCATAGTGAATCCTGCGCCTCGACCGCTCTTCCTCTTCGTCAAAGACGGCCTGTGTCCAAGTATTCGCTGTAAACTCCCTGTCGTGCTGATCAACCGTCTCGGAAAAACCGGTATCTTCCTTCCGCTTCGCATCATTACGTTCGTGTCGATCCAACATAGCATGCTCAGCCCCTTTTTTGGTAAAGGATTAATTAAGTGAAGGAAGTAGCCTTATTGTCTGCCTACGTTGTACAATTTAAACGGGAGGCGAGAGAATGAAACCAGACAAAATCCTAACCATTGGCATTGATATTGACGGTACAGTCACATCACCTAGCAGTATTGTTCCGTTGATGAATGAAAGCTTTGGAAGAGATTTACGATATGAAGATTGTGTGGAGTACAATTTAGCCAACGTGTATCAAATCACGGACGCAGAGTTTGAAATGTGGCTGGATCAAAACGGGGAGCGCCTTTATGATGGTGCGCCTGTTCACGGAATTGCCGATCAGGTTTTGCGCGATTGGTTTACCTCCCACAAGCTGGTATATATAAGTGCTCGTGAGGATCGTCATCGCGATGTGACCTTACAATGGTTTGCTCGCTACAATATCCCTCACCATGAGGTGGATTTGATTGGGAGCCACGACAAGCTGTCAGCTGCTCGCAAATGGGGCGTGGACCTTTTTTTGGAGGATCGTCTGGAGAACGCTTTGCAACTGTCAGAAGCCCTGCAAATTCCCGTGTTCTTGTTTGACACTCCATATAATCAAGCTTCCCTTCCCCCGCTTGTCCATCGAGTCACTTCTTGGGAAGAGGTTGCCCAAAAGGTCAACGAGCTTTTTCCGGCCACGACAAGCGTATAGGTCAATAGCAAAAAGACGTATCACCATTGAGGGATACGTCCTTTTTGCGCCGAAGCGTTATTTCTTTTCGGATGTCTTCGGCTTGAACGTCAGACAACAGGTCTCAGACGATGTCTTTGCCTGATCCTGATGCTGCGTGTTTTGACCGTACTCGCCTGCGAATTCTTCTTTCAGGTTTACGGTGGCGTGTGCGTCAATTTCTACCATGATCTCTTCGGCGTTGCAAAGGTTGCCCTGCGCCCAGTACTCACAGTTTGCTACAGAACATTTTACAGCTGGCATGTGCATTCACCCCCTAGAGGCTAGCCTTCACAACAACTCGGGGGCTTATACTTTGCCATTTACAGTGGAAATCAAAACTCTACACAAGAAAGAAGTGGATGACATGTCGACTCCCCGTATTGTCGTCATCACCGGGGCTTCTGGTGGTCTTGGTCTAGCTTTGACACGACTTCATTTGGAAAAAGGAGATTGTGTCATTGCCACGAGTCGCAAAGCCATCAATGAGAAGCTCATTTCGTTACAAAACGCTTATCCGAATCATCTCCAGCATTACCCGTTAGACGTCAGCAACAACGAAGACATTCGGCAGTTCGCTGCATGGGTGCACATCCGCTTCGAACGTTGCGATTTTCTTTACAACAATGCCGGGATGGCCGTCTTTGAACCGCTGATCGAAATGCGCGTAGAGGCGTTGGAAGAAACACTGCGAACGAATATTTCCGGTGTTCTCTACACGACCCGTGCCTTTTTGCCGATGATGCTTCAACAAAAGCAAGGTCATATCATCACGGTTGCCTCACTTGCTGGACAGGTCGCAACAGCCAAAGCTGCGGTGTATGCAGCCAGCAAAGCAGCTGTCATCCGCTTTAGTGAAGGATTGCGCCACGAACTGCAAGGCACTGGAATTGCTGTGACGTGTGCGATGCCAGGGCCGATCGACACACCCTTTTTGGATAAGGCAGACAAAACGGGTAGTTATCGCAGCAAAGTGAGTCGGTATTTGTTGACACCGGAACAAACGGCAAAGGCCATTTATCGAGCGGCGGAAGCAAAGCGTCCGGAGGTTGCCATGCCATTTCGATTGCATGCGCTCTCCCGCATTTACTTTCTATTGCCTCCGTGGCTAAAACACCTCGTTTCACCTCTCCTCAATCGGAAGTGATGCGGAATCCTCCAAGTTTTTCAATGCTCCGAATGCAATAAGGCCGAAAATGATACATACGGCTGCTCCGGCTCCAATGATCCCTTGAACACCCAAGAAGGGTATGAGGAAGCCAGAGACAGCCGCTCCCGCCGGCATTCCTGTCCCCGTAATCGTGCGAACACTGGTCAATACCCGCCCCAAGAGAGCATCGGGCACCTGCTTTTGCAGATAGCTCCTATACGTGATGTTATATGGAGCAAAGCAAAAGCCCGCCACCACCATCGAAGCCATCGCGATCTCCACCCTCGAGAATAATGCGATCGGCAAGGTGGTCAATCCCCACGCCACGATAATCCCCGCTAGTGTCGATCCCAACGGAAGTTTCCATGTAACCGTCGAGAAAAACAGAGAGCCTAGTAATGCCCCGACTGCCAAAGAAGACCACAGCATCCCTAATGCAACAGATCCTCCTGCCAAATCCTGATTCGCATACAAGGGTAGTGCAATTTCAATGGGACCGTACGACATGTTAAACAAAAACGTAAAGAAGACAAGAATAACCAATTGCTTGCGTCCAAATATGTAGCGATACCCTGTCCGCATGTCACTCAAGAGAGAACGAAAGAACACTCCCATTTGACCTTTTGCAATCTCGGTAGGATTCGCACTTTTCGTAAGCTCACGCGGCAACCGGGAGAAGCAGAAGGCACATACAAAAAAGCTGACCGCATCGATCAACAGAACATAAGCTTCACCAATAACCCCGATTAAAACACCCGCGAGTGCCGGTCCAAACATATAAACAATTTGCCATTGCGTTTCCATCACGCCATTCGCTTTGACCAATTGATTTTTGTCCGAGACGATTCTCGGCAACAATGTCTGCGCCCCAGCTGTGCTCAGCGGAGAAAGGATTCCTGCAATCACAATCAGCACGTATATCACAAATAGCGGAACTTGATCGACCTGCAATAATGCGACTAACGCTATAAAAATTAGTCCTCTCGCCACATTGTCCATCATGATGAGCTTGCGTCGATCAAACCGATCCAGCAAAACTCCCGCTACTAACCCAGCAAATACAGCAGGGAGCATATACGCAAGAACAACCCCACCCATTGCAGCAGGTGAGCCTGTTTTATTCATGACAAACCACGTCAAGCCCATCCAGCCAAACTGATCCCCCAGACTAGATAAGAACATCCCCAGCCAATACCAGCGAAATGAACGCTGCCGCCATAATTCCTTCATGCTGCATCTTCCTTTTTCTCTATTTTTCCATTCATTGTATAATTAGATTCATACTTTTTCAATAATTATATTTATTAAATCTAAAAGTTTCATTTTGTATAAAAAAGAGCCTCTGCTCCAAATAAGCAGAGGAATCTCTCATGAGTCTCACTGTACATCCGCGATCTTTTGCAACTTACGACGGCTCCAAAGCCACAGAAGTCCTGCTGCAATCCCAAAGAAACCAAGCCACACGGAGACAGCGGCACTGCCAATCTGCTCCGCACTGAATCCGAGAATCAAGCAGCTCGCAGAAAAGCTTCCCATAGTCGCCATTTCCCGAATGGAAAAAACACGAGCCAAATAAGCAGGATCAGATAATTGTTGCAGCTTCGTTACGGACAATATCGATGAGCTAAACTGAGCCGTTGATGCAAAGAGGATGGCGATTGCCAATCCAAGTAGTGGTTTCGCATGAAACACGGCGATAATCGAGCATCCCATCGCAACGAGTGCCCAGCCTTGGACACGCCACGTTCCCTTTTCACTCAGGCTGTCAGACAGCTTATTCACCGCAATCCCAGCGATCACACCCCCGAGGCCCAGCGGAATATCCAGGAGTCCGAATACATACAAGCCCTCTCCCCGTTCCGTAAGAACATAGTACATCAGCATAATGTAATAAGCGCCACATACCCTTTCCGCCATCTGATAGCCGATCACACTGCCAATTTCCCGATGTTTACCGATGTAACGGAAGCCCTCTTTTAGCCTTTCTATAAAAGGTACAGCCGCTTTCGATACAACATTGTTGGCGATATACGGAAGCGGAAGCAAGATGAACAGCGACAACAAATAACAGGCGGCATCCAGCAAAAAGTTGTATCGGTAGGAGAACAAGTAAACCAGAACTGCTGCCACACCCTGACAAATAATAATGAGAAACGAAGTCGTCCCCTGCAAAAGGGAATTGGCAGCCAGCCTATCCTTTTCCGCCACGGATTGTACGATCGCTACTTGCATGGCTGGTTGGAAAAAAGCACTACAAATATTGACCAGAATCAATAACAAAAAAGCTACCCATAAGTAGGTCGCAGATGTGATAAAGAAAAACAAACTGACGAGAATGCCGCGAAGCAAATTGACGACAATCATGACTCGCCGTTTATCCCAATTCTCCACAAGCGTCCCTGCGAAAAAGCTGGCAAATACATAGGGGATCATGCGAAACACAGTACCTGCCGCAAATGAAAGGCCCGATCCACTTAAATCATGTAAAAGTCCAACGACCGCAATAAATGTAAATTCATTTCCGATGATGTGTACAATGTGGGCCGTATACAAACGGCGAAAGACGGGATGTTGTAAGATCGCCACAGGAATGCACCCTCTCACCGTTTTCAATATTGTAGCATTTGTCGAAAAATAAGCGCAAATCCATCTTGCGGAATGGATCGTTTTGTTGTTACAATACGTTCAAATAAAACTGAACGTCTAAAAATATATAAACGTTCAGCGAAACGAGGTTGATCGACTTGAAACGATACGTTGTTGTAGAAACTTTGGATCAATTAAAAGCTGTCAGCGATTCCTTGCGCCTACAGATCATCACGATGCTGGTCAAGGAGGAATACACAGGCAAGCAGCTCGCGACCCTTCTCTCCCTTTCTCCCTCTAAAGTGCATTATCACCTGAAGGAATTGGAAAGCCACGGCTTCGTTGAAGTCGTGCGTACGGAAGAAAAGAACGGGATCGTACAAAAGTTTTATCGGGCTGTTGCTTTCGACTTCAAGGTTAGTGATGATTTGCTGCCCTCCCTGCGCGAAGACAGTATCCTGTTGCAGGAAACGATGATAAATCACCTGCGCTCCGGTATGAATCGCCTGTATAACGCACCAGACGAGTCATTCATGCTCTTTTCGGATCAAGAGGATCGTCCTCCTGCAATTGCAGCTAGCTCCGAAGTGAGAGCACCTCGAAAAGAAATATTTGCTTGGCTCACTAAATATAAGGCTTTACTTGAGGAGCTATCCGAAATGGAAGATCGCTACTTAGAGAGGATTGCTGCTGGAGAAGTAGAGGATACGGTTGAAAACTTTTACATGGTCACGGTCGGGTTCATGACGAATGAACGTTACTACGTCGCAGAAGACGATTCCTTGCCAGATAACTATGAGCACCAACAGTCTGAATTCAAGCATTACACCAGCAAGATTGTCGTGAAGAAAAAGAAGGAGGAAAATGGAGATGAGCACTCTGGCGACAAATAATTCCCTGTGGAAAAATGGATCGTTTGTCCGATTATGGAGCGGCACTTTATTTTCGGCAATGGCTGACGGAGCTTTCTTCATCCTGCTCAACTGGTATATCGTGAATGCCATGGGCTCAGGAGCAATCCTAGGCACGACTTTGATTTGTCTGTCCATCCCCCGTCTCCTCTTTATGCTGGCGGGCGGGGTGGCTGCTGATCGTTTGAATCGAAAATGGATTATGTTTTCCTCCCTTTTGGTTAGAGGAATTATTTTAGCCTGCTTCAGTTTGCTTATGCTTCAAGGAAATAGCGACTGGTTCCCAGTGAGCCTGTACGTCATGGCAGCTTTATTCGGAACAGTCGATGCATTTTTTTGGCCAGCACGCAGCTCGATTCTGCCCTCTCTTGTCTCTCGAGAACAACTTGCACCAGCTAACAGCTTAATGGAACTATGCCATCAGATTAGCATGGTTGCCGGACCGGTAGTTACTGCCTTATTAATTGGAACCGTTAGTTATCCGATCATGTTTATGATCTTGGCATGCACCTTCTTCGTAGGAACACTCTTTGTACTCTCTCTCCATTCACACTCAAACACCAAAGATACGACTTCAGAGTCTACAACAGAATCAAGGGCAAGCTCCTATTTCAAAGATATCGTGGGAGGAATTCGTTTTACGTATTCAATCCCGATCCTCGCACTTATTTTAACAACATCACTGTTCACCAACATGATGTTCTCCGGCCCAGTTAACATGATCATTCCCATTCATGTAAATGACCTCGGATGGGACGGGAGTGCTTTTAGTTCACTCAGTACCTCACTTGGAGTGGGCATGATTGTCGGCGGTATTTTGACTGCATTGTTTAAAGGATTCCGTGGAAAATTTATGTTACTCCCTGTCATTCTCGGATGTATGGGAGTTGGAATCAGCTCGTATTATTTCATTGAGGAGCTTTCCTTTGGACTTGTCTCTCATTTTCTCATTGGAATGGCACTCAGTATGACGAATATTCCGTTCATCACCTACATTCAAAGTATCGTCCCTGCCAACATGCTCGGTCGTGTCATGTCATTGCTTTCCTTGATGTCCGTCGGCTTCGGGCCAGTCAGCTATGCACTGTGCTCCTTTCTTCTCGCCAAAAACATCACAACACCGGGGCTTCTATTATTCTTTGGCGGTATCACCTTTGTAAGTATCAGCCTTAGCCTGTTCTTTTTCCGCTCGTTCCGGAAAATGGAGCAGCACCCGAACTGGAAGCGACCTATGGTAGAGGAGCAGCAGCTTCCTGCCACCCTCTCTTCTTAAATCTCTTCTATATAATAGAAAAAACGCGCACCTCGCAAGCATGAGCTCTTGCAGGTACGCGTTTTGCTATTTATGCGGTTTGTTCTTTTTCAGCAAAGACCTTTATCAGCTGACGAGCACCAAAGCCCATCCGTGTGACTACTCCTGCCTCATCTCGTACAAAGCGGATAAACGCATCGGTTTCTCCACGTTTCATGACGAAGCTGTCTTCTCCCACTGATCGAAGCGGAATGTTCGTTCCGTTACTCTTTGCTACCAGCTCATTTTCTTCGATTTCAACCGATACGATCGCCCCTTCGGAAGAGCGATACTCGCCTGTAAATACAGGGAGTGCTTCTACAGCCAGCTCATAATCCGGATATTGGAACGGTACCGTATCCGTAGAACGTCCGTTGGTCGCATTCAAAATACCATGCATCAAATCTGCCATTGGCCCGCCATCTGTGTTCATCAGGATGGCTCCTGTCAGGCCCCGCTCCGGGAAAACAAAAATTTGTGCCGCAACTCCCTTGATCGCTCCACCGTGCTCAATGAGTGTTCCATCATGGCAATTGGCTACAAACAATCCATAGCCATATGCTTGAAACGGAGAAATCGGGAAATGAGGCGCTATCATGGCCTGAACACTCTCCGGTGAGAGCAAGCGATTCTCGCCTACCAATCCACCCGTTCTGAATATTTCGGTATAGCGCAATAGGTCGTGAATCGTCGATTTTAGAAAACCAGCGGAGCGCATCGATGGTGAATCCCACCACGAGGGGGAACGGTGTACCTCACCGCCATCCTTTGGACTTTTTCGGGTAAACAAGGTAGCCACCTCTGCTCCCTCTGGCAAATCTTCGACGAGAAAGGCACTGTTCTTCATCCCGGCAGGCTCCAAAATATGGTCACGCACAAACTGCTCGTAAGATATCCCACTCACTCGTTCAATAATCAGACCGAGCATGGCATAACTGTCGTTGGAGTAGCTAAACTCCGTTCCAGGCGCACCTAGAAACTCGTAATCCAGCTTGCCGATGTAGGCCATGAATTCTTCTTTTGTATTGATCTCTTCCACTTTATCTAGATCAAACTCAAGACCGGAGCTAGAGGACTTAACGTCCCCACCCTTCAGAATACTTCTTTTCATCGCACCAGCTAATGTATCCAAAGGAGGGAATCCGGCCGTATGTGTCATCAAATGATGGATCGTGATCTCCCGGGTATAAGCTTCATTTGGCGTGCGGAGTTCGGGGAGATACTTGACGACAGGATCATGTACAGAGATCTTTCCTGCATCCTGAAGCTGCATGATCGCCACGCATGTAAAAGACTTGGTCGCGGAACCGATGCCAAACACCGTATCAGGGGTTAATGCTTTTGCATCCTCTGTGTTGTCTGCCAAACCGAAGCCATGGAAATACCCCAGCTCTCCTTGCTCTGCCAATCCGACAACTGTTCCTGTTACTTTTGCCTCTGCAAGCAGCTTTTGCGCGTATTCCTCAAACGACTGTACCCAATCCGCCATGTTCCTTCTCCCCTTTTCATGTAAGCTTTTGGTTTAAGGCCGGAAGTTTGCCGTACGAATCACATAATTACCGATCGCCTTTTGGTTCAGGGTATAACCGATGCCCGGGCTATCTGGAACTGCCAATTGACCGGGAGCCATCAACTCTACACCATTCTCCACGATGTCTTCCTCCCAGTAACGGCTGGAAGCGGCTGTATCACCTGGGATTGTAAAATTTGGCAAAGAGGTAATCGCAATATTATGTGCGCGGCCTACACCCGACTCAATCATGCCTCCGCACCAAACCGGAATGTCGTGTGCCTGACACAAGTCGTGAATACGTTTGGACTCTGTTAGTCCACCGACCCTCCCCACTTTGATATTAATAATGCCGCAGCTACCTAGCTCTATCGCTTTTCTGGCATCATCCACATTGTGAATACTTTCATCGAGACAAATTGGAGTGGACAACTCCCTTTGCAGCTTGGCATGATCAATAATGTCATCATGGGCGAGTGGTTGTTCGATCATCATCAGCCCATATTGATCTAGCTCCTTCATCACATCCAAATGTTCCATCGTGTAAGCGGAGTTCGCATCCGCCATGAGCGGGACACCCTCGCCAAAACGTTCGCGGATTGCTCGAATCACCTCTACGTCAAAGCCTGGCTTGATCTTTACCTTGATCTTCTTGTAGCCCTCACCGAGATGGCGCTCTACTTTTGCCAAAACTTGATCGACCGTCGGTTCAATACCGATGCTGATCCCTACATCGATGACAGATTTCTCGCCCCCTAATGCTTTGGCGAGTGAGATTCCTTTTTGCTTGCTGTAGAGATCCCAGATCGCGCCTTCTAAAGCAGCCTTCGCCATGTTATTGCGGCGAATGGGAGCAAACAGCCGATCCACATCCTCCGGGGTCTCGATTTCACTCGTGAACAGCTTCGGTATCATAAACTTTTCCATCATGTGCCATGCTGTCTCTGTCGTTTCTTCACTATAATAAGGAGCCGACATTGCCACACTTTCTGCGTGCCCTACCTCTCCCTCTCCATACACACTGACCAGAATGAGCTCCTTGATGGTCGTATGTCCAAAACTCGTTTCGAAACGGAAACGAAGTGGCATGTGTAGTTGCTGCAATTCAATTCGTTCGATTTTCAATGTACTTCATCCCTTCTGTTCCATATAAATGACAAGCAACATAATGTTGTGGCGAAGCAAGTGTAGCGACAGGACGCACTGTGCGGCAAACATCCGTAGCATATGAGCACCTGGTATGAAACGCACATCCAACAGGAACATTCGCTGGAGAGGGAACATCCCCGGAAAGAACGATTCTCTCCTTCTTCCGAAACGGATTGGCTTTGGGAACCGCTGACATGAGCGCTTCTGTGTACGGATGTAGCGGGCGCGTAAACAAATCCTTTTTGCTGGCGATTTCGACAATTCGTCCGAGATACATTACCGCAATTCGGTCGCTGATGTGGCGAACGACACCTAGATCGTGTGAAATAAACAAATAGCTCAAGCCTAGCCGTTGCTGCAAATCCTGCAAAAGATTCACGATCTGCGCCTGGATGGAAACGTCAAGTGCTGAAACCGGCTCATCTGCTACGATCAATGAAGGTTCTACCGCCAGTGCTCGAGCGATCCCGATCCGCTGCCGTTGCCCCCCGCTAAACTCATGGGGAAAGCGTGTAGCGTATTGCGTATTCAGTCCGACCATCTGAAGCAGTTCTTTTACTTGATCGCGCCTTTCTTTCGCAGACATCTGCGGATCTTTGACGCCTAACGCTTCCTCCAAAGTCCCTTGCACGGTCATCCGTGGATTTAACGACGCATACGGGTCCTGAAACACGATTTGCATTCGTTTGCGGAGTGGACGAAAACGTGCAGCTGACATATCCAGAATGTTTTGCCCCTCAAATTCAATCGTTCCACCCGTCGGCTCAATGAGTCGCATAATGCTGCGACCAGTCGTTGACTTGCCACAACCACTTTCTCCTACCAACCCAAGCGTTTCGCCTTTTCGCAATTGGAAAGAAACCCCATCGACTGCCTTGATCACTTCGTCACTATTGCGAAACAGTCCTTTGCTAATGGGAAAATACGTCTTTAAATCGTTTACCGATAACAAGATATCACTCATACCGCCATCTCCTTGTTCTCGTACAGCCAGCATCGAACGGCCTGTGTGCCTGTGCCCGTTGCCTTAAGCGGCGGTTTTTCTTGGTGACATCGCTCCTCGGCCTGCGAGCAGCGGAAGCGGAATGCACACCCTTGTGTCACTTCACCCAGTAGCGGGACACTGCCTTCAATCGGATCGAGGCGCAGCTTCTCCTCCTCATCCAGATCGGGGATGCAGCGTAAAAGCCCAATCGTATACGGATGCTTCGGATTCGCAAACAGACTGGCAACGTCAGCTTCCTCTACGATCTCCCCGTAGTACATGACAAGGACACGATCAGCCATTTCAGCTACCACTCCCAAGTCATGCGTAATGAGCAGCAGGGAGGTATGGTCGTTCTCCTTCAGATCGTTCATCAGTTCTAAAATTTGCGCTTGAATGGTCACATCCAGTGCAGTCGTCGGCTCGTCCGCGATCAGTAAATCCGGGTTGCAAGCCATCGCCATTGCAATCATGACACGCTGCTTCATCCCACCTGATAGCTGATGGGGATATTCCCGCATAATGTCTTCTGCCCTCGGCACGCCCACTTTTTTGAGCATCTCAATCGCTTTTGCTTGGCGTTCTTTTTTCGATAAATCGGTATGCAGCTGATACACTTCCTCCAGTTGTCGGCCGATCGTATGAACAGGATTGAGTGACGTCATCGGTTCCTGAAAAATCATCGCGATATCTTTTCCGCGAATGTTGCGAAGTTCGCTGGCACTCAACTGGTTCAATAAGGTATCACGAAACCGAATACTTCCCTCCATCTGCGCATTCGCCCGGGACAAGAGCCCCATGATCGCCAAGGACGTCACGCTTTTTCCACAGCCAGACTCGCCTACCAGTGCGACCGTCTCACCTTTTTTCAGTTGAAAAGAAATGCCTTGCAGCGCTGGCAGCTCGCCCTTATCCGTCTTAAACTGTAAGCGTAAATCAATTACTTCCAAGAGTACCTCTTTCATCAGCTCGTGCCCCCTTCATCCATTACCTCGTTTTCGGGTCGAATGCATCCCGTAATCCGTCACCTAACAGATTGAAGCCAAGGACAACCAGCATGATGGCCATTCCAGGAAAAATGGACATCCACCAAGCCTGACTCAAGAATGCCTTACCGACAAAAACCATGGCTCCCCACTCTGGCATCGGCGGTTGGGCACCCAGTCCGAGAAAGCTCAAGGCAGCTGCCGCCAAAATACTCACACCGAATTGAATGGTGGAAAGCACGATGATCGGGGACAGAATATTGGGTAAAATATGCTTCAGCAAAATCTGCCAGTCCCTAATCCCCAGAGCGCGAACAGCCTCAATGTACTCTTTTTCCCTTATGGATAAGACCGCAGAGCGAACGACCCGCACATAGGACGGAATAACGGCAATGACTACCGCGATCATGGCATTCGTTAACCCAGGACCCAAGACCGCAATGACAGCGATCGCCAGAAGCAGTGCCGGAAGTGACATGAGAATATCCATGCCCTGCATGATAAACAGATCCACACGACGATAATAGCCAGCGATAATACCGAGCGTTACACCTATCAAGGTAGAAAGTACAACCGTTATCAAACCCATCAGCAAAGAAATTCGCCCCCCGTGCAACAAACGGGAAAAAATATCTCTGCCGAAATCATCCGTTCCGAGAAGATGTGTCAGACTCGGAGCGCTTAATCGGCTGTTAAAGTTCATTTGTTCGACAGGATGAGGGGCAACGACTGGAGCAAGAAGCGATCCCAGTGTAAAGACGATCAGGATGACCACACCCGCCATTGCTGTCTTATTGCGTCTCAGCCGTTTGCCCATCCCTCCCCAATACGACTCCGGACGATTACTGTTCACCATTCATCCGCTCCTTCCTTAGTCGAAATGGATTCGCGGATCAATCCGGCTGTAAATGAGATCCACGATCAAATTGGTTAAGGCAAAAATCAACGCCATGAAAAACACCATGCCCTGTATAGTCGGCATATCCCGTTTACTGATCGCCTCAATCGCCAGGCTTCCGATCCCTTGCAGAGAAAACACGGTTTCCACCACCACAGCTCCAGCCATGAGCGCACCGAACTGCAAGCCTAACATCGTGACAACAGGAATAATGGCATTCGGCAGACCGTGGCTCAAAATGATTCGGAAAAGCGCCGCCCCCTTGGCCTCGGCTGTCCGCATGTAATCCTGCTTGATGACTTCCAGCATGCTGGAACGGGTCATACGGGCGATCATCCCCGCTTCCGCCATTCCCAAGGTGATCGCAGGCAGTAGCAGGGAGTGAATCCCCTCATAGCCGGAAATCGGAAACAAGGCTAGCTTGTAAGCAAAAATCCAGATGAGAAACAAAGCAATCCAGAAGCCGGGTGCCGAAATACCGAGTAATGAGGTAAGCACCACAAGCCGATCGATGATGGTGTTTTGCTTGACGGCAGCAATCGTGCCTAACAAAATACCGAATATTGCGGCAATGATTACACTAAGGATGGCAAGCTGCATGGTGATCGGGAAACGGTTCATAATCTGATCCCATACCTTTTCGCCAGTGAATAACGATGTTCCCAAATCGCCAGCGAACAGGTTTCCGACAAACCGCATGTATTGCTGCCACAGTGGTTGATCAAGACCAAGCTTCGCTCTCATTTGACTGATGGCCTCTGGTGTTGCAAACTGTCCGAGTATTTGTGTTGCGGGATCGCCCGGAATGAGGTGTACCATCAAGAAGATCAGGACGGATACGCCAAGCAGTGTACCCACCAGGGAAAGTAATCTTTTTATTACATATCGGCGCATGCCTTCACCTCTGTTGTCTATTTTTCAAGCGTGACATCATGCAACGTAATGCCTTGCGTGTACGGATTGACCGTAAAGCCTTTGACACCACGTGTCGCTATCACCGTCTCGCTCACCCATAACGGAACCCACGGCATGTCATTCACCAAAATCTCCTGTGCATCTTCGTAAATCTTGAGACGCGCCTGCTCATTCATTTCCAAACGTCCTTTGTTCAGTAAAACATCCAACTCAGGGTTGTTGTAATGAGTACGGCTTGTTGAATTGCTCTTTTCAAAGATGAGGTACAAGATATCCGCATCAAACCAGCCGTAGTACATCAAAGCCATGTCATACGACTTTTTCGAAATACGCTCTTTGATGGTTGTCATTTCTTGCACGCTAATTTTCATATCAATACCTGCTTCTTTCAGCTGGCTCTGCAAAATCTGCACCGCTCGCTGAAATGCTGGCTCTTGAGAGACGAGCATTTCTACAGACAACGGTTTTCCGTCCTTATCCACGATGCCATCCCCATTACTGTCCGTCCAGCCTGCTTCCGCTAGCAACTGCTTGGCTTTGCCTAAATCTCTCGTATACAACTGCTTCGCCTTGCTTTCAATCGCTTCACTGTAGCCATAAATCGTGGGTGCCAATGGACCATAGACCGGCTTGCCGAAGCCGTTCAACGCTACCTGAACAAGTGGATCGCGATCTACGGAGAGGGCTACTGCTTTGCGCAGACGGACATCTGAAAACAGCGGGTGCTTATTGTTAAAAGCGATGTATTTGTTTCCAACGTCCATCGCTTTCTCAATCTTGACTCCGGGCAGTGTCTCAAGCTCCGCAACCGAGTTCGGCGGCGCATCATACAACACATGGACCGTACCCTTTTTGAATTCCATCAAGCGCGTATCGTCGTCTTTCATAAACCGGAACATCATGCTGTCGAATTGCAGAGGACCTTTGTTGGCAGCGTACTCCGGTCCCCAGTTATAATCGGGATTTTTCTTGTAGGTGAGAGAAGCACCCCGCTCGCGTTTGTCAAAGATGATCGGCCCCGTTGCAGATGGGTTATCTGCGAAGCCATCCCCTAATTCTTTTGCCTTTTTGGCGTCTAGAGGCGAGACTAATCCACCGACAATGACGTTAACAAAAGGGGCAAACGGTTGGCTAAAATGCACCTTGAGCGTATGCTCGTCTGTTGCTTCCACTTTTTCAATCGGACCTGCAAGCCCCTTCACAGGCGAAATGGCAAGCAAACGGTCAAACGAATCTTTTACGGATGCTGCCGTCATTGGATCGCCAGAGTGATAGCGGACATCTTTGCGAAGGATAAATGTCCAAACCTTGCCGTCTTGCGAGATTTCGTACTTCTCTGCCAAACGCGGATGGAGTTTGCCTGATGCATCACGGGTCAATAGAGGCTCGTATATTAAACTGTTTTCCATACTCAGCCAGCTCGTTTTGTGCATATCAAGCGAGTCTGGGTCCGTCAAGGAAGCGATGACTAATGTGTTACCTTTGGCCGACGTGTCATTCCCCGCTTGATTGGTCGGCTGTAAGGAGCAGCCTGCAATCAACGCCGTTGCCACAAATACACTCAAGGCCCCTTGCTTCCATCTGTGAATCTTCATGTCCCGTCCCCCTTATCAATTGCCTTTACACTTCTGCCCCTTCCACAAACGGGTATATTTGTCGACTTGTCTCTTCGTATTCTTTCAGTCTTTGTTGTACCTGTTCGCCATCAGCTTGAACCACACCACTGATCAAAATATTCAGCATGGAAAAGATCGCCGTCATTCCTTTTAAGGCAGTAGGAGCAGGTGCGGTGACTTTCAAAATTTGGTCGGCTACCGGCCCAATCGGAGATAGCTCATCGTCTGTAATCCCGATGATTTTGGCGCCTCTCTCTTTGGCTGCTTTTGCAAACAGGATGGTTTCACTCGTATAGCGGGGGAAGGAGAGTGCGATCACGAGCCACTCCTGATTGATCTGGGTCAACAGATAGTTGACGTCATCAACTGGCCCATTGTACAGATGTGCGTTTCCTCTGACGACATTCAGTGTAAAAGCGAGCCAATGGGCCGGAGCATAGGAGCTGCGAAACCCTACGACGAGAATGTGTTTGGCTGCCATTATACTTGTAACCGCTTGCAAAAGATGGTCCTTTTGCAGCTCCCCTAACGTTTGCCGAATATACGCTACATCCTGCTCCATGTTATAAGAAATCAGGTCTTGTTTCCCCTTCATCTCCACAGCTGCTGTACGAAAACTGCGGATGGCATCAGCTTTTGGGACTTTTTCCAATAAGGAGCTGCGAATCTCGTTCTGCAATTCGCTGTACCCGGAGTAGGCGAGAGCGTAAGATAGTCGGATGATCGTGGTTTCGCTTGTGCCGCTCAAAGCCCCGACAACTTTGGCTGGTTGCAGTGCAACGGTCTTCGGCTCGGCGAGAATGTATTTGGCTGCGAGTTTTTGTTGGTTGGTCAATTCCGGATAATGCTTGCGGATGCGCTCCTGTACGGATTCCATGATCATCTACTTCCTTGTCAATTGATGTAGGTTCCACTCGGTGGCTGGATCTAACGGATAAATCGGACGAATGGCGCGTTCGTATTTGAAGAAGCGGAAGTTGAGCGTCGTCAATCCCGGTGAATCGATGGTAATGACGCGTGCGCTGATCGGTTCGAATGATGCCCGGAAATGTGTGCTTGATTTCAAGGCCACGATCTTGTATTTGGTCACGTCAATTCCGTGCAACAGAAAAATTTGCTCATCCAGCACTTGCGATTTCACGGAGCAAACCAAGACGTCAACCCCTTCGATTTGCAAGCGAACGGATCTGCCAAAATTCTCATGACCCCCTTGCCCCATCGGTGTCGTCGCAATGAATTTTCCATCTGTCAAAGCTTTGACATAGGCTGTTACTTCAAGTGGTTCTCCATGCAAGTAGTCTGTCTTTCCACCGAGTGATAGTTGTAAGGTAGCGCCTACTCCAGCCTGATGGGCAATCTGGACCACTTCGGGATCGTAAATAAAACCAAAGCATGCATTTGTCAGCTGGGCTTCCAGCATTGCCCGCAGTAAATGCGTTCCGTCTCCAGGTGTGCCTCCGCCTGGATTATCTGAGGTCTCATTGATTACAATTGGCATCCCTTCCGTTTCCAGTGCCATTGCAATTCCCTCGGCAGGAGCAGGCATGTTCAGCTCGAATTCATCCCGCTTTTCCCAAATCAGACTGGCGACATCCTCGCTCACTTTTTTGGCGAGCTCCTGATCGTTATTCGTAACGCTCAAAACAGAGACGCCCAGCTCAGGAATGTCCGTATATGGAAATCCGTGGAAGAATGCACAGTCGATGACGCCTTCTTCCTTTTCCCACGCCCAGCAGGCTTCGTTTATTTCACGTGCAGGGGAATGATGAGTAGCTGATGTCGGAATCAATAGTGGCAGTCTGGTCAAATGCATGGTCGGCTTAATCCCTTCCGTAACCATCTTGTGCGCCAGATCGATCGCTTCAATTCCGCGTTCATAGCAATCCACATGCGGGTAGAGGTGGACACCCAGGAGCGCATCGGCTTCATCTACCATTTTTTGTGTCATGTTTGCGTGGAGGTCTAGCGTAACAATTAAAGGAATGTCGTAACCGACCAACTGACGCACTGACGCCAGAATGTCGCCTTCCAGGTCATCCATTCCTTCTACGACCCCCGCTCCGTGAAGCCCTAGACAAATAGCATCTGCACCTTCTGTCGCAGCAATCGTATCAAGAAGCTCCTTTTTAATCTGGTCATACGCTTCTCGCAAAATCGTCCCCGCTGGATACGTAAAGGTGAGAAAGGTCGGCAGTAGCTCGATGCCCAGCTCTTCGGCGCGATCCACCATCCCACCCGGAAAGTTGCGAACGCCCCGATTGCGATTCACAATCGTTTCATGATAATCCCACTCATAGCTTTGAAACATCTCGAGCGTCGTGGGCACATTGGAAAACGTATTCGTTTCATGCGCAATCCCACCAATAATCACCTTCATTCTTAGACCCTCCATTCGATTTTGAAGTATGAACTTTAATTTTTGAATTTTTTGAAGTTTAAACCTTTGTGGACATTATAAAGGGAAGAAAATCATTTATTCAATCGCTAAATTATGAACGTTTTATCGATTCTGCTATACTTGTTGATTCATAAACAAAAGCCCTCCCTGTACAGGGAGAGCTTCTGTGTAGCTCGTGCCATTTATGAGGTTTTCCATTTCGCCAATTCAGATGGGAACTTGTCATTCAGTACTTTGATATAGGTACCCTTCATCCCTAACGAACGGGATTCCAGCACACCCGCGCTTGCCAGCTTGCGAAGAGCGTTCACGATGACAGAACGTGTCAGACCTGCTTGATCTGCCAGTTGACTAGCTACCAGCAAGCCTTCGCGTGCATCCAATTGTTCCATAATTTTTTCAATCGCGATCTGTTCACTGTAGGACAACGAAGAGAGTGCGATTTTGGCAAATGTTTTGTCGCGCACTTCATTTTCAATTTGTTCTGTGCGCTGACGAACGATTTTCATACCGATCACGGTAGCACCGATCTCGCCCAAAATCAGATCCTCTGTTTCAAACTGACCGTAAGCACGCAGCAGAACTAGTGTGCCAAGACGGCTTCCCCCTGCATTGATAGGAACAATCGTCGTCATCATTTGCGGGAAGATCGAATTCAACTCTTTTGGAACCAGGGTGTACGGACTGGTGATCGGCTCGTTCGCCAAGGTTTGTGTAACTTCCAGCAGCTTTTGATGTACACCTTCCTGGAGCTGTGTGGATGAACGTCCTTCTTCTTGCAGGGAAATTTCCTGATTCATTCCACTTCCCAGGATCGTGCCATCTGCGGTAATGATGTAAACATTTGCAGAAATTACTTCAGATAAAAGCCTTGCGAGATCTTGGAAGCCTACTCCGCTGCCACCCATTGTTTTTTGAAGCATCACATTAATTTTTCTCGTTTTTTCTAACAAATTCATAATAATATCCTCCTCTGGATTCTTCATGCTCACAGTATTGTCAGAAAAATCCAGCCCTATACATGCAAATCGAAAAATTAAAAAGAGAGTTGTGTACAGGAATTTAGGTAGAAGCCCCGACACCGATTCATAGATCAATGACTATTCTATAGGGAATTGACTACATCTTGCGGGTGGGAGGAAAATCGATGAGCTTGTTTAACGGCGGCTTTAATGGGATTGCGCTAATTCTTGTCTTGTTCGTTCTGTTGACTATCGTAGGCGTTGGCGATGATTAAGACCTCCATAAAGAAAAAAGGCTGACAGAGTGGTCACTTTCACTCCGTCAGGCCTTTTTTGTATTATTCTCTAGCGAAGCTGCTGCTTAATGAGCGCTTCAATCGCTTCTGCAATGACATGCGTATGTTTGTTCACATCTGCATTCGTTAAGCGGAAACGGATATAGCGTTCGTCGAGATTAAACGCTTCTTCAAATGCTCCCATAAAGCCTCGCGCACGTTTATCCAGTTCCAATAAAACTTCCAATTCGCCATCGCGAAGGTAGAAGACTACTTCGAGCTCCTCCAATTGGCTACGGTATGGCCCTGTTGGACGGAATTCAAATTCCTGCACAAACGGATGATTGCGACCGAGGTGGCGATTGTATTCGCAGTCTACCTTATACAGCTGGAATCCGATCTGTTGAACGGCATCCAACACTTTGGACATTAACGGATGTGGGCGAACCTCAATGAAATCGGAATCCCCCGGGTCAATCGCATTTTTAATATCGAGACCTGTCCGTAGGTAAACGGGTTGACGCCCCATCGTCAATGGCGTCTCATACGGCAATTGAAAAGCGAATGGCAGAACGGTTTCTTCTTTCGGTTTCAATTGTACCCGCTCAGACAGACGATATTTTACAAGTGTGCATTCTTCCTTCGTCTTAGAGTCGTTGACTTCTCTTTCATAGTGTGTAACGACATACATGTAGATTTCGTCGATTTCCTGGGCGACATCTCCTCCCTTGATATGGACCTCACCTCTGACCATATCTCCGGGAATGAGTGAATCCTGCTCAAGACGTGCATCTACTTGCGCAGAGCCAATACCTACACTAGCCAACAATTTTTTGAACATGGACATGTGTTCGCCTCTCCTTTATACCGACCCAGACCTACATGATCTGGCTATCAGATATTCTATATTGAAATATACGGCGGAAGAAATAGAAAGTTTCGCGCAATCTTTTGCCAAACATCATCGGGTATAACGTCCGCTGTCACGAACACATGCAGCGTTCTACTGATTACGACCGTTTTGATTCGTACCTCCACCGTCGTTCGATCAGACAAAATGTATTCGCGGCGTCGCAGCATTTCATGCAAGACCTGATGGACCTCCGCAACCTGCTCAACCTTCTTCCCTTTTAACGAAGCGAGGTCCTTTTCCACGCGATCGACTACTTGTACCACAATAGTGGCATGAAGTGGCTGCTTCTGATCCGCAGTGAGTACAGAAGCGCGTACGTCTTCGATGACGGCCTCTTGCTTTTTGCGATAGACCCGCTGATTTTGCTTCAGCTCCAGATTTTCCTCGTACAGTTTTTTGTTTTGCAGCTCCAAGCTTTTTTTGATCAGCATCATCTGTTCCATTTCGCGTCCGTATGTAAATAAAATCACGGTTCCGCCCAACACGCACCCCATGAGCAAAAGAGCGAGGTAACGTTTCCAAAGAATCACCTTCATGAGCGCACCTGTACCAGCCAATGCACACAAATCGTTCCGATATGGGCACCCAAGAATGCGACGACGATCATCACAAGCTGTTTAAAGACAGGTGTCAAATTTCCCATCAGTATTTTTTCGATCTGCAAAAACGAATCAAAAGTTCCGCCCAATGCCCCAACCAATCCCCATATTTTGAGCTGGTCAGCCAATTGGGCCATGGATAACAGCGGAGGCTTTTCTGTGAGAAATGCGCCCACCCCACCTGAAAGAGCACCGCCAACCACAATGCCATAAGCCACAAAAAACGTCAAAATGACTTGTGCCATGTTGTGCTTCATCCTTTCTTCGAACAAGCAGCATATGCTTATCCCTACGCTCGTCATCCCGGTTTTATAACAGGACTCGTCAGCGTTCACAATAAAAAGCGGCATGCTCTATTTGGCAGCATGCCGGATCAGTCAGCGTTGGTTCCTTCTCCATTTTTTCAGTTTCTTTTCAATGCGCGGCGAGTTCATGATCATGAGATCTGTAAACAAGTTGACCATTTTCGGATTGCGCAGCATCTGGTTAAAAACCTCTGGATTTTGCTTGAACCATTGCTCATTGGCACGAATCCATTTCTTGAAAGCGTCGTTTGATTTGTAATAGTGATTCAATTGCCGAACCGGCCGATATCCACTCATCTTAATCTATCCCTTCGTCAAAAAATATAACGAGGAGAAAAACGATCACGATGATCCAGATGATCACTTCGAAACCTTCCTCGTTGAAAAAACCAAATCCTCTCACGTCAGATCCCCCCTTCATCCTGCCGCGCTCCTCGCACCATTCCATACCGCCCATGGTACCTTTCCCTATAGGTATATGTGGTTGCACGCTTGTTGGATTGGACACTTGCCTGCCTTCAAATCGATTTTGTGTGCTTGCCTACTTTGTTGTGAAAAATGACGCATAGGGACACTCCTTTTCCACTCATACTAGAGAGGAATGAATCAAAGAGGAGACGAACATGACAGCCTCTACTGGATCTCTGTTACGAAACAAGCCTTACTTGCTGTTACTGACAGTCGTCTTTTTCATGCATATGGCCTCTTACCTGGTCATTCCCGTCTTCCCAGTCTTTTTGCAAAAGGTACGGGTTCTTTCTCTCTCCCAAGTCGGCATCATTTTGGCAGCGGGAAGCATCACATACCAAATCGGAAGCTTGGCAGGCGGCTTGATGTCAGATCGCTGGGGCAGACGCTCCATCCTAGCTTTGGGGGCATTCCTTCAAGGTTGTGCCATGGCAGGCTATCACTTCAGCCATTCCTATGGTCTCTTCTTGTTATTCTCCTCTGTCAACGGTTTGGGTCTTGGCCTGCTCGCTCCTACCATTAAAGCCATGATCGCGGATGAAGTGGATGAGAGCCAAAGAACCGCTGCCTTCTCGTGGAGAGGGATACTCGCTCATAGTGGGATCATTGTCGCAGGCTTAATCATTACGTGGATGACTGCGGGTGGGAAACAGCCGTTTCTCGTAGCTGCCTTTGTATATGGAGCACTTGCTGTCTTTTCCCGCTTCATCCTTCCCGATGATCGCTGTGTGGGAACTGATTGCAAGCAAACGCCGATCAAGGAATATTGTCACATCTTAACCCATCGCAGCTTTCTGCTTTTTTCCGTGATCTCGCTCTTAATCTGGGCGGTCTACGCTCAATTCGCCATGATCCTGCCGCTGCGGGGAGAGCATGTCCTGCATTCTGCTACGATGATTGGTCTCATTTGGACGATCAACTCGCTCAGTGTCGTCATCTTGCAAGGGTTGCTCTCACGCTTTGTTCTACAGCGTATCAATCCGTACTTGTCTGTCACGATGGGAACGATCTTGTTGGGTGCAGGGCTTACACTCATGGGATGGGCGAACCACTTCCTCACACTGTGCGGGGCTGCGATACTTTTCATTTTGGGTGAGATGCTGTTTATGCCGATGCTGGACAGTCTCGTCACTCATTTCGCAAAAGAAGAATGGCTGGGAGCGTACTTTGGCTTTTCCAATTTCGTATCTGGTCTTGGGACGGCTCTTGGGACGGGATTGGGTGGAGCGATGGTTGAAAAGCTAGGGGGAGTCGGCAGCAAATATCCGTGGATTGGCTATGGAGTGATTACGCTGTTTTTGGCGGCCATTCTTGGTCTGTTTGCCGTATACGCAATTCCTCGCCACAAAAACGCTGTACCTGACTCGCCCTTAAAAAATCGCAGAAAGGAAGGGGCCACATGAACGCAGAGGAACACGCACAGCATCAACCCGAAAAGCAAATGGAAGTGCTTAGGCGAGTACCGCTTACCTCCCTATTCATCCAATTGGAGGACCATGTCTCCTCCCGCATTCGTCAAAAAACAAATTCGCCTTGGCAACCATGGCTTTGAGAAAGGGGTAGTTATATGACCAAGCAAAACAAGGATTCCTCTGTACAGCAAAATCGACCAGACGAGCGCAATCGCCAGCCCAAAAGCGTTCAAAACGATGCACCGGGCTATGGAGACAAAAAACTGGAGGGTCCAAATCGTCCTTCCACCTAAGCTTCAGGCAATCAATAAAAAAAGTCATTTTGCGCCTTCATGCAAGGGCAAAATGACTTTTTTCGTTTCATTTACGCAATCGGTACGAGCTTGTATGGCAAAGAAAATGCTTCCAATCCGTCCAAAAATGCTTGGCGAGACTTTTCATCAGGTACAATCAGTTGGAGATAGCGCGTGAAATAAAACACGATGCGATCTTCTTTGCCCTCTTTCAAGCGATAGTGTGACAGCTGTGCGATATCCGTCAAGTTGTAGAAGTATTCATAGTGCTCCGGTGTAAAAGGCGCTTGAAAGATCCGGCTGACGACTACATCATTGCTCAGATTTTCCCGCATGTTCTCTTTTGTTGCCCCGAGAAAACGAAGCAGCTCCCCGGCGCGCTTCGCCCCGACCTTTTCCACCAGTATGCTGTCGTTGTATTCCACTTCCAGATCGGTCAAGTTGTTCTGAACCGCTGCAAGCATTGCCATCAACACCTTGCGCACTGCCAGATTCTCCGTAGCGAATTGATTGTCAAACACATTAAATTCAAAGGACGTAGCTTCGCCCTGTCGCCGTGTATACAATATGATCCCGTTCAAAAGCACTCCTCCACTTTCTCTTTCCTCGAAGATATTCTCCAGACCATTTATCTAGGCAAAATGGATTCCCACGTCGCACGGTCCAGCTTGCGAATGACACTGAACAGCAGACGCTTAGCTGCCTCGTAATCCTCGCGATCAATGATCGAAGCATGGCTGTGAATGTAACGGGAAGGAATTCCAATTACGGCAGACGGCACTCCCTTGCCATGGTACTGAACGACACCTGCATCTGTCCCGCCTTTTGCCACATAAATCTGGTACGGAATGTTCTCTTCTTCGCACGTGGAGATAAGAAGCTCACGCAATCCTACCGGCATGACGTACATTGGATCGTAGATGCGCATCAAAAGTCCACCGCCGAGCTTGCCGCCGTCATCTTTTACACCTGGTATGTCTGTGGCTGGACTCGCATCCAAGGCCAAGAACAAATCCGGATCGATGGACGCAGCGGCAGTTTTCGCGCCGCGCTGTCCGGACAATTCTTCCTGTACAGTGGCTCCTACGTAGACGACATTCGGATGATCGGGTTTTTCGTGCAGCTCTTTTGCGAGCTCCACTGCCAAACTACAACCATAGCGATTATCCCATGCTTTAGCCATGATGCGGCGCGGATTGGCCATGACCTGCAACGGGCAAACCGGAACGATTTGCTGGCCAGCCCGTATCCCTACCTGTTCTGCTTCCTCACGTGAATCCACGCCGATATCAATGTACATGTTGCGTACATCCATCGGCCGATTGCGCTGATCGTCGCTCAAGACATGCGGCGGGATCGAGCTGATTACGCCTTCGACTGGTCCATTGTCCGTAATAATTTGTACACGTTGCGCGAGCAGGACCTGCCCCCACCAGCCTCCCAACGTCTGAAATGAAATAAATCCTTTATCAGAAATTCGGGTGACCATGAAGCCCACTTCGTCCATGTGACCCGCTACCATAATTTTCGGACCGTTCTCGTCACCACGCATAACGCCAAAAATACTGCCCAAATTGTCGTACATGAGTTCACTCGTATAGCTGCTTATGTATTCCCGCATAATCTCGCGTACCGGACCTTCGAAACCAGACGCTCCTGGTGCCTGCGTCAAACGGTTCCACAGTTCAACTTGAAATTTATTTTCCATCGCCAAAAATCCTCCTCGACCCTAGTTTCATGCCTATTATCCCTCTCTATTATCAGCGAGAGAGAATTCAGACGCAACTACTCCCAAGCAGGAATGCAAGAGCTTGTCCCGAATGAAGAAAAAAACACGAATCGTTTGAGGAGGAAAACGTAGATGGCAATCACGTTACGAAAGTTGGCCAAATTCAGTGAAATTGAGCAATTAGAAGCAATGGAGGGGAAAATATGGGACCCTTCTAGTGCGATTCCCCACCATATGACACTCACCATGCAAAAGTTTGGCGGTCTGTTTTTAGGGGCATTCGATGGCGAGGAAATGATCGGCTTTTTGTACAGCTTCCCGGGCTTCACCAACGGAGAACCCCATCTTTGTTCGCACATGCTCGGCTTTTTGCCAGAGTATCGCAAGCAAGGGCTGGGCGTACAAATGAAATGGCTGCAAAAAGATGAAGCGGCCGCTGCGGGCTATTCCAAAATCACATGGACGTACGATCCGCTTGAGACTGTAAACGGTGTTCTGAACATCGCCAAGCTGGGAGGTATCGTTCGAACATATTTGCCAAACTGCTACGGACAGCTTGATGACGACTTCAATCGTGGACTGCCGACAGACCGTTTCCTCGTGGAATGGTTTATCGGTAGCAATCGTGTGGAATCACGTCAGGCAGGGAAGAACTCTACTCCCTCTTTTGAACAGGCGCCAGACCTGTTGCGTCTAGAACTCAAGGATGGTATCCCACATCCCATCGAAATAGATTTGTCACGCGAAGAGCCTATGGTGTTGCTCCCTGTCCCTGCCTTCTTCCAAGATGTAAAACGAACAGATATGAGCGTCGCTTCCTTGTGGAGAGAGATGACGTGCGAATTGTTCACGGCTTATTTTGCCAAAGGATATGTCGTCACAAATATCCTCCGTGATCAATCCACTGTTCGTTACGTCTTAGAAAAGCAGCCGTTGACTGATATTTTAGGGGCCTCGTCCTCTCTATCCTAGCTAGAATTGCGCGATGGGTGGGCGGTATGTGGTAAAATGAGTGTTGCCCAACCCTACACAACAAAGGACGAGAATGAAATGAATCGATCACAATACAATTATGACGTTATCATCATAGGCGGCGGCCCCTCTGGGCTGATGTCTGCTATTGCTGCTTCTGGCCAAGGAGCAAGAGTTTGTCTCGTGGAAAAAGGCTCGAAGCTCGGACGCAAGCTCATCATATCTGGCGGCGGTCGCTGTAATGTAACCAATGCCAAGGAGCAAGATGAATTAATCAAACAAATGCCGGGAAATGGCCGCTTCATGTACAGTGCTCTCACCCAATTCGGCAACCGAGAGATTATCCAGTTTTTTGAGGAGATGGGTGTCGCTTTAAAAGAAGAGGACCGGGGCCGTATGTTTCCCGTCACAGATAAAGCAGTGACAGTTGCCCAAGCGTTGATTGATTTATTAAAACGCCAAGGTGCCACCCTCCATTTAAATGCCGCTGTAAAAGAAGTTCTCTATTCGGAAGGCAGAGTCGGTGGTATCATGCTGCAATCCGGTGAGAAAATCACCGCGCCTTGTGTGATTATTGCTGTCGGAGGCTGTTCTGTACCACAGACAGGGTCTACAGGCGATGGCTATGCATGGGCGAAAGCAGCCGGGCACACGATCACAGAGCTGTATCCTACTGAAGTACCACTTACAGCCAATGACTCTTTTATTCGCGATAAATCAATTCAGGGTCTTTCCCTGCGTGACATCACGATGACCCTGTATGCGCCCAATGGGAAAAAGATCAACACCCAAGAAGGCGATATGATCTTCACTCATTTCGGAATATCAGGCCCCGCCTCACTGCGCATGGGGCACTATGTCTCTGTGTCGCAACGAAAATATGGAGCGGTTCCTCTATCTCTGACGATCGATCTCATGCCTGACAGAACGGCCGAGGAAATCACGGCGGAAAGCTGGCAGCTGATTGAGGAGCAGCCAAAAAAAGCAGTTAAAAATGCAATCAAAGGCTTCCTTCCCGAACGGATTATCCCACTCTTGCTTGCGTTGGCAGGAATTTCGGAAGAAACGACCTACAGCCATATGAAAAAACAAGAGTGGAGCAAGCTCACGAGCTTGATCAAAGCTTTTCCACTCACGATTACGGGCACGCTCTCCCTTGAGGAAGCGTTCATTACAGGTGGCGGCGTGAGCGTGAAAGAGATCGATCCACGCTCGATGAGATCCAAGCTCATGGATGGGTTGTATTTTGCTGGCGAGGTCATGGACGTCCACGCCCATACCGGTGGCTACAACATCACCATCGCCTTTTCATCCGGCTATTCCGCGGGTACGCATAGTGCGCAGGAAGCATTTGAATTTTTTTACGAGAATGACGTTTAGATCAAGAGGGATTGGGGAAACTATGAATCAGGTTCTCTTTTCATGAAAAGAGAAATCAGCACATTACTCCCCCCTAGTTGTAATGTGCTGGTTTAACAGACCTTACTCCCTTTATCTTCCTAGATGGGGCATCGCCTGCGTGAGCGATGCTTCTTTTTTTTGCCCAACAAAAAGCACCTGCTACTAAAGATGGCACGTCCATCTTTTCCTAGCAGGTGCTTTACTATTTGTTATTGGTTTATCCGACAAGGCGGAACAAATACGCAAATCCAGCGAACAAAAAGGCTAAGCCCAACAGAAAAAACGTGTTGGCACGCTGCTTGACGCGCTTTTCGTCTCCTTGAAAATAGGCGTTCATTCGCGATTGCCAACGTTTTGTCCGCGGCTGTACCATGACGAGAATGCCAGCTGCCAGTAAGAAGAGAGGAAAGACTATCATCGGACTCACCCTTTTTTCTTACGGCGGAGAAGCCAACGGTTGTCCTCTTCGGCTGGTGCGCCTTCGATTACCAGACGGGCCTCCTCGGCAAGTTGATAGGCTTCTGCGAAAGCCAGTTGGCGAAATGATATCTCTGCCTTCGTCAACAACTCATTAACCTGGCGATTTTGGCGGCGATAACGGTTTGTATACTGAATGGCACCCTCTGCCATCTGACAAGTTGTGACAATGCGTTCTGCCATCCGCTCTGTTTCGCCGACCAAATCACTCGCGTCCTGAACCAGCATAGCCACCTCTTCCAGATCATAGCGGTACTGCTCCATGATCGTTTGCACGCGGCCCAACGTTTGCACGACTTCTTCAAACATGTATTTCAATTGATCCGGTATCCCCGGCAAGTAGCTGCGCTTGATTTGCTGACGGACGCGGACTAATGTGTTAGAAATTCGCTCCAATTCATCCAGCGCATCGTCTTCCGTTTCGATGACCAAATACGTTTGCTCTTCTTCTTCCGGAATCATCTCTTCCTGTTCAGGCTGATTCTTCGGCATGACCAGTTCATACTCTTCTTCTTCGTAAGCAGGCTCCTCAGCTTTGACTGCAGGAGCAGGCTTTTGTGCTTTTTTATTGAAAAGCTTAGGAATCGCTTGCAACAAAACGGAACGTTCAGCTTCACTTAGCTCTGAGGATTTTCCTCGCACCGTTCGCTCTTCTTCCTCTTTCGCCTGCTGGAGAGGAGTCGGCTTTTCAGGCTCTACTTCGCTGGTAGAATGCTCGGTCTCGCTAGCTGGAGTCGGCTCAGGTATACGAATCTCCCGCTCCACAGGCGCGGATGTCACAGCTACCTGCTGTAGCGAATCATCCTGTTCCACCTCTCCTACTTCTGCTCTCTTTTCTACCTGCACAAATTCTGTTTCATCTTTGCCTTGATTCACTTCTGCTTGCGGTTCCGCTTCTGCATATACCGTCGCTGCTACTTCATCACGAGCAAGAACGCCATCTTCTATCGCTTGATACGTCGCATCAAGGAGCACTTCGAACGCTTTGACATGGGTCAACACCATTTCCAGGCTGCCCTCTTCCAAAGCGCTTTTCGCGGACATGACCAATTGCTTCGCCTGCAAGAGGGCATTGTCCAAGGAATCCTGTTTTAAATCAAAGCCGTCACGAACGGCCTGCTCAATTCCATCTTCCAGATGCTTGAATTCTTCTGGCATTTCTTTTTTCACGCGTTGCACAAGCTTCGGAATGAGCTCCATCGCTTGTCCCACCTGCTCCAGTACTTCCTGAGCTTTTTGTGTGGTTTCATACGCCGCAATGTCGTCCCCTGCCGCCCGCGCAGTTTTCACGAGTTTTCGCATCGTGTCTACTTCATCGAGCGATGCTTTCAGCTCATGGAAAGACAATCCGTACTCCAGACGCAAATCGGACAAACGTCGTTCCATCTGCTCCACTTGCTTTCCAATCTCAGGAACAACAACCTTGTTTTCTTGCTTGGTAACTGCCACTTTGGAAGTGTCTGTTTTTAGCTCATTCAGCTCTTCCTCAATTTTTGAAATGGCCTCTCTCGCCTCATTCAGCATGCCAAGTGCCACCGTAAAACGGAAGCGATCGCAAGCCTCTTCGGCATCGAGGATCATCATTTCCACATCAGGGATGCGAATGCGCAACAGATTTTCTTTTTTATCAGCCAAGTGGTGGTAACGTACTTCTGTCATGCCGCTGGAACGGCGAAGCGGTTTTTCCACCTCGATGACATTGATCTTCTCAACAAGCTCTTCCTTCCAATCCTCTACATCGTCTACTTGAGCAAAAATAGCACGACGCCTGATCATCGCGTAAATCAAGCCGATCGATAGTCCAGCAAATACCGCCCCAACCAGATAGATCCACCATGGAATGCCTCCGAGTGCGATACTGCTTTCGCTCTCTTCTGCTTTACTAGCGTCGGTCGTACCCGGTTTTGCTGTTGCTTGCTTGCTTTCAATGCGGCTAAGCTCTTGGTTTACTTCCGCAATTAACGTTTGAATCCCGGTCAAATACTGCTTTTGTGTACGGAATGGTTCATAGAAAGACGCGATCTTGTCATGCAGCAATGCCATCGTGGCACCTTTTGCCTGCAAATTAGGACCAGCATAAATCCCCAACTGCTCGGTGTTCATGTCGAGTACGATCATGAGTGCATCGTCGGCTAAATTGTAATTGTCGAACAGTTTTTGCGCGTAGATATCCGGAGATTCTGCTTCCGGTGCAGTGCTTTCCACGATCACGACTTTGTAGCTGCCCGGTATGCCGTTCAATGAATTTGCAAAGGTCGTCCTATCTTCTTTTTTCAAATAGTTGTCAGCGTCCTGAACAACTTCGTCTTTTTTATCTGGAAACGGCGTCGCATAAGCCGGATTCGTATATAACAACATGCCTGCCAAACAGAGCATGAATAGTTTTCGTTTCACTTGTCATACATCCCCTTACTAGAATCATTCATTGGGAGAGGCCACGCCTAAGCGGGCAGCAAAGAACCTCGCAGATAGCACATAATCGAGGTTTGCAGCCATTGGACGAACTCCTCGGAAGATGGCTCGAGATCATAGACCTGGCGAACCATTTGTGGTTGCAAAAATGGATATATCATCTGGCTCGTCATAGCCAGTACTGTACGATCAATAGAGACGGGCAAAAACTCACCCGCGACGACGCCGCCCTCGATCACACGCGAAAGCCCGTGCTTCCATCGGCTCATGTATAGCGTCATCACTTCACGTGCAAGCATGGATTCTACGCTCAGCTCACGATGAATCAAACGCGTGATAGGCGCATGCTCACATTGAAATTGCAAATACAGCTGCACAACTTGTTCCAATCGTTGATAGGCAGGGATGTTTTCCTGTTCGTTTTCCAGTTCTTCCAAAAGGCGAAACAACGTCTCAAAGTAAGAAGCAATCAACGTCTCCAGGACTCCTTGCTTCCCTTCAAAGTGATAGGAAATCAGCGCGGAATTTACTTGAGCAACAGAGGCAATTTGTCTTACGGAGGTCCCTTTGTAGCCATGAACATCAAAAAGCTTCGCTGCTGCGGATAAAATACGCATTTTCGTCTGATCCATCAGGCATCTTTCCCATTGTACAGATTATTCGACGAAAAAAGATAGTCATGTTGTATGTTCGACAATGTTTTCCAATATTCCTTCTAGAAATGCTGATTCCATTGAAAAAAACCGCTATCGCATAGATTTTCTTCCACATAAGAAGTACGTAAAAGGCATCGAGCACGTTACTTCAATTTTTAATTTTCCCTGACAAAAAAAAGACGCTCCTGTCTTTTTTGCAAGAGGAACGTCTCACTTGTTTACTCTTACTCCCTATTTGCTTTTTTCCTCTGGAGCTGTGATAGGGGCTACTGTTCCGTATTGCTGCAAATACGTTTCTACTTGCGTATGCTCTTTTACACGCTGATCGTTCAAATCGTACGCAGATCGAATGGACATCGTCATGTTGGTGGGGAGCATCGTTTTTTTGTTGTAGTGAATCGTGTACTCTGCTTCCACTTCCATCTGGTTCACGAGCTCGTTTACGTCCACCTTTTTCTTAGACTGAATCGTGGATCCAGAATGATGTGCAGACGTCCCTCTCCAATTGCCTTCCGAGAGTGACATTGCTATCTTTAGCTTCGGTATGTAGGGTTTCGCTCGCCCTTCTATCGATTGGACTTTTGCTCCCGACTTTGTTTGCTCTTGCATTTGGGTAACAAGCCAGCTCTTTAGTTTGGCAGAATCCAATACGACTCCGAACGCCTCAAAATCGTCTTTTGGATTTTCATCAGGCAGCATCCGAACGTTTCTTTTCATGTTGTCGATTTGCTGAAAGGAAGCGATGGGATTCCAGTTGTTCATTTCTTGATGCAGGGCCGAACTATCCCCTGCGACATGTTTCCAGCTTTCGTTTTGATCATGCTTGGTATACAGCTTGTCCCCTTGGCTGAGCAAGGATAAGTTGTCCACTCTGTTTTCTTCTGGGACAGAGAGCTTCACGTTCATGTACACAGCCTCTCCGTCTTTTCTGCCCGAAAAGTTAACCATGTTCGCATTGGCACTATTCGCTGTCAACAGCTTGGTTTGCCCGTAGAACGCATACGCTTTCTGCGCATCGAACTTGTCACGTACCTGCTCAAACGTTGTATTCGCATCCTGCTTCACACTCATTTGATTACAGCCACCTACAACAACTGTACACACAAGAGCCATCACGTAAATGGGCAAATACTTCTGCATAGATGCTACCCTCCCTCGGCTACCCTGGGTCAGCCTCATGTGGGTCCCAGGGTAATAGTCCCTTTTAGCGTTTCCGGGGAGGAATAGGCTTATTCTACTTACAAGCCTCTCTTGTACGATCAGGTTTTACAGGTGGTAATACAAGATGCGATCTTGCTCTCTCACTTCAATCTGATGAAGAATCATCAACAAATCAATGTGCCCCAACGTTTCGGATAGCGTCAATGGCAATTCTTTTTTGTACAAACCTGGAAATAAGAGAGCATTCAGTTCAAAAGCTGTCTTTTCTCCATCTGCAAGAAGCCTTCGGAGCGTACCTGTCCTCTCCCAGTTCTTTTGCAGACGAGCGAGTATGAGCTCTCGATGGTTGTAAACCGGTTGACCGTGTCCACTGAGGACTTGTTCGATCTCTATGTCCGCACACATTTGCAACGCTGTGCGGTATTGAATTAAGGTCAGTGGTCTTGAACTCGAACGATTCCGGGGTGGTTCAATGAAGGCATTGGATGAAATTCGCTTGATAATATGGTCTCCACCAATCATGACTTGATCCTTTGCCCGATACAACGACAGATGGCTTTGGCTATGTCCTGGCGTATACAGTACCTGCCAGTCCTCCAAGTACGGTACCTTTTGCTCATGCTTCAGATGAAAGTCAATCTGGCTTGGCGCAGAAAACTTCTTCATCAGCTTGTGAAATTTCGAGATAATGACCATCATTTTTTCTGGTACACCGCTCTGGATGTACAGCTCTTCGAAAAACTGATCATGAAAAGTCATAAACTGCTCATCCTGCTGTACATAAGGGGTTGCCTGCGGATGGGCAAACGTCTTCGCTCCCGATTGTTCCCGTACTTTTTCTAACTGCCCGCAATGATCCACATGATGATGCGTCAGTATGACCTGCTCGATATCTTGCACGCTTACCCCAATCGATTCTAAGCCTTCTGTTAAGGCCACCCACGCATCGTCGGTCAACGGACCCACATCAACCAACGTCAAGCGTTCCCCTTTGAGTAAGTAGACGTTTACTGCCCCCACATCAAAAGGTGTAGGTATTTCCAGACAAAAAATATCAGGTGCTACTTGCGTCGCGATCCTTTGCTTGTCATCGTTCGTTGTCATTTTTTATCTACCTCTCAAGTTTTTTGCCTTTTTTTCCGAAAAGAGAAAAGAGCCTTTGTTTTGGCTCTAGGCGAGAACAACTTGATTTCTACCTGAATTTTTGGCTTCATACAAAGCAATGTCTGCTTGATGGAACAACGCTTCTACACTCAGGTTTACATCCATCTCCCTGCTCCATTTCGCTAGTCCACACGAGATCGTGACCTGTGGAGACGTCTCCTGCTCGACGCATTCCCGTATGCGCTCTGCCACGGAATGCGCAGTGTTTTTGTCCACACGTGGCAAATAAACAGCGAGTTCCTCTCCGCCCCATCTTGCCGCGATATCACTGTCTCGGATGCTATGTCGAATCAGATTGGAGACCTGAATCAGTACCTCGTCCCCTACCTGATGGCCAAAAGTATCATTCACGGTTTTAAAATAATCAATATCGATCAAGATCAACGAGCCATAGTTGTCTTTTTGTAATGATCCTCTTACTCGTTCATTCAAATGTCTTCTCGTGTATAGACCTGTCAAATTATCCGTAATGACCATTCGTTCCATTTCATTATGCAGGACGGCGTTGGTCATTGCCAAGCTCGCATGTTGTCCAAATATTTCGAGGAGTTTGTAGTCGTCAAAACTAAAAAAATGATAACGGGAATCTGCGACTAAAAGGACTCCACTTATCTCACCCTCAACAACGAGCGGAACCCCCATGAAGGAACAGCACGAAAAGAGCGAAAAAGGAAGGGGTCCTGCCCCTGGTTGAGCCAACAACAACGCCTGCTTGTTTTGCAAGATTTGCTGAAATGGCTTTTCTGTAGAATCGATAGCCATGCCATTGAACGCTGGAATGGAGGAAGAAAGCACATCGAAGCAATCCTCACCCGGCGTTTTTCGCAAGATGGCACAAAACTCAGCATCAAAGGTAGCCCGCATCATCGTCGTAACAAAATCGAGAATTTCCTTTAAATCAAGACTTCTGTTCAACTGGCGTGCCATCTCATTAATCAAACGCAATTCTCGAATCAAATTGCGCGATTGCTGATAGAGCTGTGCGTTTTCAAACGCAGTGCCAGCAGTATCTGCTAAGATCGAGATGTAGTCCTTTTCATGCTGATTCAAGGTGATTCGCTGATCGGACGTCACTTGCAATACTCCGTAGATGCCCTGCTTGCCCAAGAGTGGCGCTGCGATCACCGTCACCTGTTGCTCCCCTTCTCCCACTTCTTCGGCAATGAGACGTCCTTCCAAATACGCCTTGGTACTGGTAGACGGCTCTACTTCTTGAAAAGAAAGCTGTTTGACCGGGGTGGTTGCATTGGGTTCAACCGTCAGGAACAGCTCTGCCGACAAGTACGGATAAAGGCTGGGAATGCTCGTCACGATTTCATGCAAAACATCATTCACATCAATCGATGCCTGAATCTTTGACATCAACTGATACAACAAATCTTTTTTGCTCGCTTCACGACGCAGGTCGTCCGACATGATCGAACGCCAAAGCGCACAGCTTGCCTTCGCGCCTACTTCCTGCAAAAAAGCAACATCCCGTTCATCGTACACGCAATCTGTCTCTTCGGATGGCAGATGCAAAAACAGTGCGTAGAGCGGCGTTTGGTTCAAGGAGACAGGAACGACAACAAGCCTGTGGTCATCTAAAATGGAAGGCATGATTTGCGTCGTACCGAATCTCGAAACCAGTTGGGCAATGTGAGTTTGTCCGACTTCGGCCTCTTGCGTTGTTACGCTCTCCTGCGGAATCAACGTGGCATTGTCCGCGAGCTTCACGGCCGAACAATAGCCTTTTTGGATAATATCACTGATCTGACCCGTCAAGCTTTGCAGCAGCTCTTTGGTCGTATCATGCAGCGTCAAATCCATGACAATCTGGCTTGTGACGTGTTGAATATAAGCATCATATCCCATGCGAATCAACGGCTCTAGCCCGCGCATGTAGGAGGACAAATCGAAATGGATCTGTTCTTCGGGCGCTATCATGCCAATGACAGCTCGAACCCTTCCATCTTCTTCACACAAAGGAAAGGCTCCACACACGTTGTTCGTTTCACTTCTCGTTTTGACTACGATCTCTTTGGAGGAAAGTGCCTCTAAAATAAAATCAAAGACTTTGCCAATCGATACATCGTGTTGCAGGGTAAGCCCTTGAGAATTCCGAGATGGACCAACCTGCATTTCCATGAAGTTGATTACGCGGCCCCCGGAATCTGTCAAGAAAAGGATGCCTGGGCGCTTTTCCGGCCAAGATTGTAAGATAAAATGGGCCGTGTAGGAAAAGACTGTCTCTAACTTCCCCAACATTTTACTTGACACGAGAAACTCCCTCTCTCAGCATTTTCTCAAGCTTTCAAATGGTCTGTATCATTAACGGATAGAACTTCCCACCTGCGATCTACATACCGAAATATCGTAATACCGGTATTATCGATACGTGTGATACCCGTTCCTTGTTCTCCTACCGTCACATAATGCAAGAAGCTATTAATGAGACCGCCATGCGAGACAACGACAATCGCCTCACCTGAATGGCTCCCTGCTATTTCTGTCATGGCAGCTACAGCTCGACGCTGCATGTCTTCGAATGTCTCAATTCCACAGGAGGCTTCATCCTGATTTTCAAATCGCTCACGTATTTCTTCATAGGTGAGTCCCTCCCACTCCCCATAGCAGCGCTCCCGCAAGGTTGTCCGCGTAGAAACAGAGGATTGGAAGTTACCAGCAATCTTGGCAGCCGTATCGTGTGCCCGACTGAGATCACTCGAATAAAAAGCGTGAATCTTCTCGCCTTGGAACCTGTCTGCTACTTGCTCGGCCTGACGTACACCGAGCTCGTTCAATGCGATGTCACTGTGGCCTTGTATACGACGAACCTGATTCCACTCCGTCTCTCCATGACGAATGAGATACATGATGGTTTCCAAAACGAATTATCTCCTTACCGTTCTGTATTCTATGGATAGTATTTCTTATTATATAAGATGCATGTTCACAATTCTAGATTGATAAAAAAACATTTGGTACAAAATTCCTATATTTCATTCCTTTCTGCAAATACCAAGCACTTTTTTTTCATGAATTTGAACTGAAACGAACCTTTACTTCCTCTCGTCAGAGGTGATAAGAAGAATATGACATCGTTGGAGGGGTTCCTATGAAACCGTGGATCATTCGGTCTAGCTCATTTGTTCTATCTGCCAGTCTGTTGCTGCCTGTCGCACAAGCACATGCACAATCACCTCATGTGAGTACCAATAAAATGGCGACTACTGTGGCACAAGCAGACTCCGTGGCACAAACCAAAGCAAAGCTGTCCAAGGAAGCTGCCTTGGCACTCGCTACAAAAATAGTGCCTACCGCTGGGATGACAGTGCAGAATGTGTCATTTCGTTCAGCGGATAGCTGGCGTCCATTTCCAGAATGGTCGTTTAGTTGGGTGAAGAAAGATCCAGAAAACGGCAAAGTCCTTTTATCATATAGCGTCAGTATCCACGCTAATACAGGCGAGCTTACTTCCTATTCTCATCAAGAGCAGGACGCATCTTCGCTTCCCTATGCAAAACGAATTTCCTATACAGAGGCGCAAGAGCAGGCGAAGCGCTTTTTCGAGAAAAACAATGCAGGAAAAGCAGCGGAAACAAGACTGTATACCCGCGATATGCCAGAGCCAAAAACTCCGCTGAACTCGGAAGTCTACTATAATTTCCACTTTGTTCGTGAAGTGGACGGCATTCTCTTTCCTGACAACGGCGCAGATATCACAGTAGATGCTTCTGGCAAAGTGACCAACTATTCTCTGTCGTGGAACGACGTGACTTTCGAGGACACAGACACGACAATCTCAGAAGAAAAAGCTGAGAAGCTATTTAAAGAACAAGCGAATCCAAAACCAGTTTACCTGCTGCCGTGGGAGCGGATGGAGACTCAAAATAACAAGCCGTCTCTCGGGTATATGAATCCTTTCACATTCTACATTGATGCGGAGACTGGGAAAGCATTGACACCATCGTTGACCCCTTATCAACCAGCGAAAGATCCTGAGCCGGTCAGCAGCAAAGTCCTTCCTGCACGCCGAAGCGGACAACCGCTCTCCCAAGAGGAAGCTGTACAATGGGCATCGAAAACATTGAATTTGTCCAACTATGAGCTTCGTTCTGCCAATTACAATGAAAAAGACTACCGTGGCAATCGTCCTGTCTGGGATCTCGAATTCGGCGAAAAAGGCAATAGCGAAGACGGATTTGCGTATGTCTCCGTGGATGCTGTAACCGGGGACATCTACCGATTGAACAAGGACTTCCGTGGCCATAAAGAAAAAACAACCACTTCTAAAAAACCAGACATAGAAAAATTCAAGGCAAAAGCGATGGAAACGATTCGTGATTTGGCGCCCACCATGGCCCACCAGCTTTACTGGACAGAGCGTTTGGAAGAGGAAATCCAAAACCAACCCGTTGATTCCGAGCGGACGCAGATCCGATTTGAGCGTTTTATCAACGGAATAGCTGCAGCTAGCGGCTCTGCCTACTTCACGTTTGACACAGAAACAGGCGATCTGCTGAATTACAGTGCTGAATTGGGCAGTGAAACATACCCGACACAAGTTCCCAAGCACCTGCCTGCTGCCGAAGCGAGCGAGAAGTGGTGGACTGAGACAAAAGCAGAGGAAATTTACGCCCTTGTCCCTCTTAGTCCTGAGGATGCCAAGCGCGCAAAAGAGCAGCCTTCCTACACACCGAAGCGAACTGCCAAGATCGTCTATCGTGCGACAATGACGCCGTTTGAGCAGCCGTATTACCTTGATGGTGTAACAGGCGAGTGGAGCTCCACCGCTACTGGCAAAACGATTGCGCTGCATCGTCCGGCTCCTGCCGATTTGAAAGATCATCCGGCGGAGAAGGAACTCTTGTTGATGTATGAATACGACGCACTAACGCTTGAAAACGGCAATATCATGCCGCAAAAACCAATCACACGTGGCGAAATGATTGAAATGCTCATGATCAGTCTCAACCAAGGCAGACACTATCCACAGTACTCTCTGGAACGCAAGGCCACTTATAGCGATGTGGCAAATGGTTCGCGCTTCTTCTCAGCCGTGGAAGGTGCTGTTGATCGCGGACTTCTCGATAAAAATGCTTCCAAGCTGAACCCAAATGAGACGATTACACGTGAAGAGCTCGCTGATATGATTGTTCGTGCACTCGGTTACAAAAAACTGACGGACTTCCCTGGCATGTTCCAGTCCCAGCTCTCAGACATTGCCAATTCGAAGTACCGCGGTTCGATCATCATCGCGACTACACTCGATATCGTGCCAACCGACAAGCAGAAGTTCCAGCCGCAAAGCCTTGTCCCTCGTGCCGATGCAGCCATTACCTTTACCCGTTTCCTCGAAAAACGGGATACTTCAGACGGTCCGGTTACTTTGTTGCGAAAATAAAACCCAAAAAGCGCCATCCAGCCCACTTCTTGCGGCGGATGGCGCGCTTCTTTTCCCTTGACTTTACTATATTGCGCCTAGTATTATTGAATGTATGTGTACAGGGTAGCATTGATTGTAGGTAAAAACGGAAGGATGTACCCTCTTAGTTCCCTCCCTTTACAGACTGCGGCTGATCATCTGTGAGGAGCACGATGCGGAAACGCTACCGTCCGAAGTTCGTGTAGATAAAGTAGGAACTAACCTGCCGGAAGTAAACACCTGCGAATCCATATTAAAGGAGAATGAAAACATGTCACGTTACACAGGACCTCGTCACAAACTGGCTCGTCGTCTGGGTATCTCCCTCGATGGTACAGGAAAAGACATCAAACGCAACTTCCCTCCAGGTCAACACGGTCACAACAACCGTCGTAAACTGAGCGAGTACGGAATCCAGTTGCAAGAAAAGCAAAAACTGCGCCACATGTTTGGCCTTAACGAAAAACAATTCCGCCGCACTTTCGACAACGCTAGCAAAATGGCTGGCGTAGTGGGCGAAAACTTCATGAAATTGCTGGAATCCCGTCTGGATAACCTGGTATACCGTATGGGCTTTGCTCCAACTCGCCCAGCTGCTCGTCAGTTGGTAAACCATGGTCACTTCCTGGTAAACGGCAAAAAAGTAAACATCCCATCCTACCGCGTACAACCGGGTGATGTAATCTCCATTCGTGAAAAGTCCCGTGGTCTGCAACTGATCAAGGACGCTCTGGAAGGTCGCACTTTCCTGCCGAACTACGTTACATTCAACGATGCTGCTGCTGAAGGTACCTTCACTCGTCTGCCAGACCGTGAAGAAATGCCAGCTGAAATCAACGAAGTTCTGATCGTTGAGTTCTACAGCCGTTAATCGTCTGAGGATAAAAAGAAAAAGAGTAGTGCCGCTTGTCGGCCTGCTCTTTTTTTATGTATTTCCCTTATGCCACGCTTTCGCCCGCGCCAACACCTCGCTGACGAATTCATTTTTCTGTTTGGAATAGTCCAGCAGTGATTGTGCCCTTTTTTGGACAATCAGCTTCTTGAACTCCCCGTAACGAACGAGCGCTGACCTCTTTTTCGAAAATACAGCCGTCCAATGATTCCTGCTTCCCCCAGGAATTCATACCCACACTCCTGAATCCCGCCATTTTTTGATCCCACTCTGTAAGCTTAACAATGTCTGTGAAACGCAATCAAACACATGCCGTTGACAACTTCCAACGGTTTTTGACACATTTTGCTATCTCCTCCGCATTTTCTATCCTCTAGGTTCCTCGTATGGTATAATCAGGTGGTATGCTAGGGGGTCGTAGAACTATGTCGAATAACCACACATCTTCCTCTGAACCGACGAAGAAAAAGCGACGCAGAAGCCGTGGTAGAACGTTCTGGATCATCTTCCAAATCGTCTTCGTACTAGGGCTAATGGGAGCTGCAGTTGCGGGAGGAATCGTGACAGGTTATGTTGCCGCACTCGTGAAGGACGAGCCTGTGCGCAGCAAGGAGGAACTGGAGAATAAAATCTTCACCAACTATCTGACTGGATTCGCCTACTACAACGACGGCTCTCTGATCGGCCAATTGCGGGCCGAAGAAGGCGATCGACGTTTGGTGAAGAAAGCAGACGTTTCTCCCTATTTAATTAATGCCATCATCGCAACTGAAGACAAAACCTACTACCACCACTCCGGAGTTTCGCTGCAATCTACCATGCGCGGAGCGATTCAGGAAATTACCAACCAGCCTGTCGTAACAGGTGGTAGTACGATTACACAGCAGCTTGTAAAAAATACAATCCTTTCTGCTGAAGTTAGCCACACCCGTAAGGCCCGTGAAATCTTTACCGCGATTCGGATCGAGCGCATGTTTTCCAAAGATCAGATTCTGGAAGCCTACATGAACGAAATTTACTTCGGAAAAAACGCCAACGGATCAAACGTATACGGCGTTCAGGCTGCCGCGAAAGGGATTTTTGGCAAAGATGTAAAAGAGCTCGGGCTCGCTGAGGGCTCCTATCTTGCAGGCATGATTCAAAACCCAGGTGCCTACTCTCCATTCCGTGCAGAAAGCTATCAGCGCGGGAAGGAACGCCAAAAAATGGTGTTGGATCGCATGCTGGAAAATGGCTACATCACACAAACCCAATACGATGGAGCTCTCGCCAGTGAATTGAAGGCACAGCTAGCAAAACCGACGCAGCAAGCTTATCGAGAAGTACCTTTCTTGATGATGGAGATTGAAGATCGTGCCGCACGTCAACTTGTGGATGCAGACCTCTTGGAAAAAGGACGAGACAAATCAACCATCGGCCGCAACGAATACCGACAGCTGGTTGAAGAGAAACGTCGCGACATACTGCGAAAAGGGTACAAGATACATACCACTATCGACAAGAGCGTATATGACATCATGCAGGCTGTTGCAGCCGACCCGAAAAACTTCGGTAAGAATCGTACCTATACGATTCGTCGCTCTAACGGCAAAACAGAAAAAATCGAAAATGCTCTCGAAGAAGTCGGCGCAATGCTGATTCACAACAAAACAGGAGCCATCCTCGGCATGATCGGGGGACGTGACTTCAAGGTGGAACAGACGAACCACGCCACTGTACCACGCCAGCCTGGTTCTGCCATGAAGCCACTTGCCGCTTATGCTCCTGCTTTTGAACTGGGATTGCTCCAGCCAGCATCCCCAATCGATGACGCTCCGGTACTACTCGCTGACGGCCAGAACGGTTCCCATTTACCTAAGAACTGGAACAACAAATGGCAAGGGATGATGAGTGCCCGCGAAGCGCTGCGGATGTCCTGGAACATTCCGGCGATCAAGACGTATTTGAAAGTTGGCATTCCAACGGCTCTCGAATACGTAAAGAAAATGGGAATCACAACATTGGTGGATGCTGACAACTATGCAGCCACTGGCGTAATTGGCGGTCTTACCTACGGAACAACTGTCGAGGAAATTACAAACGCCTATGGGACATTCGCAAATCACGGTTCTTTCGTGGATGCCTATCTGATTGACCGAATTGAGGATAACACCGGAAAAGCCATTTATCGCCACGAAACCAAGCCTGTGCAAGTGTACAGCGAGCAAACCTCATACCTGATCACTGATATGATGCGTTCCGTTGTCAATAACGGTACAGGTACACACATCCGCAAATACGTGCCGCGCAAAGTCGATGTGGCAGGTAAAACCGGAACAACGAATAACAGCAACGACCTCTATTTCGTCGGTTACACGCCAGAGCTGTCTATGGGCGTATGGGTTGGCTTTGACGAGCCATATCCAATGCCAGACGCGGACAAATATGTTCCGATGGTCGTATGGGGTAAGGTCATGAAGGATGTCATTGCGAAACATCCGAACCTTTCACCTCCTGACTCCACCTTTAAAAAGCCGGCAGGAATTGTCAGCGCGACTGTAGACTCCAAATCAGGCCTTTTGCCTAGTGAGCTTTCAAAAGAAGCTGGTCATTTGATCACTGATTTGTTCAACAGCAAATTCGTTCCGAAGAAGGTGGACGATACCCACCAAAAAGCACGTGTCATTACGTATAATGGCGAACGGTATTTGGCGAAGGAAGGAACACCTGAAGATTTTGTTACCGAAAGCGTCTTCTACCGCTCACCTGATCCGCTCCCTACCAAGGAGCAAATTCAAGCGAAAAACAGTAGAGTCGCCACCCAACCGCCAGATTGGGAGGACCGCTTGCCTGACAAGGAAGACCCTCGCACAGAGGCAGGTGGAGCGCCAGCTTCGCCAAGCGGTGTAACAGCTACAGGCTCAGGCAAGCAAATTTCGCTTACGTGGCAATCAGCCAAAGAAGCTGACTTGGTCGGTTATCGCATCTACCGCGCTGATGTGCAGAACGGCTTTGTCAAAGTAGCGACTGTGAAGGATCCATCGGAATTGACTTTTGCCGATACGACTGCAGCCCATCGAGATTTAGGCTATTATGTCACTTCTGTGGATATCGCTGGCAATGAATCGCAGCCTTCCGCAATCGCTTCTGTCGGTTCTACACAGACATGGCAGTTGCCTGATCCAAATCAAGGTACGGAAACAGGCATCCCGAATCCGACGGACAATAACGGGAATGGTCAAACAGATCCAGGTGGAACTGCGACTAACCCGCTAGATGGATCAGGAGACACGAATACAAACACTGATTCCACTTCACCACCTGCTGCTCCGAAATCCTTGTCCATCAAGAATACATCAAACGGTTGGCAGCTACAGTGGAAAGGAAGCAGCTCGTCTGAGCAGATGTACAACGTATATTTTAGCCCAGACTCAGCAAGCGGCTATTTGCTACTCGGTACAGTCTCTAGCACAAGCTTTACACATGCAGCAGAAGTACCGAATGGCAGCAACTATTACATTACCGCAGTCAACAGTTACGGAGAATCGCCACATTCTAACATCGTAACTGCCAACACCACAGAATAAACTGGAATGACAACTGACAGAGATGGTTAGACGCCATCTCTGTTTTTCTACAATCGTAAGGGGGGGAACTGATGGAGCACATCAAACGCTATCATTCATTGAGTCTAATGGTGAACAACAAGGAGCTGCTCGTCGAAGGACCGATTACAGGAAGTCATCTGGCCTCATTACGCTTTGACGAGGGACTGAAAGCTTTTCGTATCCCTGAACAGCAGCATGAAGCTCTCATCGAAATCGCTGATTTGCCTGAAGGACGCATCATTATTGCACGCGAAGGAGACCTCGTCCTCGGCTACGTGACCTTTCTGCACCCCGATCCACTGGAGCGATGGTCGCAAGCCCAACTGCCTGATTTGCTGGAGCTGGGCGCGATTGAAATCAGTCATAAAGTGAGAGCGGGTGGCGTAGGTAAAAAGCTGCTGGAAGTCGCCTTCTTGGACGACGCCATGGAAGACTACGTCATTATTACAACTGAGTATTACTGGCATTGGGATCTGAAAGGAACAGGACTCGATGTATGGCAATACAGAAAGGTCATGGAAAAGGTCATGGGCAGTGCTGGCCTGAGCTGGATGGCGACAGATGATCCAGAAATATGCTCACATCCCGCCAACTGTCTAATGGCAAAAATCGGCAAGCGTGTACCGCCAGAAACAGTCGTTTCCTTTGATGCTATGCGGTTTCAAAATCGTTTTCTTTACTAGTTTGGATGCCTTTTGATTCCAGGAGGTCACTCATGCGTATTGAAGAGATTATGCGGAAAAAAATTGTTACGATCCAGCCATCCACTACAATCGGAGAAGCGCTTCTCCTCCTCCGTGCAAACAGAATCAGGCATCTGCCTGTCATTGAAAACGACTCACTCGTAGGCATTATCTCGGACCGTGACCTGCGAGACGCTCTCCCCTCTCGCCTGCTGACACATGACGATGACGACACCGTCCTGCACAAGCCTGTAGCCGATATCATGAATCAACAAGTCATCACTGCCCACCCACTGGATTTCATCGAAGACGCAGCCCTCCAACTATACGAGCACAAAATCGGCTCACTACCCATCGTCGAAGGGAATCGGCTCGTAGGATTAATCACAGAATCGGATCTTTTCTCTAGCCTGATCGAACTTTTCGGTGTAAACAAACCTAGCTCCCATATCGAAGTCGAAGTAGATGACCGCGTTGGCATGCTGGCAGAAGTCAGTCAAGTCTTTCGCGATGCACAAGTAAATGTCACCAGCGTCGTAGTCTTTCCTGGGAAACAGCCCGCAAAAAAGAACCTTGTTTTTCGGGTACAGACAATTGATCCGCGTATCGTGAAGCAATTGCTTCTTGAAAAGGGCTTTTCCGTAATCGGACCTACGGAAGGAGGGATACCCCAGTGAGCCGAAATGCTCGTCTGATCTACTCTCCAGACTACACGCAATATTATTTTCATGATGATCATCCGTTCAACCAGCGTCGTCTGCTCCTCACACACGATCTGATGAGCAGTTACGGAATACTCAAAGACTCAGACATCCTAACTCCCCGACCGGCGACAGATGAAGAGCTCGCCCTGGTGCATGACCCACGTTATATCCAATTTGTTCGCGATCAGGGCCATAGTGAACACGAGCTTCCGCAGGCAGCCAGTTATGGCTTGGGAACAGAGGATGTTCCCTGTTTTTCGAACATGCATGAAGCGTCCTCGCTGATCGTCGGAGGTACGTTAAACGCAGTGGACGCAGTTATGAGTGGACAGGCAGAACACGCCTTCAATCCCGCTGGTGGACTGCATCATGCCTTTCGTGGACGCGCCTCTGGATTTTGTATCTACAACGATTGCTCCGTCGCGATCGCTTATTTGCGAAAAAACTGGAATGCGCGTGTGCTGTATATCGACACAGATGCCCATCATGGAGATGGGGTACAGTGGGCGTTTTACGATGACCCTCATGTACTGACTGTATCCATTCACGAAACAGGAAAGTATCTCTTCCCGGGAACAGGGAATTTGTCTGAACGTGGAGATGGAAGCGGTTACGGTTATTCTGTCAACGTTCCTCTCGATGCCTTCACGGAAGACGATTCTTTTCTGGAAGTATATGAAGAGCTAGTGTCAAAGCTAACGGCTGGCTTCAAGCCTGATGTCATCCTGACCCAAAATGGTTGTGACGCTCATGCGTACGATCCTCTCACCCATTTGTCTTGCTCGATGAAGATTTATCAAGCGATTCCTCGTCTTGCCCACCGTCTCGCTCATAAATATTGCGACGGTCGTTGGATTGCTGTAGGCGGCGGGGGCTACGATATTTGGCGGGTGGTGCCGCGAGCGTGGACACTGGTATGGAGTGAGATGAGCGATCAGCCTCTTACGGACGGTGATCTTCCTGAAGCCTGGCTCAAGCGCTGGCAGCCTGAAACGGATTTGCCCTTGCCACCTCGGCTTTTTGACGAACCATTCCCAACAATCCCACGACGAGCAGAGATCACGGAAAAAAATCGGCTTACGTTGGAACGTGCGATGCTGTACGCACCTATTGGATCAGAGAAGTAAGAAAACCTCTACCGAGGCCTATTCAATGAGGAGCGACCGCGTTTAAGTGGAAAGTTTTCATGCGCTCCGGAATTTATTTTATAAATTCCTATACGTAAAAAAAAGCGTTCTGCCCTCGTACCTTTTAGGTACTGGTCAGCACGCTTTTTCTGTTCCAAAACTTATTTCACAAGCTCTTCTAGCTCAGAAGGTGCAAAGCCTTTTACCGCTTTATCGCCTACGACTGTTACAGGCACACCCATGAAGCCAAAGCGCTCTACTTCCTCTTGATAGGCACGACTCGTCATGACATCGCGCACTTCAAAGGAAATATCTTTTGCTGTCAGCCAATTTTTAACCATGTCGCAATCCACACAGTTTTTCGTCGAGTAAACGATCACTCCCGCAGTTGTCGATGCTTGTGAAGCTGTCAGCATGTTACGAACAATCGCGTAGGAGCGCTGGGAAGCCAGCTTGGTAAATTCCACGAAGTTTACATGCGCGGAGCCGTCTGCTTTATCCGACATCGAACGAACTACGACAAACGGCACGCCATTCATCGCACATACTTGTCCAACAGATGCCCCTTCCATTTCGGTACAATGTGCTGCAAATTGCTCATACAGCCATTGCACCTTTTCCCGACTGGCAACGAACTGGTCGCCGGACAAGATACGCCCGCTCACTACTTGAACTCCCGCTTCCAGCTCCTTGCCCGCATCGATCGCTTGCTGCATCAGCCCAGCATCCGCTTGCCAAGTCCATTGCTCTGTAAACGGAATCTGTCCTGGTTCAAAGCCCAGCGGCGTCACATCAATGTCATGTTGGATGCAATCCGTCGAAACCACAATGTCACCAATATTTAATTCAGGGTGTACGGCTCCTGCCACACCAGTGAAAATGACACGTTCTACTTGGAATGAATCGATGAGGATTTGCGTCGTCACGGCAGCATTCACCTTGCCGACTCCTGATTTGCACAGCACGACATCCTTGCCTTCCATTTTACCTGTGTAATAGGTAATGCCTGCTTTGGTGGCAGTAGTCGTGTCTTGCATCGCTTCCAAGTAAAGCGCGATTTCTTCATCCATCGCGCCGATAATTCCGTAACGCATTTCCCATCCCCCTCTTGCTATCCATTGCCTACGTCCCTTTTCGATCAAGCTTGCTCGGGCTTTGTGCTCTCCCGATACTCAATTCGATGCGGCAGCAGCACGACATGCTCTTCGACATTCTCGTTATTCATGTACTTGGTCAATAGGCGCATCGCCACCGCACCAATATCATACATTGGCTGTACGACAGAAGTCAGTCGTGGACGTACCATTTCAACCAGACGAATATTATCGTGACCAATGACTTCGATGTCACCTGGCACGTTTAGGCCAGAATCTTGAATGGCGTGGATCGCACCAATAGCCATCTCATCATTTGCTGCGAAAATCGCCGTCGGCGGATTTTTAAGGGCAAGAAAAGCTTTTGTAGTGGACAAGCCTGATTCATAAAAGTAGTTGCCTGTCGCAATCAGCTCTTCATCTAGCTCGATACCCGCATCTTTCAGCGCCTTTTTATAGCCTTCATAGCGCATCAACCCTGCCAATGGATCGTTTGCAGGACCCGCGATCATCGCAATGCGCTTGTGCCCGCGTGCAACCAATGCTTCCGTCGCATCGTATGCGGCTTGGAAATGGTCAATGCTAACCGACGGAAGTACGTTGTCCGCATCACGAGTCGCGGCGAGTACAGTCGGTACAGACGTGCTTGTTAATGCCTGCAAATGATCTTCTTTGATTTCTGCGCCCAGGAACAGAAGCCCGTCCACCTGCTTTTCGAGCAAGGTATTAATGAGCTGCAATTCTTTTTCCATCCGTTGGTCAGAGTTACACAGGATGATGTTATATTTGTACATGGTAGCGATATCTTCAATCCCTCGCGCCAATTCGGAGAAAAACAAACTGGAGATATCCGGGATGATGACACCAACTGTTGTCGTTTTTTTGCTAGCGAGTCCACGAGCAACCGCATTTGGTCGATATCCCAAGCGCTCAATCGCAGCCAATACCTTTTTTCGGGTCAAAGGCTTTACGTTGGGATTCCCGTTGACTACGCGGGAAACTGTCGCCATCGACACCCCCGCTTCTCTTGCTACGTCGTATATAGTAACCGGCATCATGCACCCTCATTTCCCTATTTTCTGGTTTTCATAAGCGTTTTCATAAATATATGCACCTATGATACGACAAGCCGTATGCCGATGCAATCGTTTTTGACGGCTTACGCACCCGTTACTTCATGAGTTTGTTCATCGTTTTCAAAAGCTCATCAATCACTTCATGATCGCCTTGTTGAATGCGATCCATTACACAGCTTTTCATATGTCCTTCGAGGAGCATTTTCCCAACCGCATTCAGTGCAGACTGCACAGCCGCAATTTGATTGAGAATGTCGTCGCAGTAGACATCCTTTTCTACCATTCCGCGAATTCCGCGAACTTGTCCCTCTACCCGATTGAGACGGGAGATGAGATTAGACTTGATTTTATCCGGCCTTTCGGTGGACCGATCAGTCGAGCAGCATTGATGGTTGTCTTCCATATGGCTTATCCTCCTTCACCAATATCAGCACGTAATTCTAGCTTACTTGGTCGCCAATGGTTCGTCAAATGAGAAAGGTCCTTCCGCGCGCAGGAAGGACCTTCAAATCGTACTCAAAAGGTATTCTTATGCTCTCGTTGCCACAATCTCGCCTTTGTACAAGCCAGAAGCGAGCAGTTCATCAACGAACTCGTTGAACTGTGGAATGTTCAACTGTTGCTTCGCATCAGACAATGCCACATCTGGATCTGGGTGAACCTCTACCATGATTCCATCAGAACCGACTGCGAAACCTGCTTTCGCGCAAGGCAAGAGCAGATCACGACGACCGGTAGAGTGCGTCACGTCTACAAACACTGGCAAGTGCGTCTCTTGCTTAAGGAGTGGTACTGCAGAAATATCGAGCGTATTGCGTGTCGCTTTTTCATACGTGCGGATTCCACGCTCGCACAGCATGACTTGTGTGTTACCTTCGGACAGGATGTACTCTGCCGCGTAGATGAACTCTTCAATCGTAGCAGAGAGACCACGCTTCAAGAGGATCGGCTTGTTCACACGACCTGCCGCCTTCAGCAGCTCGAAGTTTTGCATATTGCGAGCACCGATTTGGATGACATCGATGTATTTCGTCGCCATCTCAAGATCTGCTGGCGTCACGATTTCACTGATCGTTACGAGGTTGAATTCATCCCCGATACGCTTGAGGATTTGCAAGCCCTCTTCCCCCAGACCTTGGAAGTCGTATGGCGAAGTACGAGGCTTGTATGCGCCGCCGCGCAGTGTGCGCAGTCCGCGTTTTGCGTGGTTTTCTGCTACTGCTCTTACTTGCTCGTAGCTTTCCACGGAGCAAGGACCTGAGATGAGAATCGGATTTTTTCCACCGAACTCTACGCCTTTTACCGTGATAACAGTATCCTCTGCCTTTTTCTTACGGCTAACGAGGAGCACTTTTTTCTTTTCGTCGTCTTGCAGATCTAAGGAAACTTGGAAAATTTGCTTGAACAAATGACGAATAGCATTGTCATTGAAAGGACCTTTATTGTTTTCAACGAGCAGATTGAGCATTTGGCGCTCACGCTCTGGGTCAAAACGGTTGCTGCCCTGTTTTTCTTTTTCTTTGCCGAGCTCTTGAACCAAGGTAGCTCGTTTGTTGACCAATTCAAGAATTTGCAGGTTGATCTCGTCTATCTGCTTGCGCATGGTTTCGATTTGATCGTGTGCCATCTCTCTCCACTCTCCTCTTTTTATATAGGGATTTATCGATAAATTAGGGTAATTATAATCGATTCAAACACCCTTGTCAGCAGTTTAGCGCCAAAAAGCGCGAAAGTAAATTTTTTCTGTTTTTTTATCTTTTCCAATTATTCGTCAAACCGAAGAAGATTCCTTGATTCGACAGGATTCTTTCCCTTTCGAATCGAATAGTTTTGGATATATGTTCTAGCTAAAAGTGAATGTTCCTTTCCGATACAGTCCAAAATCACCGATAAGTATTGTAAAGACTTTTTGAACAACCTCTTACAAGGAGTGACCTACTTTTGTCTGACATCACAGCCCCTGAGCTTATTTTTTCATTAGATATTGGAACACGCAGCGTCGTCGGTCTGATCGTGGAAACGACCGGAGAGCAGTACCGCGTATTGGACTGCGCAATTCGAGAGCACGATGAACGCTCCATGCTCGATGGGCAAATTCACGATATTGTCGCCGTAGCTAAGGTGATTCAACAAATAAAAGAAGAGCTGGAAGGAAAATATGGAAAACTGCATCAGGTAGCGGTCGCTGCTGCCGGTCGGTCATTGCGCACCCGTCGCGTTCGTGTGGATATGCCGTTAGCCAGACATGCCTTCATCTCGCGTGAAGATGTTATCGCTTTGGAGTTTTCCGCTGTACAGGAGGCCCAATCCGCATTAGCCCAAGAGCTAAAGGATCAAGACGTCACCCGCTATTATTGCGTCGGTTACAGCGTCGTCCATTACCATCTGGATGGAGAGTTGATCGGGAGTCTGATTGACCAGCGGGGTGACATAGCAAGTGCAGATGTGATCGCAACTTTCCTTCCACGTGTGGTTGTCGACTCGCTGATCGCTGCTTTGAAACGATGCGATCTGGAAATGCAGGCATTGACGCTTGAGCCGATTGCGGCGATTAACGTCCTGATTCCTGTGACCATGCGCCGACTGAATATCGCATTGGTGGACATCGGTGCAGGTACTTCTGACGTAGCGCTGACTGAGGAAGGCGCGATTACCGCCTACGGCATGGTGCCTGTTGCAGGCGATGAAATCACAGATGCACTCATGAACGCCTTTCTCATGGATTTTCCGATGGCAGAAGAAGTGAAGCGTCTCTTATCCACTGAGGAATCTGTCACCTTCACCGACATTCTTGGCATGGAGCATACGATGAGCGCTGCCGAGGTAACGAGTGCGATTGAAGCAGACATCCAGCAACTCGCCGATAAAATTGCCTTCAAAATATTGGAGCTCAACGGAAAAGCTCCGCAAGCGGTCATGCTGATCGGTGGCGGCAGCCTCACTCCTGGGCTTACTGGAAAAGTCGCTCAGGTCTTGAATATTCCTGCCGCCCGTGTTGCTGTCAGAGGCGGCGATGCGATCAAACAGTACGTCGGAGACAATCCTGCGCTCAGTGGACCTGAGTTCGTAACGCCAGTCGGTATTGCTGTTGCTGCGCGCCGTCATCCGTTGCGCTATGTAACCGTTACAGTCAATGACGCTCCTGTGCGCATCTTCGATTTACGAAAAATGACGTTGGGTGATGCGCTCATTGCATCCGGACTGGATATCCGCCGTCTGTATGGTCGCCCCGGATTGGCCATGACAGTCACCGTAAATGGACGGATGAAAATGATTCCGGGTGGACATGGTACGGCGCCGGTGATGGAGCGCAACGGAGAGAGCGTCAGTCTCGACACGCCAATCAATGACGGGGACCAAATCACCGTAGTGGCAGGTACAAATGGCGATGATGCACGTGTGTTTGCCAAAGATTTATTCGATGAGCTGGACACGTTTGAGGTGATTTGCAATGACCGTCCCTACTCGCTCGGTCCAGTCGTTCTTGTAAACGGAGCCGCTGCCACTCTCGATACATTAATCGCAGATCGTGCCGAGGTGGACATCCGTCTCCCCCGCACAGTATATGAGGTAGTAGAGCTCGCTGAAATAAAAGCATCAGTGGAATCAGGCTTACATTTTTCTGTGAATGGACAAGATTACACGATTCCGTCCCATATCGAGGTGATCGAGTTGAACGGAAGGCCAGTTGCCTTGACAGATGTCGTCCGGCAAGGCGATGTCCTCGTATACCGGCAAGATGAAATCACCGCTCCTTCCATTCAGGATGTCATCCCCTTGGAAGAATGGGTACAGGAGACAATGATCGTCCACTTCAATGGTGAACGGGTCGTATTGCCTGTCGCACAGGTATCGATTACGGTAGACGGAAAAGCGGCGAATGCCTCTGATCCCGTGAGCGAAGGTGCCGACATCATGGTAAAATCCTCACCTGCGTCTGCCCCTGTGTTTAGCGACGTCTTTCGTTTTGTCGATGTTTCCTTGGAAAAGCCCGACCGTGAGAGTATCTCTGGATTCGTCATGCTCGTCAACGGCGAACAAGCCAACTTCCAGACAGAATTGAAAAGTGGAGACAAGTTGGAGCTATTCTGGGAATAGTCTCTCCAGCCCTCTTTTTCTCCATGCAAAAAGCCGGTTTTCACCTCGCTTATCGGGTGTCCCGGCTTTTTGATTACGCGTTAAGCGCCTGACCAATCGCGTCCTTTGTAATTTTCCAGTGAGACGTGTGCCATTTTACTTCTCCGTCTTCCAGCAAAAAGATTTGCGGAGATTCGTGTTTGATGGAAAAACGATCTGCTACGGCGTTGGAGACAGGGCGATCCTCCCGTACCAGAATGACCGCAGAATCCACTTGATTGTCCAGCAAATACGCCTGAAACTCTTCATAAGCGGACGTACTGATTGGGCAGATCGTGCTATGCTTAAACAAAAGCTTTTTCCCATTTTTCGCTACGAACTCATCCAGTTCTTCTATGGAGTGAAGCTGTTTTTGTGACATGTTCATCTCTCCTTATCTCATGTGCCTATCAGTATACATAAGTCCAAGCAGCAAAGTCTACATTTGCGGTGCAGTGGAGAAACGAAAAAAGAGATACCTTTCTACTAGGCATCTCTTTATCCTTACACCATAATTTTCGTTAGACGTTCGCGTAGCTCCAGCATCCATTTTTCATCGCCAAGGGACTGCGCCAACAAAAACAGATCCAATAGCTCGTTGACTTTTTCACCAAGTAATTCTCTTACGGTCGAATTCACCTTCTCATTAGCAATCAATACCAATAAGTTGGATAACTCTGACATTTCTTCGAATTCGATTGCCTGGCGCTGCGGATGTTGGCCCAGTTCCTCCATGAGTGACTTCAAATCATTCTTAATCACATCTACCACTTGGGAATGGTCGCAGTCTTCGTCCACGCAGACGTGTACAGGTACATTCATAATTTTAACCCGTTTCCGGTACACGACGTTGCGCAGCTCGATCTCCATTTCGTTCCCGCAGCGGCTGCATTTCTTTTGCACGGTGTTCACCCCTATATCTACTTATGTATGCCTCTCATACTATTCGAGAAGCCTCCTTTCAATCCTGCTAAAGAGCAGGTGGTACTTGGTGGATATAGAGTCAGATATAGACTAGAGTCAACATAGTGGAGGAGAAGAAAAAGCACAGTTCTCTTCGACTCTGACACACCAGCCGGGGGATTGACTGTCCGTCTCCACTTCAAAAAGGGGACCGTCGAGCCAAAGCCACCCTACGGGCGGAAGTTTCTCTAGGAAGAAGTGTTCGACAAGCGTGGTCCCCTTTTTGAAGTTCCGACTGGGTAGGCGTTGTCAAGGTCACCAGCTTTGTGCGTTCATCGATACCTTTTAAAACTTGCAACAACTTAAACATACTAAAAAGACGATGCTAGCAAGCAGCATCGTCTTTCCTTTGTGATCAAACTTCAATTTCACGCGTAGATGGCGTTTACTTTTTCACAATGCGGACAAACAGCGACTTTCCCCGCTTTTCCGTCTTCATCTTCTACACGGTAGCCGGTAATTTGCTCGGAAAAACAAAACAGACACTCTGTATTGAAGTCCATATCGTACTGCGCTTTCCACACAATGGATTTAAATTCTTCTCCAACATTAATCGTAATTTGGACCAAATCATGCTGCAGGCTCGATAATGATCTTTGCATCACATAAACATCCTTTCATACTTGCAAAGTCTTTTGGTATCCTCTAGCTTTTCCTGCTTTTCAGAATAATAAACATCGAGAACTGCAAGAGTATGAAAAAGAGAGATTCCCCAAACAATTTTCTTAAAAATGGGCGGATGCCCGGTTCGGTCCTATGCCATCACCCATATGTTGTAGATGTAAGCACAAGAGGCTTAACACACATATGAGGAGGATGTTTATTCGATGAGCGGCATCTTTAATGGAGAATTCGACGGCTTCACTCTGGTTTTGATTCTTTTCATCCTGCTGGTTATTATCGGGTGCAGCTGCGACTAATCTTTCTTCCCCGAAGATATAGCCATATTTAGCAGGCCGTTGCATATACATGAAGTACCGAATCCTTCAAGCGCGTTTCCTCCGCAAGCTACCCTCGCCAGTGGGTAGCTTTTTTCTATTTGAGTTGTGTACAATAGATAAGAATGATATGGAAAGTGAGGGATCCCCTTCCTATGAAAGATCCAAGAATTGAAAAACTGGCTGACGTCCTCGTCAATTATTCAGTGACTGTCAAGCCTGGTGAAAACGTTTTAATTTACTCCATTGGCAACGTTACCGATCTGACAAAAGCCGTAATTGCCAAGGTATACGAAGCCGGGGGAAATCCGTTTGTCCAACTGATCGACCAATCCGTTCAGCGCGAACTCTTGATGGGTGCCAACGAAACACAGTTGGGTATCATGCGTGAAGCAGATGTGGCTTTCATGAAGCAAATGGATTGCTACATTGGCATTCGTGGCGGAGACAACATCAGTGAGCTCTCCGATGTGCCTGGAGACAAAATGCAGCTTCACTCCAAGCTGCTAGCGCGTCCTGTACTGGACATTCGCGTACCGCATACCAAATGGGTCGTGCTTCGCTATCCAAATGCATCTATGGCTCAGTTGGCTAACATGAGCACCGCCGCTTTCGAAGATTTCTATTTCAAAGTGTGCACGCTTGATTACGGCAAAATGGATACAGCCATGGACAGCTTGGTCGAGCTGATGGAGAAAACCGACAAGGTACGTATCGTAGGGCCAGGCACCGATCTGACCTTCTCCATCAAAGATATTCCGGCAATCAAATGTGCAGGTGAAGCCAACATCCCTGACGGAGAAGTATTTACTGCTCCTGTCCGTGATTCCGTCAACGGTACGATCGCGTACAACACGCCATCTCCTTACCAAGGCTTTACATACGACAATATCAAGCTGACCTTCAAAGATGGAAAAATCGTCGAAGCAACTGCAAACGATACAGAGAAGATCAATGAAATCTTTGATACTGATGAAGGTGCCAGATTCGTTGGAGAATTTGCGATTGGTGTGAATCCGTACATCCAAAACCCGATGAAAGACATCCTCTTCGACGAAAAAATCGATGGAAGCTTCCACTTTACACCAGGACAGGCTTACGATGAAGCATTTAACGGAAACAAATCCTCCGTGCACTGGGACCTGGTTATGATTCAACGTCCTGAGTGGGGCGGTGGAGAAATTTGGTTCGACGATCGCCTGATCCGCAAAGACGGACGTTTCGTTGTACCTGAGCTCGAATGCCTCAATCCAGAAAACCTTAAATAAATGAAAATAAGCGAAGGGCTCATTGTTCACAAGACATGAGCCCTTCGCTTTATGTGGCTAAACGGAATAAGCTGGTTGTTTCAACAAGGAAGTCATTTTTTGTTCCATAAAGGAAATCGTTGACTCCAGATGATGAATGGTATACTCCCAGCAAAAACGTTGATATTCGTCAAAATTCATTTCCAGCTTTTTATAAGAGGCCTTACTTTGTTGGAGCAATTGACGTTGTGTATCCAAACAGCCCTCTAGCAAATCCTTTTGCTCGTCGATCGTGCGGCTCTTGCCGAAGAAAATCTTAACCAGCATGTCTGAACGCAATACTGGCGGCAAGATAGGCGTCTGGATTTCTTGACGGAAAGATTGTTTTCCGGCTTCTGTAATACGGTACAAAATCTTGTTCGGCTTGCCAGACTGAATGATTTCTTGCTTCGTTACGAAGCCTTCTTCCTCCAGTTTGCGTAATGCTGGATAAATAGCACCAAAGCTAGCGTCATAAAAGAATCCAATGCTGTTTGTAAACGCTTGCTTAATATCGTAGCCACTCATTTCCCCATAGCTCAAGAAACCCAGTATGATCGTTTTAACATCCATCTCTTCGCATCCTCCGTTACCGTTCTTTTTCTCTCTCTAGCGGCTAGGACTTAGCCTTTATGTTCAAAATATTCTTTAACTACATGTTATTATAAAGGCATTCAAATAATTATACCAATGCTATTTCTTTATTATATCAATCAAAATTAATGATATATCCAAACACTCGACTAGAAATTGGGCGTCCCTTCCCCCTCCGCTCCCCATAAGATGATACATACCTATCTGCTGTAGGGGGAGAGATCGGTGAAAAGTAAAAAATGGTCCCAATATACGCGGGTAAAGTACCCTGTGAGCAGCAGCAGTCTGCACCCATTTAATTTCTTCGTTCCCATTGTCGAGCGAGTTCAAGAGGGAGTAGTCTCCATCGTGACCGAAGATGCTCCCCATTCCAAAGACGTGGATTCGTTAATTCGCAGCCTCATTGATCATGAAGATAATTCTCCACCCATGGAACGAAGCTTTGGCTCCGGATTTCTTTTTCATCCGAAAGGGTATATCTTGACGAGCGAGCATGTCATCGGCAAATCCAAAAACATTTTCGTGAAGCTATATAACGGTAGAGTGTTTGAAGCCAAACGCATTATAGCTGATCGAGTCCGGGATTACGCCGTCATCAAAATTGATGCAGACTGCAAGCTATATCCGCTGCCACTCGGCAACTCCTCTCATACAAAAGTAGGAGAATGGGTCATTAGCGTCGGTTCTCCACCTGTGTTCAAAGAGACAAAAAACGAGCCTAGTTCCGGGCCAAATACAGCGCAAATTGAACGGGACGAGCTATCGCCTTTTTGTATAGCGCCATGTCACCCATCTGGCGAAAAACCTCTCTCCCCGGCTTGGGGTTCACTTCGATTAACCACGCACGTCCGTCCACATCCACCCCAATGTCCAGTCCGAATTCCATCATGCGGCCGAAATAGTCCTCGAGCGTGTTTGCTACATCAAAAGCAAGCCGATAACATTCCTGTTTGATCAGCTCTCCCCGCTCCCCTCCAAATCGCCTGGACATAAACCATTCAAAGGGAATCGCTTTGCCTCCACCATGCAAATTGGAAGTAGCACTGCCGTTCTCTCCCATGCGTACTGCGCAGCCTGTCACCGCCCACTCCCCACGCTCGTCTTTTTGAATCAATAGCCGGACATCGACGACATGCTTGCGTAGCAGTCCTAGGTCCAATCCTTGTTGCACCAGGAAATTACCATCGCGAATACGCTGTTCCTCCACCCACGTTTTGACCCATTTTTCCACGCCTTCCACCGTATCAATCCGGGCAACACGATAGTTATGCTTTTTGTCACGTCCAGAGAGGCTATACTCCTTGCCGCTGCTCTTCACTCTGAGGATGCTTCTTCCCCCTGTGCCATTGCCTGGCTTGACATAGACAAGCCCATGGCGTGCGAGCATGTTTCGGACCAAGCCTTTTTCGTAAATATGCGTCTCCGGAATCCAGCGTTTGACGCGTTCATCGGAAGCGAGCAGATTCGTCACTCTCCATTTCTTACTGAACGGACTGTTTGCAAAGAAAAACAGATCGCTATTCCTTAGCCGGATATACTCCTTTACCCTGCGGCGGTACCGATCGATTACAACTTCTGGCCAAGGGAACGATTTACTTATCCACCCCCCGTTCGGTTTTGGGATGAAGCCCTTGATCTTTCTTGCGGGAACATTGACGTCCTGATGCGAAAACAGGTAGATTTCCGCGCCTAGCTTTTGCCCTGTTTGAACCAGCTTTCGCAAATAATCTGGCTCCTCAAAGCGTACACCTTCCCGCCAGGTTAAAATGCCGATTACCCGTTTCGAAAGCATCGTAACACCCTCTTTGCTTCTTATTTCGCGATTAGTGTATGTGTGGACACCTTATAGGGAAACATTTGTCCATGAAAACGGGCTTGACTACTCACCATTGACAAAGTGTCATTCCAACTTTTCGTTACTTACTTTTTTCAAGCTAATCTGTTAGAATAAAGGGCAACAATAATGCTGCTAGATAGAGGTGACGCCGATATGAGTCAAGATTTTTCAGGCGAACACATGTGTCCAAAATATGAATGTGCAATGAACGTCCTTGGAAAACGCTGGACCGGCCTGATTATTCATGTGTTGCTACGCGGGACTGTACGATTCAAAGATATCCGCGAAATGGTTCCACATATGAGCGATAAAATGCTCTCTGAAAGACTGAAGGAGCTGGAGGAGCTCGAGATTTTGGAGCGCAAAGTGTACCCGGAGATTCCGGTTCGCATTGAATACGAATTGACCAAAAAAGGAAAAGCCCTACGTCCTGTTATTGATTCCATTCACGAATGGGGCCAAAATTGGATGTAGCATAACCCCACTTGTCCAAGACGGATAAGCGGGGTTTTTTATTTGCGGTCAGGCATAAGCTCCTCCCTTTTGCTGTAGACTCTAGCAACCCGAGATGAAGGGAGGACGGGCGATGCGAACGGCCGTCTACATTCGTGTCAGTACGGAGGATCAGGCACGTGAAGGATTTTCGATCCCCGCTCAAAGGGAAAAACTGCTCTCGTACGTTCACTCCCAAGGTTGGGAAGTCCATGCAGTTTACGCAGATGAAGGCGTAAGTGCCAAAGATACGAATCGCCCCGCACTCGGTCAGCTCCTGCAGGATATTCGAACGGGCGAAATCGATGTCGTCCTCGTCTATCGACTCGATCGGCTCACTCGCTCTGTCCTTGATCTGTATCAGCTCCTACAGGAGTTCGATCGACATGCGGTACACTTTAAAAGCTGCACCGAGGTTTACGATACGACTACGGCAATCGGGCGACTGTTTATAACCTTAGTGGCTGCCCTCGCACAATGGGAACGGGAAAACTTGGCGGAACGGGTCAAGCTGGGTATGAGCCAGATGGCAAGAGAACGAAAACGACCAGGAGGACCTGCACCATTTGGATACAATCTGGTGCGAGGAACGCTGGTCGTGAATCAAATGGAAGCAGATGGCGTACGTAGCATGTTCGAGCGCTATGATCGAGGCGAATCTCCGCGCCAAATCGCAGAATGGGCGAATCATTCTGGATTGCGCGGCAAAAATGGCGCTTCATGGAGTGCAAGTGCCGTGCTTCGCTTGTTAAAAAATCCGGTCTATCATGGTGCGTTGCGTTGGAATTACACCGACGCCGATCAACAACGCAATGACCCGGAGGAATGGATTATCGAAGAGGCAACTCACCCCGCCATCATCGATCAGCCTTGTTTCTCGCGGGTGCAGGAACGGATGAGTACTCGCGGCACAAGCCATCCCCGCGTTCTCAGCTCCCGCTACCTCTTTTCCGGATTGCTGTACTGCTCGCGTTGCGGCTCCTCTATGCGTGGCAAAACAACCACAATCACGGGAAAAGGAGAAAAGCGTTACACGCACCGCTACTATTTATGTAAAAACAAGCTGGCTGGTACGTGTGAGGCTCCTGCCATACGTGAGGATCGCTTGGAAAAAGCCATTGTGCACGAGCTGATGCAGCATTCGCCAGAGTCAATCGCTGCGTTGAAGGACGTGTATCAGACTGTTTTACAGACGAATTCCCGCGCTCCCGCGAAAGAAACCGAGCAACAGCTGCAAATTCGGAGGCAGCGCTGGGAACAAGCTTATGAAGAGGGATTCCTTACTCTCCCTGCCTTACGAGAGAAAATCAGTGCGTTGGAGCTGGCTGCAAAAGAACGGGAACGGACATACTCTGCTTTTTCAAAAGGACAACCGCTTGATCTAAATGCCCTTTCTAATTGGCATCTCATTTGGACGCATGCAAATGAAAAAGAACGGCGATTACTCGTGTGCACACTCATCCAACGTGTTGACGCGGAAGCAACAGACACTGCCTCTGGTCAGAAAAATCGAGAGGTCTGCCTGCATCTTTTGTCTTTTCACTGAAATTGCCCCTAATTTTGCCTGTATGGCGACAGTTGGTTCCCCACTTGGTTTGGAAAATTCTGTGACAGCGGGGATCATCAGTGCCAAAAACCGCCGCTTACAGGTTGCGAAGCGAATGTACGAAGAAATTTTTCAAACGGATGCTGCCATTAACCCAGGAAATAGCGGAGGTCCACTCATTAATTTGAATGGGGAAGTCGTTGGTCTCAATGCATTCATCATTCAATCCAGCCAATGCTTGGGCTTCGCCATCGGAATTGACGCCCTCAAAATGCAATTGGAGCAATACGTATTCAAGTGAGAAGCAAACGTTTCAATAAAAAAACCCCGTCTAGGAGGACGGGGATTGCTTCTCTAATGCAATAAGATATACATTTGGACCTTCTGTGTTGATTTGTTCTTCTGCCTGTTTTAATTGTTGCAGCTGAGCGGCCGTAAGCTGTGCGATAGGCAGTTCACTCAAACGATTCTGTTCCATGCGCGTCATTCCTCCGTTATGTCAGACTCACGATCGTAGTCTGCCCTACCGGGAGAGTATGTATTTACGCAGTGAGATCAAAAGCTTTGGCAATCGCAGAACACGAACGTTTGCAGAAAACGATGGGTAGCTCGCGATCTTTAGCTTGGTTTTTCACGGTTTTGGCCAAGTTGTGATTGACGAAATCAGTCAACACCAGAATCATGTGGATACCAGCTGGTATTTTCACCCCGGTTTGCGAGCTTTTCCGTCCAGTTACGTGGTGAATATCCTTGAAGCCTTGTCCTTGCAGAAGTTCGATAATATTGCCCAGGCGATCTCCGCCAATTACTAAAATGGATGACATTACTTGTTACCTCCTTAAATTTAGGTGATTGTAGGATTTATGTTTTCTTCTCAGAACGTTAATTGATAATGAATATCACTCTTATTGATAAATATTATCATTCCCAATTGCCTTTGACAATACTCTCCATGATAACTTTTTTGTCAAAAAACAAAACTAGAAACGAAGCCGATAGGCAAAGCCACGGCGCTCTAACGTTCCTGCCCCCTTTTCCAAATTACACCGCACCATATTCTTCGTAATCATAAGAAAATGTACATAGGTGTTGCCCGGGTGTTTTTACCAACGGTATAATGAGAAAATAGATTGTGAATGAGGAGGTGGCGTAGGTGCAAGAAATTACACAGCTGCACGCCATTTTTGATCGCACCAAAGGTTATATCAACAGCTTCATGGGCGTTATCCAGCCGATTATCGACGCGGCAACGGACGAGCATACTCGTCTTTACTACCATCATATTTTGGAAGAAGAAGAACAACGCATGGGTCGCTTGCAGGAATTGGTTCCCTACCTGGAGAAGCTATCCTCAGGAAAAAGCCTGGATCAGCTCAGTGATCGCGACCTCTCGCAAATGCTGTCCGATGTGAATCTGGAACGTTTTGGACTGCACAATTTCCGCGAGCATCTGGAGCTCTCTCTGTATGAATTCAAGGATGACGAAACACGTCAGCTCCTGGATGGCATGCGCGAAAAGACGCATACAGACTATTTGACTGTCAAAGAGATCATGGCGAACATGAGTCAGCGATTCTCTGATACGGCTCATCCTGATCTCACTGATCACGATGAGGGGCACGACATTCACCAGGTAGATCATTTGAAAGCTTCGGCTTCCGCTCCTCACGGTGTTGCTTCCGTGATCAAGCATTCCGCCCCTGCAGCTTCTGGCAAAAAAGGACTGACAGTTGGCAGCTTGAAAGGAATGTAAAGAACCGGAAATCCTGAAATGACATGGAGGTTACACTATGGACAAGCTTCGTAAATACCCAGACTCTCCCTTGACGACTGAAGAATGGAATCAGCTGGACGCAACTGTCGTTGACATGGCTCGCCGCCAGCTGGTAGGACGTCGTTTTATCGATATTTATGGACCATTGGGTGAAGGCATCCAAACCATTACCAACGATGTATATGAGGAATCCCGTTTTGGCGGTCTCTCCCTGCGTGGAGAATCACTGGAAATGACACAGCCTAGCCGCCGTGTCAGCATGACGATTCCGATCCTGTACAAGGACTTCATGCTCTACTGGCGCGATGTTGCCCAAGCACGCACACTGGGCATGCCTTTGGACATGAGCGCGGCTGCCAATGCAGCTGCTGGTGGTGCACTGATGGAAGACGATCTGATCTTCAACGGTGCTGCGGAATTCGACCTCCCAGGTCTGATGAACGTAAAAGGCCGCCTCACTCATCTGAAGAGCGATTGGATGGAATCTGGCAATGCGTTTGCCGATATCGTGGAAGCACGCAACAAGCTGTTGAAAATGGGCCACAGCGGTCCATATGCACTGGTTGTTTCTCCTGAGCTCTACTCGCTCTTGCATCGCGTGCACAAAGGCACTAACGTGCTTGAGATCGAGCATGTTCGCAATCTCGTTACAGATGGCGTCTTCCAATCTCCTACCATTAAAGGCCGTTCCGGCGTATTGGTAGCGACTGGCCGCCACAATCTCGACCTGGCGATTGCAGAAGACTTCGACTCCGCGTTCCTCGGAGACGAGCAAATGAACAGTCTGTTCCGTGTGTATGAGTGCGTTGTATTGCGCATCAAGCGCCCAAGCGCAATTTGCACTTTGGAAGAAACAGAAGAATAGGAAGCTCTTTGACACACCCATTGACGATTCTCGTCGTGGGTGTGTTTTTTCATCCTTGAAATATTTAACATATGACTTATAATAAGAACGTACGTTCCAAACTTTCGAAACAATCTGACACAAGTGTCGTTGGGGGGCTTTTTATGAGATGCGAGGTCAATGGCGTCAACCTTTATTATGAGGAGATCGGAAGCGGTTTTCCTGTCGTGATGATTCATGGTTTTTCACTTGATCACCGCTGCATGACTGGTTGTCTGGAACCAATTTTTGAGAAACGCTCAGGATATCGACGACTTTACATAGACCTTCCTGGAATGGGACAAACGGAAAACTACGAACATATCCACACCACGGACGATATTCTGGAGGTTGTCCTCTCGTTCATCGATCAGCTCATTCCAGGTGAGCCCTTTTTCATTGCAGGTGAATCATACGGTGGATATCTTACACGAGCAGTTATCGAGAAGCGCCGGGATCAAGTGAAGGGCGCCCTTTTCATCTGCCCGAACGTCATTCCTGATAAAGATAAGCGCACACTGCCGGATAAATCCATCTTAGTAAAAGAGCCTTCTCTCTGGGAGCAGTTGAGTGAGACGGAACGAGCGGAGTTTGCGTCGATGGCGGTAGTAGCTACCGATTATACGTGGAATCGCTATAAAAAAGAGATTGTCGACGGCTACATGCTGTCTGACCCTTCTTTCCTCAGTAAAATCAGACAGTCATACGGCGTGTCCTTCCCATTGGATACGGCCCCCTTCCCCCACCCGAGTCTTTTTGTTGTGGGCAAACAAGATCATTCTGTCGGCTATCGCGATATTTGGGATATCATCGAAGGCTATCCCCGTTCTTCTTTTGCCGCACTCGATTGTGCCGGACACAACTTGCAGATTGAGCAGCCGCTTCTGTTTACAGAGCTTGTGAATGAATGGCTGGATCGGGCACAAAGAGAGCTCTCCCTGTAAGACATAAATCAAAAAAGACAACCAGCTCAATGGCAATGGTTGTCTTTTTGCTTCTATTAAACATTTGTCACCAGAGATTCGCTATGGGCGTGGAATGCTTTGCCCAGTCGTGAGATCGCAAGCTCCGTGTCTTCCCGGTTCAAGAGTGTATAGTTCAAGCGCATCGTATTAACTGGCGGCTCGGCTGCATAAAACGGCTTCCCTGGCACGAATGCCACGCCTTCCTGTACGGAACGGGCCAGCAGCTTCTCAGCATCGACGTGCTCAGGAAGATTCACCCAGAGGAACATCCCGCCTCTTGGTTTTTCCCACTGTACGCCCTCCCAGTTTTGCGCAACTAAGAGCTCATGCATCCATTCCATGCGCGCCTTGTAGGACTCGCGGATTTTCTCAATGTGGCGCTCCAGATCAAAGCGGGACAAAAGCTCATACAGCGCGTACTGGTCGATTGTGCTCGACTGCAAATCAACCGCTTGCTTCGCCTTCACCATCATTTGAATCACGCGTGTATCTCCAATGGCCCATCCGGTACGCAAGCCTGGCGCGACAATTTTGGAAAAGGTACTGGTGTACACCACACAGGAATCGGTCGGATGCTCATCCAGTGAGAAAATCGAGCGGTACGGAGCTTCCCCATCAAATTGGATCTCTCCATATGGATCGTCTTCCAGGATGAGAATGTTTTGGGCCTTACATTGACGAAGCAAACCGAGACGGCGTTCGAGGCTCCATACCTTTCCTGTCGGATTAGCAAAGGTAGGAATGACATACACCATTTTCGGGCGATACTGGGCAATTTTTTTCGCCAGATCGTCCATATCCATCCCATCAGCATCGCCGTCTACGGGAATCGCTTTGATTCCCCGGAATTGGAACAACTGAACCGCTGCCAAATAGGTAGGGTTTTCTACGAGAACGACATCGCCTTCATCTAAATATACACGGCACAACAAGTCCACTGCTTGCTGAGAGCCCGTAGTGATGATCATATTATCTACACCGACGTTCATATGCTTTTGCTTCATGCGGGATGCAATCCACTCACGAAGCGGCAAGTATCCATCAGTCAATCCGTACTGAAGAGCTTTTGCTCCTTGTTCGAATGCGCGGTTGAACGCTTCACGCATCTCTGCGATTGGAAAAGAATCCTCTGCTGGCAGTCCACCTGCGAGCGAGAGCACTTGATTGCCTTGGGTCAGCTTCAAGATTTCCCGGACAGCCGAGGAGGATAGTGCTTCAACAGATTTTGAAAATGAGTACTCCATGTTCCGTTCCCCCTTGATTTTGCTTATCCTTGTTTTATCACTGTCAACAGCGTAAGTCCAATCCTTACTAGCTATGAGCGGATAGGTTTTGACTATGTCGAGCGGTTGTTCAATCGTTAGTCTTGACACACTGCATGCAAAAAACCCCTCTTCGTATCTAACGAAAAGGGGGCTATATGTATGGGCTATATCTTCCTAGGCGATTCGAAACACACGTGGTTTCTCTGTGTGTGGGAGGAAAGAGAGGTCTACATGCGTGGACGCTTCTTCCATGCCAATATCGCTTGCCAAAAGCAATGCCTCTTCTTGGAAGGTTGGCGTACAGCTGCCTTCATTCAGTTCACAGAGACGCTTCAATCGCTTCAGTCTCTCTGCGGACTTCTCCACTCTCATGCATTCGTTCGTCAGCTCACAAACGTTGACGTGACGAGCATCAGCGATCATGCTGATATCATTCACATGGACAATCAGTCTTTTGCCTTCTTCTGTTACAAATCCGATCGAGCAAAAATGCGCACCTGACATTTCCAAACGAGTGAGAACAGCATTGGCGTAAACTTCTCCCGTCCGCAAGCGAATCTGGCCTGCTTCAATGGCTCCGCCGATTTTTCGCTCGTTGGCGATCACCGTATACATATCCGTGTAACCGTTAATCTGATAGCGCATGGTACCCTCCCGCTCTCGCTGAGACTAATTATCATTAACAATGTCATCGTATAATGAAAATCATTATCTGTCAATAATGAGAATGATTTTTATTCTAGAATAAAAAAACCACACTCCATTTGTATGGTAGTGTGGTCGAATTCCCTTGCCTTCATTTTGTTTTCGTAAACAACCCCAACCGCTCAATCCGTTGGACCGCTTCTGCGAGACGATCTTCATTGGATAACAAAGCCGCTCGCACATAGCCCTCACCTGTCGGACCAAAGCCATTTCCTGGCGCTACGACGACATGCGCTTTTTCCAATAGCAGGTCAGAGAACTCCACGGAAGTAAAGCCACTTGGAACAGGAAGCCAAGCAAAAAACGAACCTTGAGATGGTGGCGCCTGCCAGCCAATCCGATGCAGATTGGAGTACAAGGCATTGCGGCGGCTTTCGTAGACAGCGACGAGATCGCGAACGCACTGCTGTGACTCCGTCATCGCTTTGGCTGCCGCCATCTGTACCGCTCCGAACAGACTGACGAAGTAATGGTCCTGAATGAGGTTAATCAGACGAACCAGCTCGCGATTTCCTACCATGGCACCAACACGCCAGCCTGCCATGTTGTACGTTTTGGACAAGGTATAAAATTCTACGCCCACTTCTTTTGCTCCCGGAACCTGCATGAAGCTGACTGGCTTTTTCCCGTCATAGCTGATCGCCCCGTAGGCGAAGTCATGGCAGACGACGATTTCATGTTTTCGGGCAAAACGAATCGTTTCCTCATAAAACTCGAGTGGTGCGTTGACTGCTGTTGGATTGTTCGGATAGTTGAGAAACATCAGTTTCGCTCGATCCAAATCAGCTTGGGAGAGCTGGCTGTAGTCTGGCAAAAAGTCATTTTCCGCCTTCAGAGGCATCATGACCATCCGTCCGCCTACGACTGCAACCCCCGACCAATAATCCGGATAGCCTGGGTCCGGAACCAGTGCAACATCGCCTGCGTTCATGAGTACTTGGCAAATCTCTACGAGTCCGGTTTTGCTGCCGAACAATATCGCTACTTCTTCCTCCGGATCGAGGTCTACATCAAATTCTTGCTTATACCAATGAGCCACTGCCTGCTTCAGTTCCACGCGTCCCTGAAAAGGCGGATATTTGTGATGGAGTGGTTGTGCCGCTTGTGCCTGTAATTCTTCAATAATGTGCGGCGGTGTCGGCAAATCGGGATTGCCCTGCCCTAGGTTAATGACGTCATGGCCTTGCGCAATGACCTTGTTTACTTTTGCCACCAGGGTCGCAAAAAACTGGGTAGGGAGTCGATCAATCATGTCGGAGGGTTGAATGCGCATCTTTCTTCCATTCCTTTCTTGGGCCCAATACAGTAAAACCCCCTTTTTCCATACAGAAAAAGGGGGAGATCAGCTTGGTCACGTCCTTATCTGTCAGGAAAAAATCCTGCTGGAATTGGCACAGCATCTGTCCATCACATGGAACAGATCCGCTGCCGGGCTTCATAGGGCCAGTCCCTCCACCTCTCTGAATAAGTCAAACACACGGAATATACTGTTTTTTCGTCTATATCATACTACTTGAGCACGTAAACCGTGTCAAGATGCTTGATTCTGTACCGACACTTGATGCCTTCTTTTTTGAAATGAGGTGTGGAAAGCGAAGAATGCCACAGACAACAGACACAAGCCTGCCATCACGAACAATAGTCCCTGCGCATGAATCGATTGGAAAATGAAGGCGCCGAGCAGTGGCCCGAGCATCCGCCCTGCTGATCCAGTTCCTGCAATCAGACCTTGAATGAAGCCTTCACGTCCCTCTGGCGTAAACTGTGCAGCTACTGCCGGCACCGCTGGCCACACGAGCATTTCTCCTAGCGTCATGACGAACATGCCTGCCACAAAGCCTGCATAAACCGTTGATTGCGACAGAATCAGCATCGACAAGGCAAAAATATAAGCGCCCAAGAGCATTTGTGCTTTTAGCGTACGGGCAAAGCGTCGAATGACCCACGCAATCAATGGCTGTCCAAACAGGATCAAACCTCCGTTCAGCGTCCACAACAGACTGTATTGACGGAGTGAAATGCCCAGGGATTGCATGTAGGTAGACAGCACCGTCGTCCATTGTACATAGACAATCCAGCTAATTAATAGCCCCCCGCATAATAGCAGCAATGCTCCCCATACCACCTTTGGCTCTTGCTGTGGTTGTTGCAGCACATCACCAGTTGCTTGCTCAGACATACTTTGTCCAGTCGTCGAGTTTTCGCGTTGTTCCACCATTTTTAACTGACGCGGCAAAATGAGCATGAACATGGCGAGCACAATCACTTGCGAGATCGCATTACCGAAAAACGTCCAGGCAAACGAAACACTTGCCAAGAAGCCGCCCAGCGCAGAACCGGCAGCTACCCCCACATTGAGGGTGACATAAATCAGATTGATTCCTTTCCGTCCCCCGTCCGGCCATAACACTACTGCCAGTGCATTCATCACAGGAGAAAGTGTTCCGTAAAACAGTCCATTCAATAGAAGCAAGACAACATAAATCGTAAAATCTTGCGTAAGACCTAAGCCGATCGATATCAGAATAACGCCGATGGAACCGACAATGATGGTGCGCATTTTTCCCCAGCGGTCAAACATCATCCCGCCGACAATACTCCCGATCAGGAATGCGCCTTGATTTAAAAGCAACAAGAAGCCGGCTACAGTCAGCGGCTTTCCGAGATGGTTGTGAATATAGATCGTGACTAGCGGCCAAATACACGCCATTCCTGTAGAAAAAATGACGGCAGCAATCGCCAATAAACGAATGCTGCTCGGATAGGATTCCCACTTTTGCCTCATGGCTTACTTCTCTCCCCAATGGAAATCGCCGCTTTTTCCGCCTGTTTTGGATTGCAGACTGGTTGGACCGATTATCATTTCTTTATCCATGGCTTTGCACATGTCATACACGGTCAAAGCCGCTACGCTGACAGCGGTCAACGCTTCCATCTCGACGCCAGTTTTCCCTGTCGTCTTCACGGTTCCTGTAATCGCAAGCGTCGTTTCATCTACAAAAGCAAATTGTATGTCGATGCCAGTCAATGGCAGCGGATGACACATCGGGATGATTTCCCACGTCTTTTTGGCAGCCATGACACCTGCTACCTGCGCAACTGCGAGTACATCGCCCTTTTCGATCCGACCTTCGCGGATTCTGGCGAGTGTTTCGGGTTTCATGCTGATTTGGCTTTCGGCTACAGCCACCCGTTTTGTGACGTCCTTCTCAGACACGTCCACCATCCGAGCTCGATTTTGTTCATTAAAATGTGTTAATTGATCAGTCATACTAGTATCGTTCCTCCTCTATCTCCTCCTACCTTACTCCCGCCACTGGATAAAAGCAATGGGAATGTAGAGGACACTGTTTCGTTATCTTGCTCATCCACTCCTAAAAACGTACGAAGAACAGGTGCTGGAGGTATACTGTGCGTACACAGCTCAAAGGAGGCGTATGGAAATGGAAACGATTAAGGATCAGACGGTACGTTGGTCAATGCTTGTGCATGGTGATTGGACCATTTATTTGGCTGCAACGACTGCCGGGCTTTGTTATGTCGGCTCGGTCAACCAGCCTTTTGCTGAATTGGAAGCGTGGGTTGAAAAGCATCATCCACAAAGTGCACTGGTGCAAGACGAACCATGGCTAAAGCCTTTTGCAACAGAACTGATGGAGTATTTGCAGGGGACGCGCGAGCATTTTTCCATGGATTGCGACCTGTCTGGAACGCCTTTTCAGCTCGCTGTCTGGGAGGCACTGTGCCAAATCCCATACGGTCAAACGGCATCGTACACCGACATTGCGAACATCATTGAAAAGCCTGCTGCTGTTCGTGCCGTCGGTGCAGCAATCGGTGCCAATCCGGTTCTCATTACAGTCCCCTGCCACCGCGTTGTCGGTAAAAACGGATCACTAACTGGCTATCGTGGAGGACTGTCCATGAAGACAACTCTGCTTGATCTGGAGAAAAAGACAAATCGGGGTGTGAGGCATGGCTAAATCAGTGACAGAAAGGATCGCTGCACTTGACTGGCATTCCCTGCAACAGGAGCTGGACGAACAAGGCTATGCTTCTTTTCCTTCCTTATTAAGCGCGGATGCGTGCGACGAATTAATCGCTTCGTATGGAGAGGATGACCTTTTTCGCAATACGATCCAGATGGCACGGTACCGTTTCGGCGAAGGAGAGTATCGTTATTATCAGCCTCCCCTTCCCTCGCTTTTGCAGGAGCTTCGCGAAGGCTTTTATCCGATGCTTGCCCAGACTGCGAATCGATGGCTGGAAATGCTTGGACGCGAAGCCATCTATCCTGCTACCCTCCCTGAATTTTTGGCGCAATGTCACGATCAGGGTCAACTGCGCTCTACTCCATTGATTTTGAAATACGAAATGGGCGGCTACAATTGTTTACACCAGGATATGTACGGCGAGGTGTTCTTCCCGTTTCAAGTCGTTTTTGCCTTAAATCAGAAGGAGAAGGACTACACTGGCGGAGAATTTCTGCTGATGGAGCAACGGCCACGCGCGCAGAGCCGAGGACATGTGATAACCTTGGAGCAAGGCGCTGGCCTGATTTTCCCGACATCCTATCGTCCTGTGCAGGGAACGCGAGGCTACTATAAAAACACGCTGCGCCACGGTGTCAGCACGATTACCTCAGGAAAGCGTTACAGCCTCGGGATTATTTTTCATGATGCAAAGTGAGGAATGCCCAATATGAAATGCATCCTTTCCTATAAAATGCCGAAAACCCTCCTCAATAAAGGAAGCGGATTTCTTGAGGATTACACCCACTCGCTCAATCCGTATACAGGCTGTTCTTTCGCCTGCTCCTATTGCTATGTTCGACAAATGCCTGTCTCTTTGTTCCGCAACGAGCAATGGGGCACGTGGGTTGACATTAAGCAGCATGCTGCCGATTTATTGCGCAAGGAGCTAATCCGGGCAAAGAAAAAAGGAAAGGTGACCATCTTCATGTCTTCGAGTACAGACCCGTACCAGCCCATCGAACAAACGGAAAAGGTAACGAGGTCTTTACTCGAAGTCATGGTAGAGAATCCACCCGATTTTTTGTTGGTGCAGACGAGAAGTCCCTTGGTTTGGCGGGATGCCGATTTGTTGCTCCTGCTGGGTGATCGCGTCCGTGTCAGCATGACCGTCGAGACCGATTTGGAGGAGATTCGTAGGCACTTTAGCCCGCAAGCTCCCCCCATTCAAGCGCGGCTCAAAACACTCGAGCGCTTGGCGGAAGCAGGCATCCCTACTCAAGCAACCCTTGCCCCTGTTTTGCCAAGCAGTGAGTCATTCCCCGAGATTTTGCGCCCCTTGGTAACACGCGTCTGTGTCGACGACTTTTATATGGGAGATGGCAGCGGCGGTAAACGAACAAAAAGAAACGGCATTCCTGCTCTCTATGAACAGCTTGGACTGGAACAATGGTATGATCCCTCCGCCTATCGGATCGTCTATGATCGGCTATTACGTGTTTTCCCCCCGGACCAGATCTATTTGAGTCAGGAAGGCTTCGCCCCTTAGAATCAACCGCTGATTGAAACACCCCATTCATTGGCAACTTTGATCGGTTTATGATATCGTCTAGCCTAGAGAGTAGTATCATCTAGGGAAATGAGGAATTGTCTTGACCATTACGATCTTGTTATTTGCCGGACTCGCTGAACGTGCGAATGCCCGGGAAGTACAATTGACCCTATCTGAAGGCGCGACCGTTAGCGATCTTCTGCAAGCAGTGGAAAAAGAATATCCTGCGCTCTCTGCGCTTTTGGGCAGTTGCTTCGTCTCCATCAATCATGAATATGCGGCGAAAAATCAGGTCATTTCAGCCAACGACGAGATTGCCCTCTTACCTCCTGTAAGCGGCGGAGAAGAAGATCCGCGCTTTGCCATTACCGAGGAGCCTATTTCTGCGGACAAGCTGGTTCGCCTGGTGAGCAACCCGCATGCAGGCGCGGTCCTTACTTTTGTCGGAACTGTTCGGGAATTTACCCATGGTCAGCGCACGGTTTATTTGTCTTATGAAGCTTATGCCCCTATGGCTGTTGAAAAAATGAAGCAGGTCGCAGCAGAGATCGAGGAACGCTGGCCGGGAGCACAAGTCGCGATGCACCATCGTATCGGTAATTTGGCTGTGGAAGAGATTGCGGTTGTTTGTGCCGTTGCAACTGCACATCGTAATGAATCGTTTGAAGCAGGCCGTTATGCCATCGAGCGACTCAAGCAGATCGTTCCTATTTGGAAAAAAGAAATGTGGGAAGATGGAAGCGAATGGAAGGGACATCAGCAAGGACCGTGGAATCCGCTTGCGATGCCAGAAGGAAAGGTGGAGTAACGCCTTGGATACTCGCTATTCCCGTCAGATATTGTTTCATCCGATCGGGCGCAGTGGACAGGAAAAGCTCGGGCAAAGCCGTGTAGCCATCGTCGGCATGGGAGCGCTCGGAACTGTTCTCTCCAATCATATGGTCCGTGCTGGAGTAGGTTTTGTCCGCATCATTGACCGCGACTTTGTCGAGCCGAGCAACTTGCAGCGTCAAATGCTCTACGACGAATCCGATGCAGCCGAGCATTTGCCAAAAGCCATCGCCGCTCACGCCAAACTGACAAAGATCAACTCAGCCGTCACCATCGAACCGATTGTCGCAGACCTCACCGCTTACAATGCAGAGGAATTGCTGGCAGATGTCGATCTCGTTCTAGATGCGACGGATAATTTTCAGGTGAGATATCTCGTGAACGATGTTTGCGTTAAGCATAGTATTCCGTGGGTGTACGGTGGCGCTGTGAGTGCAACCGGAACATTTACAGCGATTCGTCCGGGAATCACGCCTTGCTTGCGCTGTCTTTTCCCTGAAGCGCCAAACCCAGGTGAGATGCCTACCTGTGACACGGCTGGCGTCATCGGACCGATCATTCACATCGTCGCCTCCTATCAGGCAACAGAAGCATTCAAGCTGTTAGTGAACGCAACCGATGAGCTCAATCCGAATTTGGAGCACTTTGAGATTTGGCATAACCGCCATCAGCAAATCAAGGTGGTCAATGCCCGCCGAGACGACTGTCCGACATGTGGGCACAAGCAATTTTCGTTTTTGCAGCCCGATACTCAAGATGGACAAGCCGTTTCGCTTTGCGGTCGAGACACCGTACAAATCTCGCCCGCCGCTGCAATGACACTTGATCTGAACGCATTGGCTGATAGACTCTCCCCTTTGGGACAAATCGAGCAAAACAAGTTTTTGCTGCGTTTCCGTGTCGATACGTACACGCTCGTTATTTTCCCGGATGGTCGCGTCCTCGTGCAAGGCACAGATGACATCAGCTTGGCACGTTCGCTTCATGCCAAGTATATCGGCGCGTAACTGGTTTACTCGTCATGAAAAAAGCTGTCCCAGACCGTCATCCGGACGAAGGGGCAGCTTTTTTATGCCGTTAGAACAAATGTAATCGTAAACGTGGTACCTTTCCCTACTTCACTCTCAACGGCGATTGTGGCATGATGCAAATCGATTATTTTTTTAACGATTGCCAGTCCCAGGCCACTGCCCGAATTGGCACGGTTCCGCGATGGGTCCGCCTTGAAAAACCTCTCGAAAATGCGCTCCTGATTTTCCTTAGATATCCCGATTCCCGAGTCGGCCACTTTCACGAGCACTTCTCCATTTACTGTCTCCAGCTTTACGCTGATTTTCCCGCCTGCCTCCGTGAATTTGATGCTGTTGCCTAGCAAGTTGGTCCAGACTTGACTCAGCATATCTTCGTCGGCGACGATTTCGACTTTTTCCAAGTCGATGTCCATTTCAATCTCTTTCGCCATCCATTGCGGTTCACATGCAAGGATGATCGTGCGTAGCTGCGTGTCCAACCGATACCGCTTCCGTTCTAAATCATGCTGGATGCCTTCTAGCGCAGTGAGCTTAAGCAGGTTGTCACTGATCTTGGATAGTCGCTTGCTTTCCGACTCAATAATCTCCAAGTAACGATGACGCTCTTCTGGGCTAAGTCTTTCATTATGCAGGGCGCGAGCAAACCCGCTGATCGACGTCAAAGGCGATTGAATTTCGTGGGAAACATTGGAGATGAACTCCTGCCGCAGCTTCTCCATCTCATTTAATTGCTCCGCCACGTGGTTGATGCCATCCACCAGCTCCCCCCATTCGTGCGCCAGCTTGATATCGAGATTGACCCGAAAATCCCCCATGGCAATCCGTCTGAGCGCATCAATCAATGGTTGAAACCTGCCCCGATGCCTTGGCATGGTGAAAAAAGATATGATCATGCCTACCCCAATAAACAAAATGAAGCTCACAACTGAATTGACCAACGCTTCTACAAGATCATTGGGATGATAGCCCATATAGCCATAAAAGAGAGTGGTACTCCCGTATGCACCTAGCCCGCATAAGGCAAAAACAGCACATAAGCCCACCACTCCTGCGATTTTCAGCAAAACACGAGAATATTCTGGCCCCCTCTTTTTCATACGACGATCTCCAAACGATAACCAAGTCCCCGGACTGTTCGGATCAAAAAGCCGTACATCGCTTCTGGAAAACGCTCCCTCAAGCGGTTGATATGCACGTCTACCGTACGCTCATTTCCTTCAAAATCATAGCCCCATATTTGTTCGATCAGCTGCTCGCGGGAAATGGTCTGCCCGGGATTGCTGGCCAGTTTGAACAGCAGCTCGAACTCCTTTAGTGGAATGGTCCATGTTTTCGTGCCACTGGCTACTGCAAACGTTTTACGATCAAGCAGCAGTTTCCCTGCTTGAACCTGATGCGAAGCGGCAATCCGGTAACGCTTGAGCAGCGCTTTTACCCGGACGACCAGCTCCTGCGGATCAAACGGCTTCACCAAATAATCGTCTGTCCCTAGCTCAAAGCCTTTGATTTTTTGCGATGTCTCTCCCTTCGCAGTCAGCATGAGCAAGGGAAAATCATAATGCTTGCGAAGCTTTCGACACAACTCCCAGCCATCCATGTTCGGCATCATGATGTCAAGAATCACCAGTTGTGCCTGAACCGATTCCAGTTTGTCCAGTGCCTCCTGTCCGTCTGCCGCTTCCACTATCGTAAAGCCTTCATTGCGCAAGAAGACGCTGACGAGCTCGCGAATATGCGGATCGTCGTCGACTACCATAATCGTGGTCACGTTCTACACCCTCTCTTTTACGAGCAATTGCTGACTAGCCAATTCGCGGTACATCTCATGGGTTTGAAAAAGCTCTTCATGTGTACCCATACCTGTGATTTTTCCCTTTTCCAAAAAGACGATTTGATCTGCTTCCACTACAGTCGATAAGCGATGGGCGATCACGAGGGTGGTACGTCCCTTCATCAAATTTTGCAACGCCTTCTGGACGATCATCTCGGAATTGCTGTCCAAGCTAGAGGTCGCTTCATCGAGCATCAAGATTTGCGGGTCCCGAAGCAGTGCACGGGCAATCCCAATTCGTTGGCGCTGACCGCCCGATAGCTTCATGCCTCGCTCCCCTACTTCTGTCTCATAGCCATTCGGCAATTCTTCAATAAATTGATCCGCATAGGCCATCTTTGCTGCCTCCTTCAGTTCCTCCTCGCTAATCGCCCGTGAAATCCCGTAGCAAATATTTTCTCGGATGGTTCCGGCGATCAATGGACTTTCCTGGGACACGTAGCCGATTTGACTTCTCCATGACTTCAACGAAAAATCCGTGATGGGATCATTGCCCAGCCTGATTTCTCCACTCAGTGGCTGGTAATACCTTTCAACCAGGGAAAACAACGTCGTCTTGCCGCTACCGCTTGGTCCGACAATCGCATTTACTTTTCCGGCCCCAATCGTAAAGGTGACATCATCGAGAATCGTTTCCCCGTTCTCATATGCAAAGCTCACATGGTTCAAATGAATGGGCAGGCCAGCGTTTTCAAGCGTTTGTCCTGTCAAAAGATCTTCTTCTTCGGCGTCCAGAGTCGTAATGATTCTTTCTGTTGCCCCCATGGCTTTTTGCAAGGAGGTGAAAAACTGTGTGAATTGCCCCAGTGGTATGACGATTTGCACCAGATACAAAATAAACGCGACTAGCTCACCAGCTGTCAATACTCCCGTGGACACCCGCATGCCACCATAGCCGATCACAACAACAAGCAGCACCATCAGGATAAAGGACATTAACGGTCCAATGACGGCTTGGACTCTTCCTTCTTTTAGCCCGAATCGGAACAAATTCCCGATTGCCTTTGTTCCCATCCCCAGTTCGTGTGTTTCGGCATTGGAAGATTTGACGAGCCGCATCTCTTGGAGCACTTGATTCATAATCGTCGTAAAGCTGGCGGTCTCATCTTGCAGTCCTTTCGAAATTTTGTACATCTGACTGCCTAGCGGAATGAGAATCCCGATGCACAGCGGTACAGCAACGAGCATTGTTAACGTCATTTGCCAATCGAGGTATAGCAAAGTCACGACAGAACCAACAATTGTGATTAATCCTGTGAAAAAGCTGGACAGTTGATCACTAATCAGGCTTTTCACGACACCTGTATCGTTGGTCATTCGACTGATCGTCTCACCCGTCCGGTTGTTATCATAATAAGAGATCGGCAGGACGAGCAGCTTTTTCCAGAGTCGTTCACGGAGTGAGGCCACCACACTCTCGCCGACATGATTTAATAAGTAGATGGACAACCCTCCCACAATGGCTTGTACGATAAAGGCAACGATCAATAAAATGATTTGTGGTGTTGTGATCGTAGATAGGGAAAAGCTGTCCACCAAATCCTTCGTAAACAACGGAATTACTAAACTAACCAGTGTGGTGGCGATGCTCATGAACAACGCGACACCGATTTTTAGCTTGGATGGTTTTGTTTCCCTTATTAATCGAAAGAAAGGTCGCCAGTTTCCCCATTTCGCTACGCTATTGGTCTGTTCCATTCGTCATTTCTCCCCTTTTTCCTCCACTCATTTTCACTTGCAAGAGATAAGATACTGCATGAATGTAAACGAAATATAAACGGGATAATAATTGAAGTGCGTGCAATTTTCTTCTTTATAATAAGAAGACGTTCGTGATCCAATTTTCTTTACCTATGATTTTTGTATATAAATGATGAATTTGGGGTAGAAGCCGGGAAACAAATCGTATATAATAGGTTCGTAATGAAGAAACGAAACAAGGTTTCATCAGATGAAACTCCAAGTTATTACTAGGGAGGTTGTATACATTGGCTAACAAAGATGCTTACAAAGTAAAGTCTTCCCTGCAAGTAGGCGACAAGTCTTTTGCTTACTATCGCCTGCAAGGGTTGGAAGAACAAGGATTGGGCGATGTTTCCAAACTGCCGTTCTCCATTAAAGTTCTGCTCGAGGCTGCTGTCCGTCAGTTCGACGGCCGCGCGATCACTAAAGAACACGTACAACAATTGGCGACCTGGACAAAAGGCCGCGACGAAAACCAAGAAGTACCTCTCATGCCAGCTCGTATCGTTCTGCAAGACTTCACCGGTGTACCGGCTGTAGTTGACTTGGCAGCGATGCGCATCGCGATGAAGCGCGCTGGTGGAGATCCAAAACGAATCAACCCATTGGTTCCAGTTGACCTCGTTATCGACCACTCCGTCATGGTTGACGATTTCGGTAACGCGTCCGCTCTGGACAACAACATGAAATTGGAATTCGAACGCAACCAAGAGCGCTACCGCTTCCTGCGTTGGGCACAAACTGCGTTTGACAACTTCCGTGCGGTTCCTCCAGCTACTGGTATCGTTCACCAAGTAAACTTGGAGTACCTCGCAACTGTAATCGCTACTCGTGAAGTAGATGGCGAATTGGTTGCTTTCCCTGACTCTCTCGTAGGTACTGACTCCCACACCACTATGATCAACGGTCTTGGTGTTCTTGGATGGGGTGTTGGTGGTATCGAGGCAGAAGCAGGAATGCTCGGCCAACCTCTGTATTTCGTAACTCCAGAAGTAGTTGGTTTCAAACTGACTGGCACACTGAATGCTGGTGCAACTGCAACCGACCTCGCTCTGACTGTTACGCAAATGCTGCGTAAAAAAGGCGTTGTAGGTAAATTCGTGGAGTTCTACGGACCAGGCCTGTCCAACATCTCGCTGGCTGACCGCGCTACCGTAGCAAACATGGCACCTGAGTACGGCGCTACAATGGGCTTCTTCCCAGTAGATGCTGAAACAATCAACTACATGCGTCAAACTGGTCGTGAAGAAGACCTCATCTCTTTGGTTGAAACTTACACCAAAGCACAAGGCCTCTTCCGTACTGACGAGACTGTTGACCCAGTATTCTCCGAAACATTGGAACTGGATCTGTCCACTGTCGTACCTAGCTTGGCTGGTCCAAAACGTCCTCAAGACCGCGTAGAACTGACTGCTATGAAGGAATCCTTCAATAACAGCCTCGTGACGCCGATCGACAAAGGCGGATTTGGTCTCTCCGAAGAGAAAATCGCAGCTAGCGCACCAGTTGCTTATGCAAACGGTGAAAAAGCTACGCTGAAAACTGGTTCGGTTGTAATCGCAGCGATCACTTCCTGTACCAATACATCAAATCCTAGCGTAATGCTGGGTGCAGGTATCCTGGCGAAAAAAGCAGTGGAAAAAGGCCTGAAAAAGCCTGCTTTCGTAAAAAGCTCCCTGGCTCCAGGTTCCCGCGTAGTTACACAATACCTGACTGACGCTGGTCTGATCGACTCCTTGGATGCTATCGGATTCAACGTAGTAGGTTATGGTTGCACCACTTGCATCGGTAACTCCGGCCCATTGCCAGAGGAAACCAGCAAAGCTATCGCAGACGAAGATCTGACAGTTGCAGCGGTACTCTCCGGTAACCGTAACTTCGAAGGCCGTATCCATGCACAGGTAAAAGCGAACTACCTCGCTTCTCCTCCATTGGTTATCGCCTATGCACTGGCAGGTACTGTAGATATCGACCTGACTACAGAGCCAATCGGTACTGGCAATGACGGTCAACCTGTATTCTTGAAAGACATCTGGCCATCTCCACAAGAGATCGCAGCTGCAATGGACAAAGCTATGAATCCTGCTCTGTTCCGCGCTGAGTACGGCCAAGTGTTCACGCAAAACGAAGCTTGGAACAAAATCGACGTTCCAACTGGCGACCTGTATGAGTGGGATGAAAAATCCACGTACATCCAAGAGCCGCCATTCTTCCAAAACCTAGCTGGAGAAATCGCTAAAATCGCAGACATCAAAGCAGCGAACACCATCGCACTCTTCGGTGATTCTGTGACGACTGACCATATCTCCCCAGCTGGTAACATCTCGCCAACTAGCCCAGCAGGTCTGTATCTGCAAGCAAACGGCGTAGAGCGCAAAGACTTCAACTCCTACGGTGCTCGTCGTGGTAGCCACGATGTAATGATGCGCGGTACATTTGCAAACATCCGTATCCGCAACCAAGTAGCTCCTGGAACTGAGGGCGGCGTAACCAAATACTTGCCAACTGACGAAGTAATGTCCATCTACGATGCTTCTATGAAGTATCAAGCAGACGGTACTCCACTCGTTGTACTGGCTGGTAAAGAGTACGGTACTGGTTCTTCCCGTGACTGGGCAGCAAAAGGTACATTCCTCTTGGGTATCAAAGCGGTTATCGCTGAGAGCTTCGAGCGTATCCACCGTGCTAACCTGGTTGGTATGGGCGTTCTGCCTCTGCAATTCGCTGGTGACCAAAGCTGGAAGTCCCTTGGCATCGACGGTACTGAGTCCTTCAACATTGTGGGCCTCTCCGATGATGTTCAACCTGGCCAACGCGTAAAAGTAGAAGCAACGAAAAAAGACGGCAGCACTTTGGAATTCGAAGTAATTGTGCGCCTCGATTCCATGGTAGACGTAGACTACTACCGCAATGGTGGTATCCTGCAAACGGTTCTGCGTCAATTGCTGGATGAAGGTAAACCAGTAACTGCGTAAGCAAACGAATAAAAAATAAGTTCGTATCAGCACCCACCCAATGAAAAGAGCAGACTCCGAGTTATCTCGGCAGTCTGCTCTTTTTACGTTTCCAGCCAGACGCATGGCTGTCGTTTGCAGGTTACCGATTGACTGCTTTTTGTTTCCTCTTCCTGATAGGCCACGCTTAAGTGGAAGATGTGGTGAATACGCATGGAAGAGGGAAGTGTTTCCCAGAAAAAGGGAGGGATTCGTGATGAAACAGTTTTTTCGCGAAACCTGGATTGAGGTAAATCTCGATGCCATCAAGAAAAACATTCGGGCGATACGCCGACATATTCCTAAACGGACGAAAATCATGGCGGTTGTAAAAGCGAATGCCTATGGCCATGGTTCTGTTGGAGTAGCCCGCCATGCCCTCGAGTACGGCGCTACTTCCCTCGCTGTCGCCATTTTGGAAGAAGGTATCGTCTTACGAAAGGCGGGAATTGTAGCCCCTATACTCGTGCTGGGATTCACTCCTCTTTCACGTGTCAAAGAAGCGGTTGCCTGGAATATTGAGCTGTCTGCCTTCCAGACTGATTGGATCAAAAAAGCCGATAAAATTGTCAAATCAACAGCTTTCTCCAATCGTCTGAACATCCATATCAACATCGATACTGGTATGGGACGTTTAGGCGTACGGACAAAATCTGAGTTGCTTTCAGTTGTGAAAGCATTAACGTCCAGCTCTTCCCTTGCATGGACCGGAATCTTCACTCATTTTTCCACTGCGGATGAACCTGATCACACATTGACCAAAGCTCAACACGAGTTGTTTGTTCAATTTCTTCGTTTTCTGAAGGAAAAAGGCTTCGAGCTTCCGACCGTACACATGTGCAACACCGCTGCTACCATTGCTTTTCCCGCATACAGCGCCGATATGATCCGCCTCGGAATCGGCATGTATGGGCTGTATCCATCCGCTTATATCCGACAGCTCCATCGCGTCAAGCTCGTTCCGGCGCTCAGCTTGAAATCGCGCTTCTCCTATGTAAAGACAATGCTGACGCCACCGTATACCATCAGTTACGGTGCAACATACATAGCAAAGCGCGGAGAGGTCATCGGGACGATTCCAATCGGTTATGCAGACGGTTATTCACGCGCACTCTCTAACCGGGGATTTGTTCTGTATCGAGGCAGACGGTTGCCGATCGCAGGGCGAGTGACAATGGATCAGATGATGGTCAGCTTGGGAGAAGGCAGTGGAAAGCAAGGCGATGAGGTCGTGATTTACGGCAAGCAAGGAAACCGTGAGATTACTGTCGATGAGATTGCCGAAATGCTCGGGACGATCAACTATGAAGTCGTTGCCACCCTCAGTAATCGCATCCCTCGTTTGTTTTTGGAAAAAGGGGTGGTTGTAGAGATCTCTCATCTGTTGCCGGAAGGTTAAATGAGGCAGGCTTGGAGAATAATTTTTTTTGCGAAAACAAAAAATAGGGAAAACCAAATTCGCAAAAAAGGAATGGAAACATGAAGTCGCGATTCACATACGCCATCCTTCTCCTGTTGACGCTGAGTCTGACTGTAATCAGCTGCAAGCCAGACTCAGCTTCCCAAATCCGTCAGCATAGCCTTAAGACTCAACCCTCAGCTGAGAGAAATGAATCGCAAAAGCCTGTCCTGCTCATTCTTATTGATTCGTTAATGGACAAACCACTTCAAGAAGCGATCCGCCAAGGCCGCGCTCCTGCTTTAGGTTATTTGCTTGCAAACGGGCGCTATTATCCGCAAGTTGTTAGCTCCTTTCCCACCATGTCGGTAACTATCGACAGCACCCTCCTTACAGGTACGTATGCCAATCAGCATCATGTACCGGGATTATCCTGGTTCAGCAACAAGGAAAAGCGGATGATTTATTACGGGTATGGTCCCAAAGAAGGTCTGAAGATCGATCAGCCACAAGTGCTGCTAGATATCCTTCATCAATTGAACCTGGTCCAGCTCAATCCGCATACGAAAACCATCCATGAAGAACTGGCGGAAAAAGGCAAGGATTCGGCTTCGATCAATGGTATTATTTGGCGAGGCAAAACAGCGCACACCTTGCAGATTCCCCGTCTCGTTGAATTCAGTACGCGTTTACCAGGTGAACTGAATGTAACCGGACCAAAACTACTGTCGTATGCAGCATTTGCCCAGCTTGATCCGAATCAAAAAAGTGAAAAGCGCATGTGGCGAAAATACGGGATGAATGATGAGTTTTCCGCACAGGAGATCAATTATCTCATCACCAACAAGAAGCTCCCCCCTCTTACCATCACATACTTTCCAGAAAACGACATGGAGGTACACAGGAAGGGAGCAGCTACCATTGAAGGGATTGAAAAAGCGGATAAAGCACTGCAAACCGTGCTTGATACTTTTGGTTCGTGGGACAAGGCAATCAAAGAAGCGCGGTGGATCGTCATGGGGGACAGTGCCCAGAGCCCTGTTCTGGATGATCGGAAGGCCGCTACCATTGACTTACGTAGCTTATTGACCGACTATCAAATAGCCAAAATCAGTCAGCCTGTGACCCCTACTAACCAAATCGTGATTTCGACCAACGAACGGATGGCCTATATTTATGCCCTGGACTCGCGTATTCCGTTATCCGATATCGCAAGTCGTTTGCAGCGTGAACCGAAGCTGGACATCATTGCAAGGAAGGAAAACAAAAAGATTGTCGTTACAGCAGGCAAGATCAACCGAAAGTTTACCTATCAACCAAACGGTCCCTTTACCGATCCATATGGTCAAAAATGGACCTTCAGCGGTGATCCCAGTCTGCTCGATATGACCATGAACAAGAACCGGATCACGTATGGGAAATATCCGGACGTTTTGGCGAGGCTCTACGGTGCGATGAATTCGCATGAAGGCAGATATGTGGTCGTTACTGTTCAGCCTGGGCATGAGCTCATTACCGAAAGCTCTCCCACTCATATTGGGGGAGCGGCACACGGTTCCTTACACGAGTTGGACTCACTTGTTCCCCTGCTAGTAACCGGGACCACTACGGGGCCCAAAACTTTGCGTATCGTTGACTTGAAAGACTGGCTGCTGCACCTGACAACCAAATGAGATAATCAGCTTTTAAAAAAAGGGCAGGTATCGGCAAATCTGCCCTCTTCTCTTTTTATTCCGTCGCCACCATCATTGTTGTAAAATTAGGAAAATAAAGGAGCTGAGAAGATGTCATTAAAAGAAACCTTGTCCGCGATTCGGGCGAATAGCTTTTTGGCGCCGCCACATGCTTTTGATTTGGCGCTTGAAATGGTTACGCACATCGGTTCACCCGATCCCCAACTGCGTGATGAGCTCATCTATTCTACATTCTCTCATTGGATAGAGGAGGGTGTGCTCTCCCCTGAACAGCTGCAAGAGCTGCTAGCGATTGCACTCGACGACCAGCATTTATTTTATCGCATAGGTGAAAGTGGGACTGACTCGGTATTCACGCGCTCCTTTTCCGTTTTATTGCTTCCCCTTATCCTGATCCTGCATCGGAATCATCCTTTTCTGGCCAAAGAAGCGATCCTTTACGTGAAAGACAAACTTTTCGCTTACATACGGCAAGAAACAGACCTGCGAGGCTATGTGGAAGAAAAGGGCTGGGCACATGCTACCGCTCATGCTGCTGACGCTCTCGATGACCTGGCCCAATGCAGTGAACTGGATCAGACTGACCTGAAGCAAATTCTCGGAGTCATCCGTGAAACAATCACAGGGGCGAAATCAGTTTATGCGTACGAAGAAGATGAGCGTTTGGTGACTGCTGTTCTTTCTGTCTGGAATCGTGATGAACTCTCCTTGGATGATATCGATGGATGGGTTCGGAGTTTTGGGAATCGTTTGGATAGTAGCTATTCAATCGAAGCGTATACGGGGCGAATCAATGTGAAAAACTTTTTGCGGAGCCTGTACTATCGTATCCACGACCAGGAAAAATATAAGCGGATAGCAGCGACCTTACTTCCTCTAAGTGCACAGCGAGCATAGTCCCCGAAAGCAAAAAACGAATGCATGTTCTCCTCTATTTTAGGCACCCTACTGATGAGGAGGGATGATGCATGGATCAACGGAGCTTTGAACAAATTTATGAGGCCTACAAAAATGCTGGAGAACAACAGGCGATCCAGGAAAATGGAGATAACAGCCCACTGACGAATACAGGAAAAGAACAAATCGTGGCCGTCAGGAAAAACGACGATGGAGACTTAATCGCCTTTAAAACAGACACAGGCCGTGAGCTCGATTATATCACTGCACTCAACGATGCAAAGGCTGGCAAGCTGGCTCATGTAGACGTGTTTCACAAATATGGAAGAGACATTCTGCGGAGTGAGCCAGACGGCATCAAGGAAAACAATTTGGATCGTCTGCCTGACTTTTGACGGCAAAAAGGTCGCCCACAGAAGAAGCGGGGCGACCTTTTTTGTATCGACGCGTATTGGATTAGTGGATAAACTTTCCTGTAATCGACTCTTTCGTGGCTGCTACTTCTTTTGGCATTCCGCTCGCAACCACTGTCCCTCCGGAAGTACCTCCTCCAGGTCCCATATCAATCACCCAGTCTGACGCAGCGATCAGTTCTGTGTTGTGCTCGACCATAATCACGGTATTTCCGGCGTCAACCAATTTGCTCAAGAGTACATGGAGCTTCTCGACGTCAATCGGATGCAGTCCTGTCGATGGCTCATCCAGTAAATACAGCGTATGCCCTGTCGAAGATGCACTCAACTCCCTTGCCAGCTTCAACCGTTGTCCTTCACCACCGGACAAGGTCGTCACGGACTGTCCCCATTGCAAGTAGCCGAGTCCTACCTCACACAGCAGGGTCAGCAATTGCGTCATCTTCTTTTGCTCGCTAAACAAGGAGAGGCTCTCCTCGATACTAAGCATCAAGATATCGGAAATGGAATAGCCTTGGTACGTTACCTCCAAGACCTCTGAACGAAATCTTTTTCCGCGGCAATCCGGGCAGACGACCTGCAAGTTGGATAGAAAATGCATGTCCACTTCCACTCTCCCCAGTCCCTCGCAGCGCTCACATCTTCCGCCCGGCGTATTGAATGAAAAGTGCTTGGCATCCAAACCACGCTTTTTGGCTGCTGGCAAGGCAGCGTATATTTTGCGCAACAGTGTATACAAGTCGACGTACGTGGAGACATTAGAGCGCTGCATGCGTGATAGCGCCGACTGATCCACTGTAATGACACTTTGAATGGCTTCAAGTCCTGTAATCGCGCGGCACCCTACTGCTTTTCCGGTTCGCTTCTCGGCAGCCGCTGCCAGCAAATCGTAGACGAGTGTCGATTTACCAGAGCCAGAGACACCTGAGACTGCTACCAGTCTTCCCAGTGGGAACGATACGGTCACATCGCGCAAATTGTGCAACGTGGCCCCTTCAATCGTGATCCGCTCACCTGTTCCTTTGCGCTCTTTGGACGACAGCACTCGCTGTTCTTTCAAGTAGCGGCCTGTGACAGAATGCGGTTGGTTCAGCAATTCTTTCAGCGAACCTTGCCCGACGATTTCGCCACCAAAACGTCCTGCTCCAGGCCCCACATCAATCACGTGATCCGCTTCTTGAATCACTCGTTGGTCATGCTCGATGAGCAGCACCGTGTTGCCCAAATCACGCAGCTCCTTCATGACCTTCACGAGTCCATCCGTGTCCTTTGGATGTAGACCCGATGTTGGTTCATCCAGCAAATAAAGAACACCAGTCAAGCCAGAGCCGAGAATGGAAGCGAGCCGCAATCGCTGTGCTTCACCACCAGAAAGAGAGATGGCCTGTCGATCAAGAGTCAAGTAACCCAGCCCCACATGGATGACGCGCCTGATCTTGATAAGCAAATCATGGAGAACAGCCTCCAAAATCGTATCTTCTTCACGGGCAGCTCGTACATGCACACTCTCCACCCAATCCCCTAACTCCTCTAATGAGCTCTTCGATAGGCTCGGCAGCGTCCTGCCCTCTACTGTAACGAGGCGACTCTCCTCCTTTAACCTCTCACCATGGCAGTCGTGACAAGGTTGGGTCAGAAAGTAAGCAGCTTCACCCGATTGTCCATCTTTTTCCCTATAGCGTTGCCACATGCCTGTGATGACCCCTTTAAACCTTCCCTTTCCTACCGTTTTCGGGGGCTGAACAGAAGGGAAGTGTCGAGAAAACTCATCGCTCTCCACGCCATATTTGAGCAGATCCCACTGCGCTTCGTTGTACTCGTTCAATGGCAGATTCATCGGCAAGTCGTAATGTTTTCCAGCCGCCGCAAGCACGCTAGCCTGATATTCATTAATCGCCTCGTACCAAAAGGTAACTGCTCCTTCCCGAATGCTCTTTGTTTCATCAAACACGGCTTCCACATCAATATCGACGACCGTTCCCAATCCACTGCAAGTCGGGCAAGCACCTTGGGGCGTATTAAACGAAAAATCTGCTTTGGTCAGAGGGAGATGGACATAGGCACATACCGGGCACGTGACGGCTTCTGTTTCTTTGCCATTGGCAGCAGGTGCTATTGGTGCGTGACACTTCTGGCAGCGTCTCTCCCCCTTCTTTTCATAGACTGTCCGCAGATAGGTATACATGTCTGTGACGGTTCCAACTGTCGATCTGGGATTGCGGTTGGTCACATGTTGACTGATCGCAATGGAGGGAGACAGTCCTTCGATCGAATCCACACGAGGCTTCGCTAGTGATTCAGATGACATTCCACTGGACTCCATATACTGTCGTTGGCATTCTCGCTGCAGAATATCAAGTGCCAGCGTCGATTTACCCGATCCAGATGGTCCGGTTACCACCACGAGACGATGCTTGGGAATCTCGAGAGAAATGTTCTTCAAGTTGTTTTCTCTTGCTCCCCGAATGCGAATCAAGTCTTTCATGCAAAAAACCTCCTTCATGATTGAAATATCAGTCCCTTTTGCTGACGATGACTGACCTGCTTGATCAACTATACAACATTCATGCAAGTGCCAAGGTTATTGCAAAAATACCCCTTTGACCACTGTTAGAAATACGAAGCAGCACGTCATGGAGCTTTAACGTTTTTCTCGAACAAAACGGCCCTCTCTTCCTTAGACCTTGCAGCAGTTGGACAGACAATCCCATGCTGCATCGCTCTAAAAAGAAGAAAGGGCCGCTTGTTTGCGACAGGATGTATAGCTTTCGAGGTATCTTCTCTTATTGTGTAGGAGTAGGAATCGCTGGCTCGTTCTCACCGCCCAAACGACGGCGTGCCGTCTCCCTTTTTCCCACTGCCGGTAAATGCTCACCTGCCTTGGCCAATCCCCAGACAGGCATATTTCCGTAAAGGCATTCGTATTTCCCCGGATCGACCAAGTACGTCTCGTGAAAAATCCCCACCGTTCCATCCGTTCCTACCGCTTGGTTGAACTTCCTCCACGCGCTCAGATGATTGTGGCTTGTTCTCGCGTAATTTTCTAGATGCTCATAGGATCGCCAGTACTGGATTTGGGTGATTTCACGGAGATTAAAATGCGAAGTGTGACCCAACAGTCCGAGCTCCGGGTGCTGATACAACTCTCGCATCATACCTCCCATGGCGTTGGCTACTGGCATCCACTTGTGAACCGCAAGCATTCGGTTGATTCGCATCCCGATGATAAATACGACGAAAGGTCCTTCCATTTGTGCTGTAAAACGCCCCGGAACTACTTTTGCCATCCGACTCCCCTACCTTATCAAAGATTTGAGGTGCAGCTCGTAACCCGACATATAATCAGACACATGAAACAAATGTGCAGTCAGATAAGCTCCGTAAAACATCGAGAATAACAAAATTACAGCTTCCTCCTCCGACAGGTGAAGGGCAAGCTGACCATCTTCGGCTGCTTCTTGCACACACTTTTGCAATATTTGATGCAGATCAGTAGCTCTAATGGCTTCTCTCTGCTCTTCCTCAGGGAAGCGCAAATACAATTCAGCATCAGATAAAATCGGTACACACGGGTGCATTTTTTGCTCGGCTAAAAAGCTGATAAGGCTAAGCATGATCCCAGGCTGCTTCTCGCTATCGCGCGTAACCTTGGCAAAAATATGCCGAACGGCTACCCATCCTCTCTTGCCAGCACTTCGCAACTCAACAAAGCACTCTGCTTGCCATATGCTCATGTAATAAATCAAGAGCTCTTCCTTTTGCGGGAAAAATTTAAAGAATGTGACCTTCGACACCTCTGCTCGTTCGCAAATGTCATCCACCAGTACATTTCGGAAGCTCCCGTCGCCTATCAGCTCCAAGGCAGCGTCTAGAAGGGCGAATTTGTTTTTTGCTTTCTTTTTCTCACGTAGTGATAATGGTTCTGCCATCTGGTACTCCTTTTTCATATTTCTACTTTTGTTTATCATAGTATATAAATTAACTTGAGTAAAGTTTTTTATTCGAGTAACCAAAAACAAGCACCCTATTCAAAAAATAAAAATAGAACTTTAATCAATTGATTCCGTATAAAATAGGAAAACAGCCAAGGCTAATTGGAGGGCGAAGAGATGAAAGCGATCGTATACGAGCAATACGGGCCGCCCAATGTCCTACAGCTCCGGGATGTCGCCAAGCCGGTACCAAAGGACGACGAGGTATTAATCAAAGTCTATGCTGCAACTGCCGCAGCGGGGGATTGGCGTTTACGCAAGGCAGATCCTTTCTTGGCACGTCTGTTCAATGGTCTGTTGAAACCGAGGAAAATCAAGATTCTCGGCTTCGAATTAGCCGGGGTGGTCGAATCAACGGGCAGTGGTGTTTCTCAGTTTCAACCGGGGGATGCCGTCTATGCTGCCTGCGGAAACGGCTTCGGCGCGTATGCCGAATACAAATGCTTACCTGAGAACGGTTGTATCGCACTGAAGCCTGCGAACATGACGTTTGAGGAAGCAGCAGCCGTTCCGGTCGGTGCCTATACGGCCTTGCAATTTCTACGGAAGGGCAATATCCAGCGCGGCAGGCGCGTGCTCATATACGGTGCTTCTGGCAGCGTCGGGACGTATGCGGTACAGCTCGCCAAGCATTTCGGTGCGGAAGTGACTGGAGTGTGCAGTACATCAAACGTGGAGCTCGTAAGATCGTTGGGGGCTGACCGAATCATCGATTACACAAAAGAGAACTTCGCGGACGAGGCTGCGGTCTACGATATCATTTTCGATACGGTCGGAAAGAGTCCGTTTCAGGCATGCGTCGAGCGACTGACACCGAACGGCTACTACCTGCGAGCGGTCCATTTTAGCCCTCTGCCAATCCTTCGCGGGTTATGGACGAACATGACGAGCGGTAAAAAGGTGATTGGTGGAACCGCGAAGGAAAACGCGGAAGACTTGAGGTATGTAAAGGAGCTGATCGAGGCCGGCAAGCTGCGTGCCATCATCGATCGCATTTATCCCCTAGAGCAAGTATCGGAGGCCCACTCCTATGTGGAGCTGGGGCATAAGAAAGGCAACGTGGTGTTAACCGTGCGACAATAATTACGAATCGATCGTTCAATAAATAAAGCCAACCAAAACACATTCTCTTTGTGTTTTGATTGGCTTCTTCGCTATTTCATCATTTTTCCCATCCGATAGGCGGCTTCCATGATGTAAGGAGCGTATTGGCTCATTTTTTCAGGAGTCAGGCGGTTGGAAGGACCCGACGCCGCAATAGACGCTACCAATTGTCCGTTGCGGTTGAATATCGGGACGGCTACGGCTGCTGTCCCCAGCTCCCGTTCCTCCACGCTAGTAGCGAAGCCTTGCTTCCTGATTTGATCCAATTGCTCAATAAAAGACTCCTTGTTCACATAGTCAGGCCAATTCGGGTCGCTGATGACTTCCTGCAAAATGAACGGCTCTGCATATGCAATAAGTACTTTGCTGGATGCCCCCACCGTGAGTGGCATACGCGCCCCGATTGGTGCCACCCTGCGAATCGGCTGCTTGCTTTGGACTGCCTGTACGCGTATCCGCTCGTTTCCATCCCGCACGTACAGACTGATCGTTTCCTCCACCAAATCCCGCAATCGCTCCATCTCCGGCAGCAGCAATATCGCTGGATCATCGTTTTGCGACAAATTGGCGGATAACTCCCAAACCCGAAACCCAAGTCGATACTTCTCTGTCTGAACATCCCGTATCAGAAACCCTTTGTTCTCCAGCGTTGCCAGCAAACGATGCACAGTACTTTTATGCAAGGAGAGTCGACTCGCTATCTCGCTCAGGCCCAGATCCGTAGCGTCCGTAAAACAGAGCAGGATATCCAAAGCCCGATCGACTGCTCGAACGTTTGCTTTTTGTTCTTCTTCCATAAGTGTTTGACACCTGCTTCCTACTTTGTTCCGATCGTTTCATCTGATGAAACGAATATGCTACTTTTCAGTATACGAAAAAATAAAGCATAGTAAAGAGCGAATCCGTGGTCCGCTCAAAGACAGGAATGAAAAAAAAGGTAGCCGACCTGTTGCGGCTCCCCTTTTATGCGTTATCGTTGTCTGTTTAAAAATCAAAATGATCTGGGTCTGGCCCAAAACGCTTGTTGTCATTCAAGGCAGTGATTTTTTCTACATCCTCTGAACTGAGAGTGAAGTCAAAAACATCTGCGTTCTGGCGAATCCGCTCTGGTGTGATCGACTTCGGAATCGTGACCACTTGGTTTTCCAAATCCCAGCGAAGCACAATTTGTGCAGGCGACTTGCCATATTTTTGTCCCAATTCTACCAAGAGAGGGTGATCGAGATTTCCTTGCATCAACGGGCTCCATGCCTCTAGTTGAATGTGGTGCTCTTTGCAATACGCATGCAATTCTTTTTGGGTCAGCAATGGATGATACTCGACTTGGTTGACAACTGGAATGATCTCGCTATGTTGGCGTAAATCCTCGAGATGGTGGCTATGAAAATTACTGACGCCAATCGCACGTACATATCCATCGCGGTACAGCTTTTCCAAGGCCCTCCATGTATCTACATACTTGCCTTTTACGGGCCAGTGAATCAGGTACAAATCCAGCGTATCGGTACCCAACTTTTTCATACTTTCATCAAAAGCACTCAGCGTTGACTCGTAGCCTTGATCCGCATTCCACACCTTAGTCGTAATGAACAATTGATCGCGATCAATCCCGGCTTGTCGGATTCCTTCGCCTACGCCGGCTTCGTTGCCGTAGATAGCTGCCGTGTCTATACTGCGATAACCCGCCTCAATCGCGGAACGGACGGCCAACGTTTCGTTTCCGTCTTTTGCCTTCCAGACACCCAGACCCAGCCAGGGCATCTTCACCCCGTTGTTCAAAACGGAATGATCTGTGATATGTGTTGCCATTGGATCTCCTCCCGTCTACCGCTGATATGTACTTACATTAAGAAAGTGTAGCATAAATTCAAAATGAAGCAAACCTTGCTACTCTTGCGAATCTGGATACGCCTCGCCCTCTGTCCCTGCTGCCAGTGGTTTGATCGCCCACCACCTGATCCTTACCCGATCTGTCTGAACAGGTCCCTTCACCTGGACGCCGATCCGAATTGTTCCTTTCTGCGGATAAACGATGACCCCTACGGCAAAATGCGCTGCATCTGTCGCATACTCCGAATCATCAAAAACACTGCTATGCCCGTACATCACTTGCTCATGTTGGGAAAGCAACTCATCGATCACATCTGCATGAAAATCCTCAATTCCTGCACTGACATACACGTTGCCTTTCCCGAGGGAATGCTTGAACTCCTCAGAAAAATAACGATTGCCGATCTTGACTCCAAACGGCCAGTTGGACGAATAGGGCTCAATCGGTATTTCCACCACACCAGTTGCTACTTGTTCATTTGCCTTTCCTGCTCGGGGCAGTCCAAGCTCAAACTGGTAGACAGACGCCAGATTATCGTAGCTCACATCGAACTGCGGCTTATCGCCTGCCGCGATTTCTTTCACACGCGTGGTCACCCGAAAGGAATCCGCATGGGAGCCTTGCTCGACTGGCTTTCCCTTCTGTGCACGCAACGCAAGCTTTTGCAAAAGCGCTGGTGTATACACGTACTCACCAAATGGAACAGGAACAACCTTCTCAATCACATAAGTCGCATTCATTTGCAGCAAGCAGACTTTTGCCAAATAAAGAAAAGGCTGTTCGTTCGCTTGTGTCACCTGATCCAGCTTGCGACTGTAGTAATCAGACACGAGCCGCTCTACCAGATCGTCTAGCGTGATTTCGATTTTTCCTACAGAAACGAGATCGGTATGCACCAAGCGATCACCGAGTCGAACCTCTGCCTTGCCACCCAGCACTTCCAGCTCTACCGTACCGCGATCCCAGCCAGCCTTAATCGGAATGGAGATGACGTAATCCGTCTCTTTCGCGTCAACTGGCTCTAAGAAGGATACACTACCGTCACTGCTTTCCATGACTGTCAGCCCTGGTGCATCCAGCTTGTATTGGAATTGCACCCGTGACGTTTGTACCGTCTTCTCAATGTGCAACTGTATTGAAAATACTTCACCCGGATTGACGTATCGTGGAGTCGCCTGCCAGATGCGCACCTGTGTATCTGCATATAGCAGCACTCTTTGCTCTACCAATTGCACCCCTTCGATGGAAGCAGGATGTGGTGCCTCCTCTTTGATAAAAAGCCGATATCCTTCTGCCACCCGGTTGTATTCAGCCATTTCCTGCTCGACGGTTTCAGAGACGGAGAAGACCTGCTCCTTGCCTTTTTCATCATAGGCCAAGCAGACGTACACATTTTTCGCGTAATCGTTGTTGCTAAAGCCTTCCATCATCGACAGCTTCAGCTTCACAGGCTCAGGAAGTACGATTTCCCTCCCGAGATAATCGAGAGCAACTCCAGCCTCGACCGAAATCTGCTTTTCGTCCACAGCGATCACCTGCAAACCGCATACCACTCCACCCCCGTGAAGCAACCGATTGGTGAGTCGACGTTTGTCATTGAAATAGCGCTGTTCTGATTCGAAATCTCTGACGGTTAACAGCTTCCCTTTGAAATACACATTCCGTTCATGTGGAAAATAACGCAGATTCTTCATCTCGAACACCTCACTTTGCTTAAAAATCTCGGCTTCTTACTCCAGCTCTGCATCCAGACCAATCCTCGTGTCATAATCGATTCGTCTGCTGCGGTCCTTCCCGCTTAGCACCGTGTTGTATGGCATCGATAAATTTTGATCGAGCGTAAGGAATGACGGCTCCGTCAAATAAGAATTAATCCCCACGTAGCTATGGAGGTCGGCGTAGATGCCCGGGCGCAGAACGATCAGCTTCGCCTCTGTAAAAGCAGGCTTTTGATCTTCCAAAATCTTTTGCAGAACCGACTGCTCCCGCTCTGTTTTCGCGCATTCCTGCGAAACGATCAGGCAAAATTGATACGGATGATCCATGTACAAGGAAGAGATTAGCTCGTGCAGCTCAGGGATCGCCTTCATGTCCCTGATTTGAAAATACTCAACGATCATCGGGCGCTCCCCGGTATACAGCTCGACCATCTTTTCCAAGCCCGCACGAGTGCCCCGCTCTGCGTACAGCTCTGGCGCGCGACGAATCAGCTCTCGGCGCTGTGCCTCTGTCCAATGCTCTTCCCTGCCCATCCCCATCCAGGAAGCGAGCCAAGGGACAAATTCGCCAGGTGTCGTATCAGGATCGAACAACCGCGAGATGGTATCAATCTGTTCCTCCAGCTCCAAGTAAAACGTCCCGAAAAGGGAGAGGAAGCGCTCCAAAAAATCAGCACTGGCAGGTTCACTTTGATAAGTCGCTGGCAGATACCGCAAAAATGTGTCGCGCGGCGAGTAAATCCGCATCTGCTTGAGCAACGGGGAGTGACGGTCAGTACCGAGCCATTCGATTTTGAGCCATAAATAGCGGCCTTTTGCTGAATGAAGCAACGCATCTGAAGCGTTGATTACCGGCTCCGACCATAAATTGGACGTCCTTTGCAGCTTGGTTTTCCAGTCCATGTCGGGTGACAGCAAAAAATCATCCAGATTGTGTACGGCTCCATGAAGCACATGCTCTTTTCGATCAGAAGAAAATGTCGAGATGAGTAATTGCGTTTCTTTTGGTATGTCTGCATCCAGCGTGAATTTATGCCACACCGTTTCAAATTCCGCGCTATCCAATGCACGAGAGAAGTAGATACCCATCGGTATTCCGGTCTCATCCAGGTTGGACGTCCGCGAGACGAGCCTCAACATGGTCAGAACATTTTTCTGCGCGTCCCAAACATACAAACGTTGCTGCTTGTCAAAAACGAGCTTGTCTGCACGTCCGTGGTAGTTGGTCAATGGCGCAAGTGCTTCTCCCGTTGGTTGAAAACGCAAAATGAATCGGGTATGATCATGAGCCGAATCAATGGAACGACTATCACCCACATAGAGAATGGGACCTGGACCCACTGCAAATCCCGCGGGCTTGGTTCCGGATGGGATCGCCAGGGTGCACACATCGGCGCCTTCCGAAGAGAACCGAAACACTTGATTCGTCTGTGCCAAAAATAGATAGGCCTTGCCCGATTCGGCAACGGACAGGCGAAACAACCTTCTTCGCCTGATCTCACGGAGTGTAGCTGTCTCTGTTACTTTCAATTCCGCATGCGCGTATGTAGCGTCTATCTTGCCTGCCCGATTCAGCCGAAGGACGACGACTTGTGTTCCCGCCGTGATTTCCTTCCGTTCGTTGGCTTGATCTACAACCACGGGTGTCGTGATGTAAAGATGTCCTTCTTCATCCAGCCCTGCATCCAAAGGAAAAAGCCGCTGTCCTTCCCCCTCTTCCCAGCTCCAAACACACTGGCCGTTGGCTATGGAATACGCTCCGACTTTTCGCCTCGCTTCGGGGTCGATGATGTACACGTATTCATCATCAGCGGCGAGAAACGAGTCTTTGGAAAACAACCCGCGTCCAGCGCGAAACACAGTCTCCTTGAAGTTGTTGCTGTCATCGTAATGCGTGATATGCCCGCTTTCATCCAGCCAAAGTAACGAGCCAACTCGTGCAATCGCAAAATCCAAGAGTCGAGAGTGATGTGTCGTCCCAGCCAGATGCACATGATCGATCACATATTCGGGCGATTTATTCAGCGCGATCCCCTCGTTGGAGACGTGAAGGTTATACCAGGCCCCCCGCTGCCAATCGGACGGATTGTTCAGGGAAAAGAAACGATTCATTGTATCCACGACCACTCCTCCGTTTGCTCCCGCCTATCTTTCTCTATCCACAACAAGCTCCAGAACATGCTCTCCTGAGTACACCAGCGCATGGAGCGGAATCTGAATATCTCCCCCTTCATCTCTGATGATGCCTGTGCCCTCCGCGGAAACCCACAAATCCGTCACGTACAGCACACCCTCGATCTGGTTTAACACCTCGTAGAGATCGCTTTTATAAACAGGCCGACCAAATTCCCATCCTTTTCCTTGATGAGTCGAAGAATCTTGGACATTCAATGGCGTCAAATACTGCTTCAGTGCCTGTAGCACGATCTGCTTTTTGTCTGCAAACGCAGGCTCCACCACGATTGTCGCGAAAACGGTCACTTTGATATAGGCTGGAGCGGCCACATGGACTTCTGTCGTCAGCAGCCTTCGCTGTTCCAATTGGTGGCAAACGGTCCGCAGGAAGCCTTCACTTGGCAGTGGTGTCGGCTGGTCGCTGAACGGGACGATGACAACAGTCATTTGAGCGGCTGCGTTTTGCTCGGAAGCCCCCATTTCCCCTACTTTATACAGAGGGATTGCCTTCGCGCGGGCCACACGCAATCCGGGTGTCGAGAGCGCGATGGCCTCATAATCTTCTGCTGTAACGGCCCGCTGCGGTTTTTTCCATTCCATTCTCATCCTGTGTTTGGCTTGATCGATCGTTTCGCGCTCGCTTCCCTCACTGGCTGGACGGGGATTTGTCACCTGCGCGGTGGTTCGCTGACTGGCGAGCGGTAGGAATCGGGTAATTTGACCTCCCTGCACATTCCCCTTCTCACCTTGGCCTGTCTGACAAGAGATGATCCGAATGCCCGCCATGCCTTCCAGCCTTTCAGGAATAGCTCCGTGCTCATTGTTGCCAAACGCAATTTCTGCCCCGTCCGAATCATTCAGGATAAAATGGCGGTCCTGTGGTCCCGATCGGTCAAAATTGGTGACCAGCGACCAGTCTTCCCAAACATGAAACGGACTGCCTTCGACCTGACGCGCCACCTGAATGACAAACGTTTCTGGCAAGATCGATTGGACATTCAGCCGAAACACTTGATGTGGCAATCCACTGCTTTCTCCAATGAACTGCTGCCCTGCAAAGTCGCTCCGATACGCGATAACCCGAATATTTTTGCTGCCCTCAGGCATTGCACTTCCAAAACGAATCATCGTCGCGCCCTGTTCTGGGTCGCGGGAAACGTGAAAAGAAAATACACCTGTATCGGTTTGGTCTGGTTCATCTTGATCCCATCCACTTTGCCAATGACGCCCCTTTTTGCATTGAACCTCCACAGTGCCTTCATACAATAGCGAGCTTGCAAGGACGATCGTCTGATCCACTTGATCGGTCCCGTCAAACTCCCATACCTGACTGAGGGTTTCGCGTTGGATGACGCTCACGGTATTAAGCTCGATTTTTTCCATGCGAGGAGCCAATTCGAATCGACCGGTACGCAATGTCGCACAGAGCCAAAATCGAGGCCGATCATTGGCGGGGTAAAGCATGAGCGGCTTCATTGCCCCTTCAAGCTCGATCAGGACTCGTCCTGAGAAGGAGAGATTCATCGTTTCATCCGAGACTCGTGGCAACGGACTCCATCCCATTTCTTGCGTGCGTTCGTTCTGTCCATAGTACTCCCACTCGAGAGTGGCCGATGGAACGAAAAGCGATGTGGGTGTAAGCGGGACAATTGGAACAGGATAGTCCTCAACCAGGCGCAATCCGATGGAGACTGCCTTCCCCACTGGCAGCGGTCGATCAAAGCCTAAGTAAATCTTGTTCCCTATCTTTGGTTCCTGGCCAAATGCGAAGTAGGAAACACCGTTATGCGCATTGGATGAACTCACATCCGCCGTTCCGCTTTCTGTATGAACCAGAACACGCTCCAGGCTGGCCGGTACCAGAACAAGCGAATGTTCCGTCTCGAAAGGAAGATTCCCCGCGAACAATCTCATCTTCTCCGGAAGGATCGCTTCTTCTGACACGTCGAAAAACGTTACATCCGTCGTCGCACATGACCGGTTCTTTGGGTGTACACCCATGAGCTGTAAAAATTTACTTTCGTTCTTTTCCGTTATCCGGTTGAGATAATATTGCTGCATTTCCGTTAACCACGCGAACATCTCCAAAAGCGTAATGCCCGGATCGTGATGACGGTGATCACCCCACTCTGGCTGCAGCTTAGGGATCGCGTTTTTTGCTTGTTCTACGATCTCTTCAAAGTGGCGATCATCCAGATTCTTGGATGGAAGCATAGCGCACACTTCCTTTTTCAATGTTTGGGTGGGAAGAAAGCCTAGCTGTCGTGAACGCGGACGCTGATTCGATGCGCACCCTCTGTGACGATCCCATGTACGATCGTTTCGTATTCACTAGCGAGTAGTTCCTTTCGTTGCCCATTTTCCGTTCGAAATACAGTCAAGGTCAGATGATCCACAAAGCGGACGCCCTTTACGGATTTCAACAAGGCAAACAAGAGCGACGGGTGCACACGTTGTCCTATTTCCCAACCCCCACCGTGCAGATTTCCCGATATCGGGTCAAGGAATCGCGCGAGCTTGCCGAGTGTCTCCAGCTCCACCTCTACGATTTCCTCCAAAGCCCCCACTGCCAGCTCTGCCGTCACCGCAATTTCCAAGTAGACAGGCTCCCTAACATGAATCCGCTCGGGGGAGGCTACCGTCGCTGCCGCATGTGTAAGCAAGTAGTTCGTGACAGAACGCCGAAGCTCCAAAAATTGTGTGCCGAAGCATCCCGCTGCGGGCAATACGATCACAGTGACATGCCCTGCTTCTCTTTGCAGGCGGCTGTTGCGATTCGGCAAACACTTCACTTTAGGTATCTCCGGATGCGCTTCACGGACGAGCCATTCGAAATCTTCAGCTGTCACCGCTCGATAGCGATGTTTAATGGTTTGAGGACCGCGCTGCAAGGCTTCCGTGAGCATCTCCTGATCACTTCCCCCAACAGCAGGCACCGGATTGCTGACGGCTTGGACAAATGGGATCGATTGTTCCAGTTGATTCAACTGCCCAACAGGAAGATTCCCTGCTGTTCCCCCTCCGACCTTATACGTCACCCTCACGGAACCGAGTCCGGTTTGAGGAAGCTCCCTACCGTGTCGGCCATCGCCAAACAAAATTTTTCCAGTAGCGCTCTCCAAGCAGTAATGGCGATCATCCGGGCCAGAATCGTGCAGATGCTCTACTCGCTTCCACAGAACCCAACATTTTTGCTCGTTCCCTTCAGAATCATTGAGCAGTTCCACCCGATTTTCTGGATGTTCCAGCCAGCTCTTTCGTTCACTCGGCAAAAAGGAGCCTGTTTCATCTACCCATACCTCTTCGCCCATGACGGGATGGCGGAGGAGTCTGTACTCGGCTTGTGGCCCCTCTGCTATCCGCTCTGCCATTTCATTGCGAATCGTCTCCTGTTGAATGGCTCGTATCGTATTCGGATAAAAGCCGCTTAGCACGGAATGTCGTGCATCCAAAGCGCCTCCTCCAAGCCGATTGTCTACGTTGACAGCGCGAATCCAATAACGCTCCCGCTCAAACATTTTGCTTTTTTCCATATCAAAAGGACCAGCGAAACGGACGGTACCACTTTCCGTAAAACCAGCGGTCTGATCAATCGTCTGCAGCTTGGCCCAAGACGTTGTTCCTGTTTCTTTGCGCTTGTATTCCCACTGCACAACCGGAGCAGCCCCTGGTGATTCTTCCATCGGTAAAAAAGAAAAGTAGAAAGAGAGCGGTCCTTGTAAAGGCGGCTGCTCAAATCCAAAGTAGACAACAGGATGCAGGCATTCGGATGGCAAAAACGGCTGGAAGCTAGCCTGATGATTGCCTGTGCGGACAGGCTGCTGCCAATCCAAGTCGTTCTGTGTGAGAATCGCTTCCGGCTCATGCAACGGCTCTCGGTACGAGTAGGTCAGGCGCATGTCTTCCAGCCACGGGGCCATGTAAACAGGGTTCGGGCCATATAAGCCGTCCACCTGAAGAATTCTCACACGGATCCAATACCCGGGCTGGGATTGCACGGTCGTCGGCTGCAAATCATCTGGACACGTAAAGGCAACCACAATCTCCTCATCCGACTCGGTACCAGCAAACAGCTTCTCCCGATCCTCTCCTGACAGGAGCACCATCCATCCGCTACCATTCCAGTATTCCCATACCACCTTGCTGACCGTGACGGGTGTCGTCGCAGGAGGGTCAAAGGAAGACTCCTTCATGATCCATTTCCATTTCGGCTCTGGTTGTGACAGATGTGTAGCGGGATAAGCCACCGTCTTCATCCGAAAACGAAGGGCAACTGTACTACCAGGCTTCGTCAGCGCCTCTTCACAGGACAAAAAAAACATGCCATACGGTGCGAGCTGCTCGCCAAACGCAAGGCAGCCACTCCCAGAAACCTGTACATCATTGGAGAAAAGCATGTCGGGTGCAAGGCCCTCGGGATCATCTGTTGGCAAGTAATCCGTCTTCAACTGTATTTGGGTCAGAGAGGTACTCCCGCCATTTTTCATCCATTCATGAATCATACCTGGCTTCACTCTACAACGAAGCCAACGATTTTCGATTCCTTGCACTTCACTAGACTCCCATTTTTTCCGCTGCTTTTTTTCCAAGCGCAGCCGATTTTGATCAGCCTCCATCTTGTCGAACAAAACCCATCCGCCCTCTGACAGATACGTCCACTCGACCAGCTCTGGATTCGCCAGCTTCTCTGTCAGCAAGGATTCCAAATAGCGTTCCTGATTGGAAACCATCGTGAGCTGGATCGAAGCATGATCTCCTAAACAAAACAAGTCCTCATGCCCCAAATACCAGCAATGCTCCTGATGATTAGGCAAAGTCTTGCAGTCCAAGAGAGAGAGCGGTGCACTTGTCCCAAGCCAACTCGTTACATCTGTTAAAAAGTCTCGACTGCCATTGGAAAACAACAGATCTGTCGGGAGAGAGGGGGTAGCCAGCATAGGCTGATCTGTTTCGAAAACCACTTCATCGCCAAGGGCAGTCTTACCCGAAACTTTTGTCCCCACTGGAATCCACACTGGCTTTTGCACACCTGTACTTAATTCAAATGTCAAAAAGGTTTCTGCCGGTCTTGCCTGAGCCATTCCGACACCGAGCATATTGAGAAAAGCGATAAAATTTCGCTCAGGCACTTGATTCAAACGCTCACGATTATTCATCAGCATGTCTGCGAAAAGGAGAAATAAAGCCGTACCCGCATCAGGATCTTCTGGAGTGAATCGCCACTCCGGGGTGTAGAACGGCACCATTTCGCGCATTTTTCGGATGACTGCTTGCATGTCCCGCGGATCGACCAAAGGTGGTTTCACGTTACCCACCTCCCTTCCTTTTTTCTTCACACGACTGTGACTCTTGCGCTATCCACGTGGACTGAGACGATGGACAGGATGCAACAGCTGATAGCCTTTGTTTGTCGCACGTACGGTATAGCTGATCGTAACGTTCACCGTTTCGGAATGATTCTTGTCGACCTTGGCCTCCACTTGCACATCTCGTACACGCGGTTCCCAGATCATGATCGCTTCTGCGATGTCCGACTGGAGCAATGCCAGGCTCGTTCCGTCCGTGCCATCAAACATGAAGCCTTGCAATCCGCTCCCGAATTTCGGTCGCATCACACGCTCTCCCTTTGCTGTGGAAAGAATGATGCGAATCGCTTCTGCGATGTCATCCTCGTAGTCGGACAAACGAATACGGCCTGTAGCCTGATCCACCTGAATAGGGAACTTCCATCCTTTTTCACCGAATGGCTGCTGCATGGAATCCCCCCATGAATTAATTCAATTTGATCACCGAACCGTTGACGGCAACAATTCCGTCAGATTTGATGTTCAGGGACGCTCCTGCTTTAATCGACATGGCTCCCTGCGCCTCCAGATTTAGCTGGGTGGACTTAATTGTCAGCGATGTGTCTGACTGAATGGTCACTTGCCCTTTTGCATTCAACGTAATCGTACTTGAGCCGCTCTTCACCGTAACTTCGTTGGCGCTACCACCTTTGATGGCGATTTGGTGGTTTCCACTGCTCTCCTTGAATACAATACTCTCATCCTTGTCCGACAGCTCCACCTGTTGTCCTTTTTTCGTGGCAATCGTGATCTTCCCGTCATTCGGATCATCACCAAAAATCACTTCGTGGCCTGCACGGGTCGTGATTTTTCGGATGTTGTTTTTCTCCGCCATTTCCGGGCCTTTGTTTTCCTGATTCCAGAGCATCCCGATTACAAATGGCTCGCGTACATCTCCCCAGTGAAACGCGACCAGCACCTCGTCGCCTACCTCCGGAATAAACAGGCTGCCGCGATCTTTTCCCGCAAAAAGCGTGGCAATTCGCACCCAGTCCGTCTCCCGCTCATTATCAACCAGAGGCAGCTTCAGCTTCACACGCGAGAGCTTTTCAGGGTCTTCATTGTTGGTTACAATGCCGACAATGACACCGTGGATTCTTGCCCGTTCTTCTTCTGTAATTTCATCCTGGTAGAACCAATGATCAAAGCTCATATCGTATTTCCCTTCACATGAAACGTCGTGACATAGCCAGATGCCACATCGATGGTGTGTGTGACAGATGTGATGTAATAAGGCTGACTCAGCTTTTTCCCCATGCCCTCTAGCATGATATAGCGGCCAGCACGAATTTCTGGCAGACCGACTGCCTCACAGTTGCCGTCAAGAAGGTTCATGGCGAGTTGATTCAAGCGTGCTTTCGCAACCGCTTTTATCTCCTCAGGTGAGTCCAGCTTTTTCGTAGACTCGTATTTATCAAAATAATCACCGATTGCTTTCAGCAGATCAGCGCTTGTCTTCGAATTGGTCCCGAGCTTCCCGATATCTGTGCTCGTTGCTTTTGCTTCCTGGAGCACCGTTGATTTGTCCTTGTCTACCCATCGCACCGTATAGGAGGATGCTTGGGAAGCAATGTTGACATCAACGGAAAAGCTGCGCAAGGAAACTCCCCAGATCAAGGTAAGGACCGGCGTCATGTTGCTCAGTGGCTTACGGAAATACAAGTTCTTCCCGACGATAAAAAAATCGTAGTTGCAAATTTTTGCGAGACGATTTAAAAATTGAAAGTCAGTCTCGGAGACCGTCTTTGTAATGGGCTCGATTGTATGAACCGTATCATCCACATGCGTCGACAAGCCGTATTTTTGTCCCAGCTCTTTCACGACATCGCTGTATTTCTTTTTATTCCAAGAGGTAGACTTGTTATCGACCATAAGCAGGAACGATTTGTCCATCCCTTTTACCGTAATGGTAGGCGTCTCCTCGCATGCAAACGAAACGGCTGTAATATGCCCGTAAAAGAGACTGGACAGCTCGGTTCCGTAGCCCATCTGGATCTCGATTTCGTTGCCAGGAACCAAATAGTCATCTACCCAGCGAAATTCCCACGCTGCCGTATCAAAAGCATTCGTTACCGAAAACGAGAACGTATCTGCTTTGCCTTCCAAGCTGGAGTTGATCGTCGCTTTGGTAATGGCGATACCTACCTGGCTGATCAGCTTTTTCCCTCCAACGAGTATTTCCAAGGCTGGGGAATGAAAGTTGTTGTACGTTTGGCGCAGGTCATCGAAGGAATGGCGGTCTGTCGTCAATTTTAATTCGCTCATTCCTTCGTCACCTCACAAGTGGCACATGTAGGGTGCTAGCCGGTTTTAGAAGTCTGGGATTGTCGATCTGATTGGCGTTCGCAATGTTTCGCCATTTCGACGCATCACTGTACGAGCGATACGCCATCAAGTAAAGCTGGTCTCCTTGGTTGACCGTTTGTTGTGCGACCTTTTCTCTTGCAGCCCCGATATCGTCCGCGGACTTTTTCACGCTCGTGCCTTTAAATGTGACACCTAACGTGGCTCGTACCGGTGTCCCTTGGTCGAGAAACATCGTAAACCGCTGCGAAACCTTCTCGACAACACCTGTGAATTGAAAGCTGTCCCAGACGAATTTGCATAGGGGCGGCGTACTGATTTTCTTTTCTACGGCCATCAGTCCCAGCACCTGATTCGTGAATGCACGCACATCCACTCCAGCCTCGTATGTATCAAAAAACAAGTCGACCGATAATGTCTCGATATCACCACTCGTGAACATCCCGACTGGTACCGATTGCCCCAATATCTTTTGCCAAGAGTAGTTATTGGAGGCATCTACCTTGTATTCCGAAGGGTTAAAGAGAACGGAAATACTCTCCTTGAAGTCACCTTGCCCGTTGCGATCCACTAAAATTTTGGCCTTTTTCTCCTGACCCATCATTGGCTTTTGCCTCTCTTTACCGAAGAAATAGTCATCTGTGAATGCGGCGGTTCCTGCTTATAGACCTCGTCGCTGCCGCTCTTGAGTGAGGCGCTTGTCCAGCTCCTTCATCATTTTATCCATCAATCGATCCACCTCTTGTGGGGATAACGACGTCTGATTGCCAGCCCTCTCTTGCACGTGTAGATCGACTTGTCGTTGGAGTGGAAGTGTTGTCGTCTGCTGGACTGCGGTTTCTTGAGGCTGCATGCTTTTTCGCAAGTACTCCATGGACGGCGGCGACTGAACGGTAGCAGCAGGGGTTGCGTGGCTGTCTTCCGTACGTAACACTCGTCGATGAATATGGGTTGCGTTTTCGGACAAGGAGCGCTGCTCGGGTTCTCCGGGCGCTCTTTGAGCTTGTTGCAGTCGTTGTAGGAGTGGAGGCAGCATTGTCATTTCAACCATTGGCTTTGGAACAAGTGTTAGAGATGTGTTTTTTTCCACCTGTTCCACTTTTTCCGTGGCCATTGTTGTTGACCCCAGGTTGAGTAGCCTTCGTTTTTGCAGAGGGGTGCGACGAGCGTCTCGAATCTCGACCTCCTGTGCCCCATCACTAGTTAGCCGTTTGATCGTCTGCGTCTTCTGGTTGACCGTCAGAATCTGCTCATGGTTGCTTTGCTGAAAACGGCTACGGCGACTAAACTGCCCGGAATGCAATCTGTCCAAGGCTAAATCAATGGATTTTTCTCTCGCAAATGGAACGGAGCTGATTGGATGGTGGCGAGAAAATGGCTCCAAGCTGTTGACTCGATCTTTTCGTTGTAGTGGCCCTATTGCACGTCTGTTTCTGTTCTCGTGAATGTGATTGTCAGGCACCCCCACGCTTTGACCATGCACAAGGCTAGCGAGTAGTCCCCATTGTTTCTGAATAACCATTTGTGCATCGTGACGATTCAGAACAGTCGAAAGTGAGTGATGGTTTTGGACATATGCTTCCGTCCGGAAATCAGTTTGGATAGCTTTTCTGATTTGCTCCATGACTTGAAGATAGGGGCGAGCACGCAGGGCAATGGAATTTGTCCACAAGCTGGCTGTCTGCTGCAAGAATCGGGAGCGGCGGCTTTCACGGGATTGACGGCTTTCTCGTAATGGATTGCTTTCGGCCTTGCGGAACCTTGACTGATCATTCGATTGCTTTTCACTGCTCGGGGGAGCTTTCCTACTTGTGCTTGTTGAGCCTACCTTTGCAAACTCACTTGTTGATGCTAGCTTTGCAAACTCGCTCATCGCTGCCAGCTTCGCGCTTTTTTGCAAGAGGACCGTGAGTCCTAATTCCGCACTCCATCCAGCAGTTATCGGTCGCAATGAGTCCCTATCAGAGACGTCCTCTCTGATAGAAACCGGCTTCGAAGACGTACTGTACAATTTCTGATGATCTGTTCCCCCAAGTCGAATCCACTCTGTGGCACGAAGCATTGCAGAATCAAAGCGGTTCACCCTGAGGAAAAGTGCTTCCCTATCATGACCATGAGCGTGCACGAATGCTCGATTTGTACTCCGTTCATTTTTTAGGAAAATGGAGTGTCGTATTGGTCTATGCTCATGCTCGTGTGCCATGGAGAAAGTCGCTTTTGTTCCCCATAGGCTGAACTTTTCTTGATTCTTGGAGAAAGAGAAAGCGACATCTGTCTGCTTGTCCCTCCCACCCTGAAACGACAATAGCTGACGTACCATCTCGTATGACAGCTGAAAAACGTGCTTATTTTGCAGAAAATGAATCGTTGGCTGGAAAAATGGTTGGGAGATGCCTTCGATATGATTCGTAGCTTCATGATTACTGACGGATGTACTCCCTTTGGTCAGAACATTCAGCAGGTGCATCGACCATCTACTAGGCGTATTTTCCGCAGGATACGGAGATTGATTCTTCGGCTCATACGGAAGGTTCCTTGGCGCATGAGTTCTAGTAGCAAAGAGCTCCCTCGTACTGAGCTGTTCTGCCGCCATCTGTTGAACATGCACCCACGCCATCACAGGCATCCTGTTCGTCTCCTGGTGGATAGAACTGAACATTTGATTCTGTAACGTCTGCCAGCGTTGGCGATTCATATGGAAGATAGGCGCAAAGCGATTCCACACAAACCGTGCGGTGCTAGCTGCTCTACCAACTGGCTCGTTCTCGTTAAGAGTTTCAAGATATTCCTTGATCCAAGGTTGGTTCAACCATCCTCGTTTTTCAAACAAAACAGGAGCATTGGCGGACTGCAAGCTCTGTATCCAATAAGCAGCGATCGACTTCCTGACAACTGACTGCGAGAGAAGCGGAACTGTGTGGGAGCTATCTGTGACACGTGTGATAGGCAATGGGAACGGTAGCCCCTGCATGGGGTGTAAAACGTGTAACGACAAACCCGTCCACCACTCATGCTGTAGCATGTCAGGCTGCTGATACGAAGCACGGGAGACAACCGGGATCATGCTCGTTTTGCCAAAATGAGTTTGCCCATGGCTTAATCTCAAGCGAATGGACTGTTCCCTGACAATCTCATTCAACCTGGCTTCCTGTAATGTCAGTTGTTGAAGTAACGCGTATGTCCGCTGATTCCTTGTTGCGATGGATTCGAAAGGACGCAGTTGCAACGGGTGAAATGTAATGCTATTCGGCTGCTCCTGCTCTACCCAAGAAGCCAACACGGTTGCTTGTTGCTCTCGATTTATAACAATCTGGCGCAACCAATGCGACAAGGCACTCGGCTGTTGAGCCAAAAGAAACAGATGAAGCATGCTAGGCAATACGGACGAGAACATCTTCGAAAGCTCATTGTTTTGAAATATCTTCCGTTCCAATGAGCTAGGAGAAACTCCAGACAGCGTTTCTAGCATCCACTCGCTTTTTGCTTGCAGATATTGACGGCTTCTCGCGAAAACAATCGGCTGTAAAACACGAAAACGGGGATGCGTGGTCATCGTCCTTGGCAGCCATGTTACTCGACTTTGCTGCCAGTACAGACTCAGGTTTTCCCATAAGCGCCCCCACAGTTCAGTCTGCTGGGAATCTACAGACCAACGTGTACATTCACTTTCATGAACGATTAGCCTTGTGATATCTCTACTGTCATTTCCAGCTCTCTCTGTCCTCCCCGAGCGATCCCAAAAAGAGCTCGCAGCCCGGCCTTCTGCTCTTTTTAACAAAACAGGAAAAGACCAAATCCCACCCGTCGGCTCCATCCCTCTACGGATCAACTGCAAAAAGTAGCGCACTCCAGACTGTTCGAATCGACCTGCTTCAGAACGCGTAGCTCTGACACGTGAAATCGAAATCTCATCTACTCTTGTCGCTGATTCGAGCCGTATCCGCTCACGCTCATTTTGCATGCTCTTGCGTCCACCAGGATCACCCATTAGTGCCGTGGGTACCAATAATTCCGGCAAAATATAGGGAGTCTCAGCCGTCCGGAATCTTTCACGTACGGTTTCCTTGCTGTCTGAAATCATTGCTTTCAAAAGAGGCGAAGCAAAATCGACCGTGTTTATCTGCTTTATGAACCGTCCCAGCGGCAGCGATTTTTCAAGTGAGCTTGCTCGCTGAACCGAAGACTGAACATAACTGGACGAGCGATATCTATCTCTTCCATTTGAGACAACGGTAATCCGAGGCAGGTAAGCCTTCTCGATTAATTTGGATGACTCCCACTTCCGAAAAAGCTCATGTATCAAAGTAGCTGGTTGTACTTTTCGTCCTGATCCCGATGCTTGCGCTATCATCACACGCTCTTTTGGCCATGGGAAACCAGTCTGTCCGTTTGGTAACATTTCTCGATTCAATCTGAGGTAGGAGTCCACTTGTACTTGCATGCGCACATGAATGAAGTTTTGATGAAAGTGGTTTTCCTGCCCTCCGATACTCGGCGAAAAATCACGATGGATCAAAGCAAGGTAGCCGGGATCGCGACCTTCCTCGTGCCGATACTTCTGCATGATGCTTTGTGCAAAGCCTTGGCTGGACGACCTTGGCAGCAGTGATGGACGACGCGAAGGTGGGAGCGCCTTGATCGTTATCATCGTTTCGTTTGCTCCTTGCAGACGGGATAAGGCTTAAAAATACGCTTTTAAGCCGTGGTGCACGATTTCCAATGTCTCGATGGCCACTTCTCCATGCGTGGCCCGGAACTCCGGTCCGACCCACTTGACCGGATAAGCCCCTTCAAATGCCCAAGCCCCCACATCATTTCCGTTTGGGTCCATAAGAATGATCGCTCCCTGCTTGCGCTTGCGCTTTTCTGGCGGGCCAAAGTGGAAGTCCTCATACCATCTCCACAGCTCGTTTGATCTCACAAACCCTCTTTTGAAGACCAGGTTGGGAAACTTGCTGCGTTTCGGCAGCTTGTGGACGAAATGATTCACGCCGCCCTCTTGGTACTCTTCCAGCTCTGTTTCGACAGCCAGTCCGGACACTTCACTAAATCCAGCGACCCAGATGCCATCCATCTCCAATCCAAACGGAAGAAAGTCTACACGAAATCGGAGGTTGGTGTAATACGGATTCTCATTGGCGAACACCAGAATCACCTCCGCTTGAACACATCAAAAACATTTTCGGGTTCGTCATTTTGCTTGCGGTTAATCGCGGATATCTCCTCACACCAGCGACGCCGTTCCTTGTGTTCCATCGACATGATCTCGTCGTGAGGCCAGTGAAAATAGTAGGCGATGAAGGCTGCTTCTTCATAGATCTTGTCGACGGGGTATCCACTCATACTCCCTCCAGCGCCCCTGAAAAAGCCATGTCTACCTGAAATTCATGCTCGCATTTCGGACAAGATGTCTTGAACATCGAGCTGTCCAATTCATTGATCTGTCTGTACAAGTTTTGCAGGTACGCGAGATCTGCCGTAAACAGCCGTTCCACCACTCTGGTGTCAATTCCCCGTACATCTCCCAGCTTGGTAATCACTCTCGTCAGCAAAATAATCGTCAAGTAGCCGGGATTTTGCTGGACACGCGGATCACGCATCGGCAAAATTTCGTCGGCAGCCGTCGCCAAGCGCATGACGCCCCGCTTGTGCAGGTTTCCTTCTTCATCAACATAGCCGCGCGGGAGCTCAAATTCGTATTCCGTTTTAAATGCCATGGTGTCATCCTCCTCATCACCCTAGGCCAGCAAGAGTGACAAAGAAAAACCTTCTCCTTGCCACTCTTAGGCGTCGGGATCTTCTATTATTTCGTGCGTGTCATTCCTTCGTGGGCAATTTCCAACTGCTCAATAGCAACCTCTGAGGACGTACCGTTAAAATCAGGCGCCGTGTATTTGGTCGGCCATGCTTCGATGACCTTCCATGTAGCGACATCATCCCCGGCCTCATTGATGGCAATGATCGTTACCGTTTTGCGTGCGACCTTGCCCTGAATGGTGTCCTGCATCCAGTTGTACAAATCCATCGAATCCGTCACGCCCCATTTCAGCGTGATGTTCCCGTACTTCGCCAAGCCCGGGAGCTTGCGCGGTGTAATTACCTCATTGCCTTCGCGATACTCGACTACGTCCACAGACGCATCAAAGCCCGATACCTCACTGAAGCCTGCCTGCTGAATGCCGTCCATCTCTACCCGATACCGAAACTTGCGGTATGGATCCTTGCGATCTGCCATACTGTACCCCTTTCTTCACACCGTTTTTCGCCGTGAATTATTGCTGATCAGATGTTTTTTGCGTAATACGGAAGATGACGAACTCTGCTGGTTTGACAGGAGCTATACCAATCACGCAGATCAATCTACCATTGTCGATATCATCCTGCGTCATCGTGCTTCTGCCGATTTGAATGTAAAAGGCTTCCTGCGGGCTTGAGCCCATAAGCGCGCCATCTCTCCAGACACGGGTCAGGAAAGAATCAATCGTGCGTTGGACGCGGGCCCACAGCCTCTCGTCATTTGGCTCAAATACCACCCAGTTTGTCCCGTTTTTGATCGATTGCTCGAGGAAAATGAACAGGCGGCGTACGTTTATGTACTTCCATAGCCCATTGGATGACATCGTCCGTGCACCCCAGACGCGAATTCCTTGACCCGTAAACGCGCGAATCAGGTTGACACCCTTCGGATTCAAAATATCCTGTTCGCCCGTATTGTACTGGCAATCCAGTCCTGTGCAGCCGCGTACGACCTCGTTTGCCGGGGCCTTGTGCACACCGCGGGTATTGTCCGAGCGCGCGTAAATACCGGCCATGGAGCCTGATGGCGGAATGTAAATATTGCGCTTGTCCAACGGATCGAACACTTGCAACCAAGGATTGTAGATGGCAGCGTATTGCGTATCGAAAATATTGCGATGCGTCAACACATCGCTTACTTTTTTCTTGTCGCGTGGAATATCGAGGATGGCGAAGCGGCTTTTCAAGTTTTCACAATGGGCCACAAGCGCGAGCTGCACATTTGGGTCTGTCACGCCAGGAATGGCCATAATGCTCACTTCGTCATTATCGATGAAAGCTTGGATTCCGGTACGTTTTCCAGGTCCATGGTCTTCCCCCATGTATTCGCCCGCTGACAGATTGGCAACAGAACCGTCGCTGCCTCCTACCAAAGAGATTTGATACAGACCGAATTCCGTCTTTCCGCCCTCGGATTGGGTTTCTTCCGCCATCCCTGAAATGACGCTAAAAGGCGGAATGACTTCTGGGCTCGCTGGGGCAGCACCCGCTTCGACCTCTACGATATTGCTCTTGGACAGCAGCTTGCTTACATGATTGGCAGCAGAGACATTGAGCGAGCATTTGTCGAACTCTTCTGCCTCATCGTTGTAAAAGACTTGCACCGTGAATTCGCATGTGGACAAAATTTTGACCGGCAGCAGATTGTTATCGATGACGTCTCCTGTAAGCACAGCTGTCAGCTCGATCACATTGTCTTGGGACGAAACCACTTCCCTGTACTGTTTGGTTTCACCGTCATAGAAAGAAACGACATCGCCTGGTTGAAAACCTGCACTGTTTTTCACACGGTACTTAGGAGCCTCGCCTAACTGCTCGTAAATCTGCGTTTTTGCCTTGCTCGATGGAATCAAATTGACGCGGATCTGATTTCCCCATGCCCCTGGGTTTTTCGCAGCAATCCGAAGGACAGCCCCTTCGCTGTTGCCTTCATTGGAAGCCGGCTTCGCATCTGCTGGCGCTACCCGCATCACATAGCAACGGGAGCCTCCATTCAGAAAGAAGTGATCCACCGCATAGGCGAGATAGCGGTATTCGCCAAACGCATTCTCAGACAAATAGGAACCGAACAACTTGCGGAAATCATTGACACCTGTAATTAGCTCAGGCAACCCCGCAACGGGTCCTTTTTGGGCCAACCCGATAAAGCCGGCCGTGCTCGTACTCGCTCCCTCCATGGGAACGGGGCCACTATCAAACTCCTCGACATACACCCCTGGTGATAAGTATTCTGGCATCGTAACCTGATTGGAGAGTTCCGCATGTATCAGCAGCAGAAACCTACAATCAGTCCCTCCCTCCGAATAATTTCATCACTTGCTTTACCACTTACAAATAAAGCCGTTTTGATACGTGAGTCTTGCTCTATAATCAGGCAGCAGGATGTCATGGACCGACGCCAAACAACTGCCGGATCACCCTATTTAGGTCTGTACATTTGGATGATACCTATGGATTGGGTCGTACCGGCTTGAATAGAAAGCTCGGCAAAACCAGCGGCTTCTTCCCGCCACACTTCAATTTTCATACGCGCATGAGTTTTTTCTAGAAACAACGGAAGGGCAACTACGAATTCTCCTCTGTCGTCGCAATACGTTTCGAGCAGTGGGAGTAAGACAGTGCCTCTTGGGTAGGCAAAAGATAGAGGTTCGGTCAAGGGATAAACCCGACCTTTTGGGGGACTTGCAAAACGAATGAACGTCCCTTTACATGTGGGTGTTTCGAGAAGAAAAGCGTCAGCCAAATCGACTTGACCCTTTTTACTGGCTACGATTAACTCCGCGGCCCCTTTGTCAGCGTCCTCGGCCAATCTCACCGGGGCATCTCGCTCATACGAGATAACAGCCTGCACGTAGGCTCCGCCAGCTGGGGAACCATCCTCCACGCAAGCTCTCCCTCGAACTAGGGAGTCTCCTGACCGGAATGGATAGGCTGGACTCGGATGCAAGTAAATGATTGACTCCGTGTAAGATGTGCTCCCAGTGGTCACAGAGAAGGACACGGAGCGATCCATATACTCTCGGCTACATATGGTGAGCGTGTAAATCCCATCAGGTAAGTCAGTAAAGATATACCATCCGTCCCCTTTGCATACGGGCACTTGTGGATGATTCGCCAAGCGAACAGACAAGCTCGAGCGAAAAGGGGCTCCTCTTGTATACATGTCCACCAGACGGACGGCATACGAGAAGACGGAACGAATGCGCACCTGGAAATGCTGATCCATTAACCATGACCTTCCCCTCGTATGCGAATATCCCGTTCCAGTACGCGCTTCGTTGAACGAACTCGGGTTGAATCGATATGAACCGGCCCTACCGAGTAGCCGATGGATAGCTTGTACGGAACATGTGGAAAGAGTTGGATGAGTTTATCAACGGGAGGCTGCTCCACGACGACACGAAGCTCTGTATCCATGCTGGCAAGGGAGCCTTGAAGCTGATCGCCACGCAATATGGCGTTGTCGTAGAGAACCTGCATGGCACGCCCGAGGATGCGGTGCTCGTCCAGCATGCGGGTATGCTGTTCTGCTGGGGAATGGGCGGTCAATATGTAGGATAGATTGACCGTCATTGGGGGATATCGCAACTGATCAGTACCTTCACTGATCATCATGTGCTGCCTCTCCTGACTTTCCCGGATTTCGTATAAAAACAAGGCTAACGCCAAATCTCCTGGCTGAGCGGGCGAGCTTAGACCAATCAACTCGGGTTGGCTAATCGGCTCCGGCGTCATCTCTTTTCGCAAAAGAGCGAGCAGCGACTCTCCTACTTCAGCAATGGCGGTGTACTGGCTGATACCCGTTCACCTCGACATTATTTGACAGAATATCCCTATCATAACATTGAAATTAATGGTTTTACATGAATTTTTATCTAATTTTGTAAAATTACATATTTTCCTCGATACGCACTACTTGTTGGCATACTCCCCCAAATCCTCTTTCAATAGCAGCTTACCCGTCTTTTTTAACTCCTGCTTTGCAGCCGCGATCAAATGACTCATGGAAACGGGCCTGCCTTCCGATGCAGCCAAGAAAGAGGCAGCGAGAACCACATTTTTGATCCCGCCCCCAGCAATGTGCAGCTTGGACGCGAGAAACTCAAAATCGATGTCAGCAGCTCGCGGTGTATCGACCGGGAACATACTGCGCCATATTTCTTCGCGATAGAACGGTTCGGGAAAAGGAAACTTCACCACGTAGTTGATTCTGCGCATGAAGGCCTCGTCAAAATTTTGCAGAAGATTCGTCGCCAAAATGGAGACCCCTTCGTACTCCTCCATTTTTTGCAGCAAGTAGGCTGTTTCCACATTCGCGTATTTGTCATGCGAATCTTTGACTTCTGAGCGCTTGCCAAAAAGGGCATCGGCTTCATCGAAGAAAAGGATGGCATTGCCGATTTTCGCTTCTGAGAAGATGTGGTGGAGGTTTTTTTCCGTCTCCCCAATGTACTTGCTGATCACCTGCGACAGGTCAATTTTAAAAAGCTCCAGACCCAGTTCGTTTGCCACGACTTCCGCGGACATCGTCTTGCCCGTACCCGGAGGGCCTGCAAACAACATGCTGACGCCCTTACCATAAGAGAGCTTTCGCCCAAAGCCCCACTCTCCCAAAACAACATTTCGATAGGTCACCTGATTGCAGGCGTTTCGCAACAAAGTCAGTTGCTCCTCGGGCAAAATCAGATCTTCCCAGCTGTATTTGGGGCTCAATCGTGTGGCGTGCTTTTCTAGCGCATGTCTCATTTGCAGGAAGCAAGCTTCATGGAGGTGCGTTTTCGTAATGATCCTGTCTTTCGTCTGCATCGCCATTTCATTTGCTCTGTGAAGCGCCTGGTTGATTTGCCCGGCATTCAGCTTGAATTTCCCTGCTAAAACGCCTACGTCAATCTCTTGAGAAAAGCTCATGCCCGCACTGCCCGTCTCCCATAATCGCCTCCTTTCCGTTTCATCTGGACCAGACACCTCCATTTCCAGCCAAATCCGCTTCCCCAGAGCGTTTTCCGGCTTCCATTGACTTTTCGCTACAATCCCAATGGGGCCTGAAAAGCTTTCGAGTTCATCCATCACCAGCTGCTTGCGCCCAGCAGTTTGTACCTCTTCTGTCAGAAAAACCTCGAATTGGTGCAAGCACAGCACACCCTGACGCAGCTGAACCTCCCGCATGACCTGCTGTAATCTTCGTGAAAAAGCTTCCTCGCGGATCAAGCGTTCTGCATCAACGAACAGCACCGGTCGCCTGACGCGATGAAACAGATGCTTGACTCGATGCCTTTTGCCAACGCCAGTCGGACCATGCAAATGCAGGAGAAGCCGCTCTGAATCTGCTCCTGTCGTTTCCCACAATGTTTCAAAGCGCTCCTGCAAATGTATCGCGCTCTCCCCTACCAATGGTTCCAACTCTTGATCTGGTAAACTCCAGGATAGCCAAGGCTGCAGACTGGCATCACCTCCATCCTTCGTCGTCAAAAAGTGCAGCATACGTTCATCCAGCTTTAACGGCCGAGAGAGCCAAGAGCCACTTCCGCCCACATCCCCCTCGGTAAAAAGCAGCAGTCGGCCCAGCTTGCTTTTTTGCGTAAACGCTGTCCATGCCTCTAATCTCTCGGTCGCTGTTCGGCAAAATAGCTGCATCGCCAATTCGGGAGTAGGCGACTTGCACGTAATATCATCGAGGAGGTAGCCAAACAGCTTTTCGTACTTCCGATCCAGCTCGACTGCCAGGCAAAGAAATAAACATCCCAACTCGAAGCGGTTGAGTGAAAAAGTATCTGCTACTGCCAGAATCGGTATGCTACTTGCTTCTTGCATGCGCAGGGCATGAAGTCGTTCTTCACATGCCGCCACCCGCTCTGTGAAAGCTTCCCATAGCTGCGTTGCTGGCGGGGCTGCCTCGAGCAATTGCACGACTTCTTCCTCTGTGACAATCACCCCCCTCATTTGATCGAGCGGATAATCATCTCCCTGCTGTGCTCGGACAGCCAGCAAGCGCATCAGATGAATATCCAGCCATCGAAGCATTTCTTCGTAATAGTTCCACTGGTTGTGATTCGGTTCGGGACTCGTCATTTCGCTTTTTCACCGCTCCTACGATATTTTCAACTCGCCAGACCAATCACGTTCGGCCCCTTTTTGGGCGTATTCGTCACATAAGTAGAAATACTGTCGCGCCGCCTGATCCCAGCGGTTTTGCTTGATGACGGACAGAAAAGCGGAGCGTGCATCGTGAAACCTCCCATTTTGATACATCGCAATCGCTTGCTCAAACAATTCCTTCGTCTCCTCCTTGTGCGCGCGAATCTGGGCAGCGTCTCCCTCGTATACGTCGTACAAATGCATCGGCTGAGCCTCTCCCTCAATATGCACCCAGCCTAAATCACGATATCGGTACGTCGTGCTCTCTCCCATCTCGGCAAATAGCGAATCGGACATCAGGATGCAGGCTCCGAGCGTTTCCGCCATCTTTTCCATTTTCTCCACCACGCGGACGTGATCCGATATAATCGCAGCCTCTAACCGCGTCGCCTCGCCAATAATCCCGAGCATCAGCGGACCGTGATGCAGAGCCACCCGCAATTCAATCGGCTCGTATCCTTTTTCCGCCCGTTGCTCGTTATAGTCCGCTAACGTACGGCGCATCTGTACCGCCGCATCCAACGCGTCTTTCGCCTCTTTTGGATAAACGGCAAGCACGCCGGGATCGAGATATTCAGTAATCATTCCTTGATTCTCGTTCACAATTGGAGCAAACCGCTTGAGAAACGCATTGATGACGCGGAAAGTCGTATCTGGTCGCAGACGATGAGAGATGGCATGAAACGATTGCAGACTCATCCGCATAATCGCCATTTCCCGCTCCACCTGATCACCCAGCTCCACGTCGAGTATGCTTTCCTTCCCGAGAAAATGGATAAACTGCTGTGGCACAAAGCGATTGTTCGCCTCGCTCATCCTCGTGATATTCGAAATGTACTGACGAATGCGCTTAGCCATTTGGTTGAAGCTTTCTGCCAGCTTTTGAATTTCATCCATGGAACGAACCCTGGCCACGACACTGTAGTCGCCTTTTCCCATATCGGAGACGTTCGTTTGCAGATTGCGGATGTTTCGGTATGTCAGCCACGAGAAAAGGAAAAATAGACTCGCACAAATCGACCAGACCAGCGCAGCGCCGCGGCCGAGCTCTCGGGACATTTCGTTGTGCTGTATGCGGACCCCGTTCATTTCTCTGCCCAGCTCCAACACACCCGATAGCTTGCCGGAGGAGTTGTATATCGGGGCCATCGCGTACATCCAGTAGCCTGTCCGATCCTGTGCTTTACCGGAGACGATCTCCCGTTTCATGACCACACTGCGAAACTCGTCATCAATGGGCACATTCTCAAACACTTCTGCGCTGTCATTGTCATCCATCATGAGAAACAATTCGCCATCTTTGTATTTGTAAATCGTTTTGTACAGCCCCCTGTTCACATGCACATCATCTGGGACCTCCAGTTTTTTCAGGTTGGCCTGTACTGCTTGATAATCCGCATTCATGTAATCAATGGCTCCGTTGATTCCATCTAGCTTGTCCCCTTCGATCAGAGTAGAAATGACATAGGCTTGGAGACGAAGATCGGTTTGATTTTCCTGCTCCATAAACGCGAAGGTCAGCTTCGTTCCCTCCAGTTGAAGGAATACGGGGACAACAACGAGTGGGGCTATCACAATCGTTTGCTTGATAATCAACGGAATCCGGAAAAGGCGAAACAACAGAAACTGAATGACACAAAACAGGAGAATGTCCACACCCAATCCTGTCCACCAGGTCCATTCCTTCAAGCGATCTATTTCGGATACAGACGGGGAAGAGAGCTTGGTCATCACATTTCCTTGTTGATCCAAGAAGGCGAGCTGACTATCAGTGGCCACTACGAACTCATAATTGGGAGTTACAGCAAACGCCGTTAAGGCACTGCTATCGCTCGACTTGATCTGCTCGAATGTTTTGGAAGGCACCATCAAGGCGATTTCATCTGGATGTGCGGGATCGAAGCGTTCAATGACATTTTGATCGGAATTGTAGAAAAGGAGACGACCTGCTGGCCCCACTTTTACATGATTGGGGGCGGTATTATTTTTTTCGGACCGTTCGGAGTGACTGTAGAGCGGACCTTTCACTTGAGCTTCCCCGCTTCCTTGGGGAACGTCGACCTGGAAAACCGCTCCGCGCTTCGTAGTGATATAGGTATGCCGCGGGTCTACTCCTGTGATTTCATTTACGTATACTTCATTAGGCAATTGGATTTGATAGAGTTGTGTGGGGGGTGAACCAGAGGGTACAAATTGATAGGCAATCACTTCAGGGTGTTGATAAACATAGAAATAAAGACGATCTTTCGCAACTTGCAGGGAGCGTACCTTGCCAATTCGCTTGTACGAGCTGTTCGCTCCGTATGAATCTTCATACACGACTTGTACCATTTCTCCATCTGGCGACATTCGCACGATTCTCTCAGATACGGTCCGCAAGCCAAAGCTATCGAGCTTTGTGATCAGCACGTACGCATATCCTTCTTCGTCGATGGCTACCTCTGTGAAATTTTCCAAGCCTTCTTCTGGATTTTGCTCCAGCACTTGCTGGTACCTTAGCGACCGATCGGGGTACAGGCTAGTCAGCTTTTGGTATCCATCCGTTATGAGGACGACATCCTTTTGACTATTGACCGCTATGCTGTCGATCCCTTGAAACGGTATGTCCTGCTTCCCGCTTCTATCCACGTTCCAAACGAGCAGCAAGCCGATCCCAACAAATACAATCAGCAGTCCGGTCAACCAGGAATACTTCTTGTTATTTCCCATCGTTTGCGGTTCTCCCATCTCTCGAAAACGTATTTTCGAAAATGATACCAAGCAACATTATACTAAAAATTACAAATTTCGCTATACATCTTCTCTATTTGACATTTATACTACTATACAGATTGATTTTCAATATCTTACCAGATGACTTATGTAAAGGAGTTGGCTTCATGGGACAACTCGTCTGCGGAGGAGCCATGCTGCAGTGCAGCTTCGGCGCAGCTCCCAGTTCACTCATGGTGCTCCCGATGAATCGCGTCACTACCAGTATGCCGATCGCAAACATCATGGACAATAAACCGATGGTAAACGTCCTTCCATTCGGAATGTGCAATACGATGTCCAACCCTCAGGTCGCAGCAGCCACAGCGGCGAAGCTGGGCGTTTTCACTCCCGTCCCCTGCGTTCCTGTCACTGCCGCCCCTTGGGTTCCTGGCTCCCCTACTGTTCTCGTCGCCAACATGCCTGCCCTCAATCAAACCTCCAAGCTCATGTGCAGCTGGGGTGGCGTCATCCAGATCACGAACCCCGGTCAAGCAACGATTCAGGTTCCCTGACAGATAGGGAGGAAACATATGGACAAACAACTCCAAAAGCTAACAGAACAAACGATTGTCGACCCGCTCACCAATCCGCTCAAAAAATGGGTACAGGATTGGATAAAAAAAGGAGCCGCCCTCCCCAAGCAAGCCCTCGACTGGATCAAGAACGGCATTGCCGGACTGTTCACCAAAAAAGAAACTTCACTCAACGATTACGTGCATTTCGGCCGTTTTTACATCGCCAAACGCTTTCTCATTTTGACAGGACTATTCCTCCTTGTCCTGGTCTACTTCCTGTTCATCAATCCTCCCGATGCGCTTAACCACTTTTTGCAACGTCCCATCGTCATTCATCTAAAAACTCCCAATCAACAGATTTCCGACACGGGTCTAGCGATCATCTACAACCCGGAAGGCACGATGATCTATTCTGGTCAGCTCGTGGATGGTCTGTATGACGGAAAAGGCGAGCTCTATGACGACAAAGGGAAGCTTCTATACAACGGCGAGTTCAATAGTGGCACTCCGCAAGGCTTAGGCAAAGGATACCAGAAAGGCGTTCTCGTCTATCAAGGTGGGTTTGAAAATGGCGTTTACGCTGGTCAGGGAGCGTTGTACAACCACAACCAGCAAGTCATTTTTCAGGGAAATTTCAAAAATGGGAAGCTGGATGGAGCCGGTCAGGAATTGTACACAAACGGCGCAATCAAATACGAGGGCGCTTTTAAAAACGGCATGTACAGCGGAGCTGGCAGGCTTTTTACGAAGGATGGAAAGCTACTCTACGACGGACTGTTTGACAATGGCTTCTACGGCGGTGAAGGTACCGATTACTACGAAAACGGGCTCGTGCAGTACAAGGGGCAATTTGTGGACGGCAGATACAATGGAACCGGAAGTTTTTTTGATAGGGATGGCAAGCTCGTGTATGAAGGTCATTTTCGAAATGGACACTTCAATGGAGCTGGAACCAAATTCTCCACCAGTGGCAGTATCGTCTATCAAGGTGATTTTTTGCTGGGTGTTTATCACGGGCAGGGCGAGCTTCGTGATGCAAGTGGCGTAACGCTGTATAAAGGCGGCTTTACCGAAGGGCATTATCATGGAACGGGAGAGCTTCGTTCTGCCGAAGACGCTCTATTGTATCAAGGGCAATTTCGGGCAGGTGCCTACGACGGCATCGGGGTGCTCTACGACAAGGAAGGCTTGCCTTTATATAAGGGGTACTTCCGCGAAGGACGTATTTATTTGCCAGGATTCATCGGCATCTCCAGGACCAAGCTGGAAGAGATTATGGGAAAGCCCGACGACGACGCGCCGAAGATTGCCGAAGGTGCTGTCCCTCCTTCTACGGATCAAAAAGCATCGGAGGCTTCGCCAACAGTAGAGGCACCTTTATCACCAGAGAAGCTTTCCTATCGCGAAATGAATATGGCTTTTACACTTGAACCAGCACCAGGACACCCTAGCAAGCAGATTGTCACTGCCGTCCACGTCTATCACCCACAGGTCATCTCTATCGTCAAAGAAGATCGGAACGAGCTCGACAGCAAATCTGCCATTTTACCCAAGACGTCTACCACCTACTCTAACCGTACTGGAGCTATCACGAGCTATCTGGTCGACCCGTATCTATATCTCTATTTCTATCAAGCACAGCAAAAGGAACCTGTTCAATTGGACGTGACAAAAGCAGCGGGGGTGTAAAAATGCGACGCTATGAATCTAGCAAGCCGTCTATGGATGCGACTCATGAAAAAACGAAAGCATCTATTTCCAGGCCCATGCTCCAGCCGAGCCAGGTCCAAAGAAAGGTGAGTCACTCTTCCCACATCCTTTCTCTGCAAAAGACTCTCGGCAATCAGGCTGTGCAGCGCATGTTGTCGAGGACTCCCTTGCAAAAATCGGAAAATTTATCGGCAGGTAGCGGCCGCTCACTCCCTGATTCCGTCCAAACAAAAATGGAGAAGGCTTTTCACACTGATTTTTCAGATGTACAGATTCATCCAGAATCGTCTGTCGCCTCCCAAATCGGGGCTGTTGCCTTCGCCCAAGGGAATGACATTCACTTTGCTCCGGGCACCTATCAGCCGGAGACGCAAAGCGGTCAACAGCTACTCGGTCATGAGCTGACACATGTAGTCCAGCAAAGACAAGGGCGGGTAAAAGCGAACGTTCCGGATGCTAGCCTGCCCATCAATGACGATCCCTCTCTGGAAGCAGAAGCTGATCGCTACGGATCTTTTGCGGCTTCTGGTACCAAGCTGGATAGCACAGACTCTGATGGAACAAGTTCTGTATCATCCCCGATCATACAAGGAACGTGGGACGAAGCCTTGTTAGATGCACGCAGAATGTGGAAGAAACATGTGGCGAAAACCAATGATTTGCATGAAGGAACAATCAATGAACTTTTTGACCAGACAAACTACTTGTCTTACTTTGACAAAGTGCGGTATAGCTACAGTCTGCACTCCAAAATTTCCGACATTTTCTCGGTTACAGGCGGAAACTATACAGAGTTAGAAGAAGCACAGCGTCTTTTCGGAAAGGAGATCACGCCATATTTCGGTCAAGATAAGGATAACGATCCTGACATCGATTACAGCTATTTGGAGAAGCAGGACAACAACGACGACACGGGAGTCCACTTGATGGACGAGGATAATTCCAGCAATTTATACAAGAATAAACGCGTTGCTACGGAGATCAAGACGATCAGCTCCCATGATGATTTACAAATTAACGCCCGCATTCACGAAGCAATCGCTCAATTGGACAAACGGCGTGATACGAATCAATTCGATGAATATGTGATCGTCATTCAAAAGTATCATCCTGAAAACCCTTGGCCGTACACAACCGCTGAAAACAGAGCCGCTCAGGAGCTAGGCGATCTGAAGCAAAGGGTTATTCAAAGACTGAGTAACATGTACAATCTTCCGAACTATAATATCAAGGTCATTTTCCGCGGGATCACGAGAGGAACGCCCACAGGTGGAACAGGTGGCGTAAATCCCGCATTCATTATCCCGGAACACATCCGCTATTCGAATTTGCAAGCGTATTCGCTGGAGTGTTACTACTTGGGTGAAATCGGCGGAGGATGGCTGGTAGATGACCTGGTCCGAGAATAACATGACGAACCGGCAGCCACGCTGAATGGATGGCTGCCGGTTCTCTTTTGACATTATTAGTACAACCGCTTCGTATAGCTGTCTTGCAAGCCCTCTGCCACTTCTTTTGCCGTCACGCCGGGAAGCTTCACATGATCCGCCAACATTTGCGCGACATTAGGAGTCGTCCCCTCTGTCGGCCATGACTCCGGCTTCCATAGACCAGAGCGCATAAATGCCTTCGCACAGTGGACGAAGCACTCCTCTACCTTTACGCCGATCCCAAGCGTAGGCACCTTCCCGTTTACCGCCATCTTTGCCAGTATTTCTTCATCGCGAATAATGCAAGCCTTGCCGTTCACGCGGAACGTCTCTTCCAGCGTAGGAATCAAAAAGATAAGCCCAATATGCGGATTGACCAAAATGTTCGTGATGGAGTCCATCCGCTTGTTTCCTGGACGCTCAGGGATGACCAGATGGTGATCATCGATGACATGCACAAAGCCAGGCGCATCTCCACGTGGCGAAGCATCGCAATGGCCATCTTTGTCTGCTGTGGCAATGATCAGAAATGGAGATTGGGCAATATAATTGCGGCTATGGTCATCCAGCTGGGTTATCGCCTTGTTCTGTACGAGACGACTTGGCTCTCCGATCATTTCGCGCAGTTGCTGCTCTGACGTGACCACGTCACGGAATATTCCGAATCCTGACATGACTACCCCCTCTTTTCCTCTGCTTGTTCGAACCTGCCACCATCATACCACTTTTCTTGCTCATGGCAGAAGCAGGAAGTCCAGAGGAGAGTCATATTACGCCAGTCTGCCCTCAGCAACGACAATCGTTCCGTTTTTGATTACCGTATTTACGTGGTTGATCCCATACCGATATTGCAAGGTCATGAAATCAGGAACGTCAAAAATCGTGACATCTGCTTTTTTCCCGACCTCAAGGCTGCCTACTTCATGCGCGCAGCGGATGGCGTGAGCAGCATTGATCGTAGCTGCCGTCAGCACCTCGGCTGGCGTCATCCCCATTTTCAGGCACCCCAGATTCATGATGAGTGGGAGCGAAACTGTTGGAGACGAGCCCGGATTGCAATCCGTCGAAATCGCGACAGCCACGCCACGATCAATCATTTTCCTGCCATTTGCTGACTCTGCCATCAGGAAAAACGCCGTACCAGGCAGTAACACAGCGATGACACCCGCTTCTGCCATCTGTTCAATCCCCTTGTCAGAGGCGCGCAGCAAATGATCCGCAGATACCGCGCCTACCGAAGCTGCCAGCTCTGCCCCTTCATACGGTTCGATTTCGTCCGCATGAATCTTCGGCAGTAACCCATGACGGACCCCTGCTTCGAGAATGCGTCGGGACTGCTCAGGGGTGAACACACCTCTCTCGCAAAACACATCGTTAAAAACAGCCAGCTTGCGACGAGCGACCTCTGGGATCATTTCCTCGATGACCACGTCTACAAACGCATCCGGATTTTCCTTGTATTCACGTGGCACCGCATGTGCACCCATGAAGGTACTGACGATGTCGATGGGATGTGCTTCGTGCAACTGCTTGGCGACCTCAAGCTGCTTCAGCTCATCTTCCAATGTCAGGCCGTAGCCGCTTTTCGCTTCGACGGTTGTGACCCCATGCAACAGAAATTGGTCAAGACGCTGCTTGCTCTGGGCAAATAGCTCTTCATGAGTCGCTGTACGCGTGGCTGCGGTGGTCGAGTGAATTCCGCCACCATTGTTCATAATCTCCATATAGGTCGCACCGTTTAGCCGCATGTTGAACTCGTTTTGCCGACTGCCCGCGTGCACCAGATGGGTATGCGGATCGATCAGCCCTGGTGCGACCAGTTTGCCCGAAGCATCGATGATTTGCGCCTCATGCGCACGGTCTTGATAGTGAAGTGCCAGCTCTTCATCTGTTCCCACACGCTGGATAACGCCGTCTTCCAGCCAGATGCTTCCGTCCTGAATGATCGACAATTCATTCATTTGCGCTCCAACTACCGGGGAAGAGGAGCTGCCAGCCAGCGTGGCAAGCTGACTGGCGTGGCGAATCCATACAGGTTTTGTCATGGTTTTTACTCCTTCATCATCGGAATGTTAACGCCTTTTTCCTTGGCTGTTTGAATCGCGAGGTCGTACCCTGCATCCACATGTCGGACGATGCCCATGCCTGGATCGGTTGTGAGGACACGCTCCAGACGACGTGCTGCTTCTGGAGTACCATCTGCCACGATGACCATTCCTGCGTGGAGAGAGTATCCCATGCCAACGCCGCCTCCGTGGTGCACAGATACCCAACTCGCTCCGCCTACCGCATTGATCATGGCATTGAGAATCGGCCAGTCTGCAACCGCATCGCTGCCATCCTTCATTGCTTCCGTCTCACGGTTTGGTGAAGCGACAGAACCGGAGTCCAGATGGTCACGTCCAATGACGATAGGGGCCGATAGCTCACCGCGCGCCACCATCTCATTGATGATTTGACCAAAACGCGCACGCTCGCCATAGCCTAACCAGCAAATGCGGGAAGGCAGTCCCTGGAACTGAATGCGCTCCTGCGCCATGCGAATCCAGTTGCACAGATGCGTGTTGTAGGAAAACTCACGAAGAATGACTTCGTCTGTCTTGTAAATATCCTCAGGATCGCCAGACAGTGCTACCCAACGGAACGGCCCCTTGCCCTCGCAAAACTGCGGACGGATGTAAGCTGGCACGAAGCCAGGGAAACGGAATGCATCCTCCACACCCTCGTTTTTTGCCACCTGCCTGATGTTATTGCCATAGTCGAAAGTGACGGCTCCTTTTTCCTGCATGGCGAGCATGGCGCGAACGTGTTCCGCGATGCTTGCTTTTGCGCGAGATTCGTACGCTTTCGGATCGCGTGTCCGCAGTTCGGCAGCTTCCTCCAGTGACATGCCGATGGGAATGTAGCCGTTGAGTGGATCATGCGAGGAGGTCTGGTCCGTCAGCACATCCGGGATAAAGTCGCGAGCCAGCATAGCATTTAGCACTTCGGGTGCATTGCCTAACAGACCGATGGAAATGCCTTTTTTGTCGCGCTTCGCTTCTTCCGCCAAACGGATCGCTTCGTCCAAACTCTCTGTCATCACATCCAGGTATTTCGTGTCCAGTCTGCGTTGGATACGGGTCGGGTCCACCTCGATATTGATGCTCACACCACCATTGAGCGATACGGACAACGGTTGCGCACCACCCATGCCGCCCAAGCCTGCTGTCACGGTAATCGTTCCGGTCAGCGTGCCTTCAAAATGCTGGCGTGCCAGTTCTGCAAACGTCTCATACGTTCCTTGCACGATGCCCTGGCTGCCAATGTAAATCCAGCTTCCCGCAGTCATTTGTCCGTACATCATCAAACCCTTTTTGTCCAGCTCGTGGAAATGCTCCCAATTCGCCCAGGCAGGCACCAGATTCGAGTTTGCCAGCAGCACACGTGGCGCATCTGTATGCGATTTGAATACAGCAACAGGCTTCCCAGACTGGATGAGAAGTGTTTCATCGCTCTCTAACGTTTGCAATGTTTTGACAATCGCATCGAAGCATTCCCAGTTCCGTGCCGCCTTGCCAATTCCGCCGTATACGACCAGATCCTCTGTACGCTCCGCTACATCAGGATTGAGGTTGTTCAAAAGCATGCGCAACGCCGCTTCCTGCACCCATCCCTTTGTATGTAATTGGGTACCTGAAAAGGCTTGGATCATTTGCTCAACGGATTGTGTCGTTGTCATCATTTCCACCTGCTTTTCTAAAAGGATGTATTTCTTAACTCCATTGTAAAAAAGCACGGAAAGACAAAAAAGGCACCGCGCTTTCGATTTGGTGCCTCTATTTTCGATTCATTTGCAACCGCATTCATAGTTTGACAAAAAAATCTGTCTTTTCTTTCGATTTCTATCTTTTTTTCTGATTTCGTAACAAACGTGGAGTTGTCCCTGTCTTTTCCTTAAAAATTTTACTGAAATAATTGGCGTTAATGAATCCACATCGCTCTGCTACCTCTTGGACAGACAAGGATGTCTCGAGAAGCAATCGGCGTGCTTCTTTTACTCGCAACGATGTGAGTATCTGGCGAAAAGAGCTTCCTTGCTTTTGCGCGAGCAGTGTACTGAAATAGGAAGGGCTGCGGTCGATATAGCGTGCAACCTCCTCCAGACGCAGTGCAGGATCAGTGTAACGTCCTTCTATATAGCGAATCGCCTGTTCCACGACATCTGCACGAGACTCGTCGACGGAATGATGGGCGGCATCAAGAAGCTGATTAATGAACAGCAGCAGTTCCACGACGATCCGATACAAGATCGGCGAGTAAAGAATCGTTTCGAAAACCCGGTGATACTCCTCTCCCAAAGGTGCGGAGTCAAGACCACGTGATATCATGTATCGCCTGACTTGTGCCAAAATACTCGTCAGCCGAATACGCAGCAGTCCCGGCTCCGGAAAAGGCTCTTCCTTGTAAAAGAAGTGTGTATATAGCCACTGCTTCAACTCTTCCCGATTGCCTTCATCCAGCATTTCTACCCACGTGCGCTGTTCGGCGGGCGTCAAAAATGGGTCAATCATGGTCCAATTCACACGATTATCCACGACCGTCACTTGCCGATATCCTTTGAAAAAGCGGACTTGCAGCGCTTGGCTCGCTTCCGCATACGTTTCGTTCAAGCTCTGCTCATGGTTGCTTGCGTCATACATGACCAAAAAGAGCGGCGCATCATTGTTTGCTTCCCAGTCCATCAGCAAACGCTTGCCCATTTGGTGAAGCGTAGAAGGCGAGAGCGCCGCTTCCATTGGAAATACCCCTACAATGGCCTCCCCTAGCGGCAAAAGGTCCGGTTTGTCGCGAAACGGATATTCTTCAAAAAAGCGTAGCAGCTCGGGATGCCGCTTCGGATCCTCCAGTTGAGCCAGCATGAGCGAATAAGACTTGGCTTGTGCGTGCCCGGGGAAAAACAGGTCAAGATACGAGACATCCCTAGCATTGTCCAATCCCGTTCCCTTCTCTTCGCTCATTTGCTTCCGATCTAAGCGCTCCTGGCAGCATCTCGTCAGGATTCTCCTGATGTATTCCGGTGTCTGTGGCTTCAGCCATAGATCGCGTGCAAAAAGTCCAATCCCCTGCATCGCCCGCTCAAACGTCGCCTCTGATGTGGTCACCACAACGGTCGGACGATACTGATCCACCAGAAGCTTCAGCCGGTCCCAATGCCCGCGCCCAATCATGTCCAGTTCAATACAGATCACTTCCGGTGTATGCGCTTCCAACATTTCGAAAACGTCTTCCATTGTCCCGGCACTATGCACCTTGTCAAACGGAATGGCATAGCTGTTGACGAGCCATCCGATTCCGATTCGTTCGTTCTGGTCCCGATCCGCTATCAAAATACTGGGCATAAGCCGTCCTCCTTTTTAGAGCGATCAGAAAAGTGGGACATCTTTCTCTATGAAACAAAGGTTGCCCATAAATGGACAACCTTTTCTCCTTCACATTCTTACTTCTTGAGAGGATTTTCGATCATGGTTCCCATCACATGATCCAGCGGAATAAAGCCAATATCGCGAGAATCTGTGCTGTGATTCCGGTTATCTCCCATGACAAAAACATGATCGGCTGGAACCGTGATCTTTCCGTCCGCTACATATTCCATCGTTTCTTTGATGTATGGTTCGTTCAATGCCTCGCCGTTTCGATACACCTTGTTGTCTTTAAACTCTAGTGCGTCGCCTGGTCTTCCTATGACCCGCTTCACATACATCGTGTGATCATCGCCTTGACCTGTGACCAGCGACACCAAAGGATGCCCTACGATATCGTCCATCAAAGTACGGTCACGCTCTACCCGACTGTCGATCACGACAATATCGCCGTAATCTGGCAAATAAGAAAACGTGTGTGATAGTTTAGACACATATATGCGCTGTTCGTCTTGTAAGGTAGGGTCCATGGAATGCCCATCAACCTTGAACGGTTGAAATACAAAGATTCCGAGGACAAGAGCGAAAACGACAGCAAAGGTTATCGATCGAATCCATCCCAATACTTCTCTCATTTTCTTTTGGCACTCCTTCCTTTTACCAGTCTCTCTTCCTGTATCGAAACCATCATACCACATTATCCGCTCAATCCCAAAAAGTCAGCCAGAAGTCGGATCAGGTGATACCGTACTCGCGCAGTTTCCGAAACAGCGTTGCCCGGCTTATCCCTAATAGCGCAGCTGCTTCTTCTTTTCGTCCGTTTCTATCCCGGATTTGTTGCATCACGGTATCGATAGCTGCTCGTTCCAGTTCTTTCAGCATAAGTCCTTGCTTTTGCCAGTCGAATGGCCCCTGACTTTCCTTTACGGAATGTGGGGAAGATTCTCGCAGCATTCCCGTTCGAATGGGCAAGCTCGCAGGCTGGACCCAAGAGGTTGCTTCCATATTGACCGCGTACTCGATTACATTTTCCAGCTCTCGGACATTTCCTCTCCAGTCGTGATGAAACAGGACGTTTTGCGTCTCTTGGGAAAAGCCGTGCAACTTCTTTCCCACCCGATTCGCATGCGCCAAGAGGATATCGTTCGCCAAAGGCAGTATATCCTCTCTACGTTCTCGCAGCGAAGGCAAGTGAATGGGAATCACATGCAATCGATAGTACAGGTCCAACCGAAACAACCCCGCGTCTACCAGCTCCTGCAAATCCAGATGGGTCGCTGCAATGATCCTTGCCGCTAAGCGTATGGGCTTACCGTTACCTCCAATTCGGTACAGTTCCTTTTCTTGCAACACGCGCAGCAGCTTGCTCTGTAAATGCATAGGCATATCCCCGATTTCATCGAGAAACAGTGTACCTTTTCCTGCGACCTCAAACAAGCCTGACTTTCCACCTTTTCGCGCTCCTGTGAATGAGCCTTCCTCGTAACCGAACAATTCGCTCTCTATCAAATGCTCAGGGATTGCGGCGCAATTAATCGAGAGGAACGGCTCTGCTCGGCGCGGGCTTGCCTGATGAATGGCTTTGGCAAAGAGCTCCTTGCCAGTACCACTTTCACCTTGGAGCAGGACAGTCGAATCACTGGCTGCCACACGCCTTGCCACTTCCTTTGCCTGTACAATTGCAGGACTGTTTCCACCGATCATCCGAAAAGGATCGGGCTCCGAGTATCCACTCACTTGCCTTGCGATTTGCACGACTTCTTGTACATCATCAAGCGTAATCACCCATTCTTTGACCGTTCCTGCTAGTAGAATGGGCTTGATGGCAAACAAAAATGTCTTGTCTTCCTGCCCGATGGACAAAACGACCTGCTTTGGCGCAGACTGCGTAGCATCTGCGCGGCGAATGGCATCTATCCATTCTGCCGTTTGACTGTCGTCGTGATCGAGCTGCAAATACTGACGGGCACGCTGGTTCGCCTGAATGATCCGATTGTCTTGATCGACAAGAAACATGGCCTTGTCCATTTCATCCATGACGACACGCAGCTTTTCTACCGTATGCAACTGCTCGACGTACAAGTAGTGCTCTTTTAGCTTAATGGCGATCAGCTCGGCCATTTTTTGCAAATAGGTCAATATCGCATCTACATCCGCAAACAACCGCTCGCGCTGCTCCTCATCGAATGCGAGCAGGCCGATCACACCTATATTTTCATTGTCTAATTGTATCGGGCAACAAATCTCTCCCGTCTCCGTGCAATTTCCATAATGCATACAGGGACGGCACCGCTCATCCTGCCCCGGGTGCATAATCACAACAGGATGCCCGGCGAGCAACGACTCCCGGTATATATGGTCCTCTCCTGCCATCGTCCGCAAAACGCCAGCCTCATTCTTCCCCGTCCCTGCGATCCGTAAAAACTGACTGTCCGCAATCTCTACCTCTACGCGCAGAACGGATGCAACAGCCGAAGCAATTTGTTGCACACTTTCTTGAATATCTCGCAAGGGCATCTGGCTTCCCCTCCCGTCAATCTCTTGCCTACATTATAGCGCATCACAGGAGAAGCCTGCCCTTATGCATTTTTTTACCGGCAAAAATCGCAAATCGTCTCCACCAAGATGGCACTCATGTCTACCAAGCTATCCACCTCTACATATTCGACTGCCGCATGCAGCCCCGCTCCCACTGGTCCAAACAAGACAGTAGGGATTCCCGCTTCCTGCAATAATGCCGCATCCGTCCATCCCGAAAATCCGCATACCTCTGGCGTTTTGCCCATCACGCTCTTACACGCTGCCTGAAGGGCTAGATAAACAGGTTCATCCAGCCCGACTTCAAACGGCTCTCGCAAAAATGACAGCTCGGCGCTTGCTTGAAACGTCTCATCTTCAGCGCGCAGCTTTTGAAGTAATGCTTCCATTTCATTAGCCACGTCTGCTTCTGTCTCGCCCGGCAACGTCCTTCTCTCCCAGTCGATACGGCAATAATCTGGATAAGTGGACAGCTCCGTTCCGCCCTGAATGAGTGATGCATGGACAGAAGCCGCACCGAGAATCGGATGAACCGTGCCTTGAGCCAATCTGTCTGAAAGACGCTCCAGCTCTTGTAGGACCCTGCCCGCCCGAACGATTGCATCAACCCCTTCTGCTGGACGACTGCCGTGAGCTGCCTTGCCCAGCACCTCGCATTTGACCCAGACAAATCCTCTGTGAACGACACCAATCGCCAGATCGGAAGGCTCACAGCATATCGCCGCATCTGCTTTGTGCTCCTTTACCAGTTCCTCCGTCCCGATGCTTTTATATTCCTCGTCAGCGACAAAAGTCAAAATGACATCTCCTGTCAACGGAACTTTTGCTTGTGCGATTGCCTCTACTGCGGCGATCATGGCCCCCAGACTTCCCTTCATATCCTGACTGCCTCTGCCGAAAATTTTGTTGTCCACAAGGGTAGGATCAAACGGCGGAATTTCCATGCGTTTGGCACTTACCGTATCCATATGCCCATTGAGCATCAAGGATTTGCCGCCGCCTGTTCCCCGTAGGATCCCGACGACATTGACCGCTGTGTCGTTAATAGACGTGACATGAACCTCCAGTCCTGCCGCCTCCAAACGCTCTCGAATAAAAGTGGCGATCGCTTTCTCGCCCGGCCCATCCTCATCAAGATACGGGTTCACCGAATCAATCCGAATCAAATCCTGCACCAATGAAATCAGTTCGTCTCGATTGATCGTCACGTTCATTTTTCCATATCCTCCTCTTCTCGGCATGCGCCTTCCCAGATGATGCGTTTGTAGATATCCCGATCCGTATCACCTTCCGTACTAAAGCACAAGACAATGGATTTTTCATTCAAGCCAAGCTGCTCACGCTGTTGATGATACATTGGCTTGCTCATCAAGGCAGCGAGTAGCCCTACCCCGACTGCTCCACTTTCCCCGCTCACAATGGAAGGGTCGGCTCCAGTCGGTGACGCAAGTATACGCATGCCGTTTGCCGCCACGTAATCGGCACAGCTGACGAAGAAGTCTGCATGCTCCCGCAAGATCTCCCATGCCATCGGATTCGGTTCTCCACATGCTAGACCTGCCATGATGGTTTCGAGTTCGCCCGTAGCTGCATGTGGTTGTCCGTCGTTCTCTTCTGCTGAAAGGACCATGCAATTGGCGCTATGTGGCTCGACGATCACCGTCGTTACGTCTTTGTTTGCTTGCGCTGCTACGAAATGTCCCAAGACTGCGGCAGCCATGGAACCGACACCTGCCTGCAAGAATAGATGCGTTGGCTGTTTGGAATAGGTGAGGGCTGAGAGTTGTTCCATTACCTCTGCCGCCATCGTTGTATAGCCTTGCATGATCCACGTGGGAATGGTCGTGTAGCCTTCCCATGCCGTATCTTGAATCACTTGCCAACCACGTTCCTTCGCCATTTGTTCTGAGAGACGCACGGCTTCATCGTAGTTTCCATTGATGACGTGAGCTTGTGCGCCCGCCTCGCGTATCGCATCTACCCGTTGCTGGGCGGAGCCTTTGGGCAAATAAACAACGGCATGCTGTCCGAGTGCCTTGGCAGCCCATGCAACGGCCCTTCCGTGATTGCCATCTGTCGCAGTGACGAAGGTGACTTCTCCGATTCGCTCTCTCATGTCTTGGGAGCACAGTGCTTCAAAGGTCATCTCTTCTGTCGATTTCCCCAGCTTTTCGCACAAGAAACGAGCCATCGCGTAAGAAGCTCCCAAAACTTTGAAGGCATTGAGGCCAAATCTTTTGGACTCATCTTTTACAAGGACCTGTCCTACTCCCAGCTCGCGTGCTAACGCAGGCAATGTAACGAGGGGAGTTGGCTCGTAGTTTGCGAGAGATTGGTGAAAAGCTTTGGCAAAACGGGCTTCTTTTTCAGTCAAATAGGTAGGAATGCGAGAACTCTCGCTATTTTTCCGCTTATTTTTCACAACGTAGATTGGTGGTCGTTTATCCATCGATGGGGGCCTCCTCGGGTGGTTTCATCCTACTTTGATAAAGCAAGGATCGTGCCAACCGTGTGAGGCGTGGATGGCTTATTAATTGGGTGATGGTCGTATCATAATGAGATTATTACGTATCATTTTGATACTTTAAGTCTTGTTTTGAGATTTTTTATTCCATCTGCTGTGGTGGGAGGAAACAGGAGAAAACGCTCCAGCTTCTTGGGTCACCAGCTAGGGGGATTGACTGCACGGCTCCATAGAAAAAGCGAAACCGCGTCCAAAGTAGAGGTTCAGGGATGCTTTTCAGAGGTGGACGCTTAAAGGCGTGTTTCACTTTTTCCATTGCGCCTCGGTAGGCGCCCCAAAGATCTTCGCTTTTTTCTCCTGTTTCCTTACGAGCGGATGGGATTTCAAGTGGCTTTTAAAGATTGAAAACAAACAATTAGCTACGTCAGAGAAGAATATTTCCAGTCCTAGCGACTTTCGAAGTCCAACCCAGCTTCGCAGTGATTTGCGGGCAAAAGAAATGCAACCTGCCCACGCGACGAAGCGGCTACCACTTTTGCATTTCCCCGCAAATCGCTGTGGAGCGGACAGTCCACACATCCGTAGCCCGGAGCGTAGACTGGAAATATTCTTCTCTCCACCGCAGCAACTACAAGCTCGGCCTAGCTTTATATGCTATATTTTTATTAAGGCTCCAAGATATTGAAATGGATTGATACATAGCACAGAAGACAGGAGTTAAGAAGGAAGGATGAAGGAAATGCCAATTCATAAGCAATCTCGTTCTCCTGCTGGTTCTATAAGAGAAGATGGTCGTTATCCCATCGACCTGACTGGCCCACAGAGCCACACGCTTGTTCTTAAGCCCGGCGTAGGGAGCCTCTCCATCGGACCGTCACAATTGGGCAATAAAGCAGACCTGCACGTCGATCCCTATACGCCCATCAATTGGAGCGTATTCGATTCCTTTGCCACCCCAGCTGGATCGCCTTGGCCGCGAGTTCTGTACTACACAGGTAGCGACGCGAGCTTCTTCGACTGGGCCAAAGAACGCCCCATTGAAGGAATGTCATGGGTTCCAATCCTGCCTAATGACATAGTCGTGGACGCCAGCCATTCCAAATTGCACGACTTGTCTATCGAACTGGACAAGTTTGAAAACCGTTTGCATCTAAAACTCCCGAAGCACCAGGTCTCTGAATATTTCCGTCTGAGTGTGGCTGGCGATCTATCGCGTTTCTCTGTCGATGGCGACATGCCCTACTCTCTGACGTTGAAGCCGCGCACCAGCCGCCGCAAGAATAATGATCCCTTCTTGTTACCCGATCTGGGCGATCTGGGCGAGCTGCACCAGGTCACGAGCTTGACGCTTCGAAACGAACCGCTGGCGCAGCCTATCTCGCTGGAGTGCCTAAGTCAATTTCAGAATCTTACATCACTGAGTTTGTGGGGGAATTTCTGCGATTTGGAGTTGCTAGCTCGTCAGACCCAGTTAACGAATTTGGAGCTGCGCTTCATGCCTGATCTGGGTGACTTGCCGCCATTAAATGTGTGGCCGTTGCTTGACAGATTTATCGCCTATAACGTGGAGGAGATTACGGGTAAGCGACTGAGGCAGCAAATGAAAGCGCGAGCTAACACCCGCCCGTGGACCGGCTACGCTTCAGTGAGCCAATTACGAAAGCCTGAGTGGTGGACGACCGAGTTTGGCCGCCCATTTTCTTCCTGGCCTAAACGTCTGGCCAAGCTGGCTAATGAAGCCTATGACATTGCACAAGCAGCCTTGGCCCAAGCCTGTAGCCTTGCTGATGCCGAGGCAGCCATTACCGCCTTCACCGTGCGTTTCAACACCCTCAAAGGTATCGAGACCAGTGAACGAGAAGACCTTGGTGAAGCTGTATGGCAACTAAGCCAGTCTAACCACCTAATCGGCCAGCCTATTACGGAGGAGACGGCTCAACGCTGGTTCGACGCAGCACGCGATTACTGATGAAAGTAAAGGAATGTTGATAGCAAGTTTTAAGGCCATCCTTTGCGGGATGGCCATTTTTGAGTTCGTTGTATTCGACGATCGTTCTCTGTTCGTTTAATCAAGCTGTACAGAAACCTATTTTTCGAAAAATAATTCATTTCGGATTTACTTGAAAAAAAGCCTCCGGTTTGGAGGCTTTGCTTAGGCCCAATTATTCGCTTCTCAAGATGTGCTCGATTCGCTTTTCCGGCACGACCCAGATCACAGCCACGAGTACGTAAAAGAAACCGGAAACCCATGGCCCCACATACGCGGTCAATATTGCGAGCAAGTAGAGAAAAGGAGATACTTTCACCTTCCAGTCTCTGCCCATTGACTTTACGAAGACGGAATCGCCGGAATGCTGGCTAATGATTGCGAGCTGGAGAAACCTGTAAGAAGTCGCTGCAAGCAGAAGAACGATCCCGTACAATGCCATCGGGGCGGGGGCAAAATGGCTTTCCCCCATCCAGGCGGTCGTGAAGGGAATAAAGGATAGCCAGAAAAGCAATATCAAGTTGAGCCACATTAACCGCCCGTTCATTGTTCGAATCATGTGCAACAGATGATGATGGTTGTTCCAGTAGATGCCGACATAAACGAAACTGAAGATGTAGCTAAGCACTTTTGGGCCTAGTTCGATTAACGAATACCAGTCGTGGCCTTCCGGTACTTTGAATTCTAGCACCATGATCGTAATGATAATCGCCAGTACGCCATCGCTGAACGCTTCCATCCGGTTTGCTCTCATTTGGTGATCACCTGTTTCCCTCTTTACGTGCTTCATTGATCTATAGATATCTGTAGTTATTCTATATGTTCTGCATAATGTCAAGCACAACCTTTTCGCTAATGAAGGACCGTAAAAAATTGTTACGAACATTCCCTTGCGTTTCCGGCCGAATTGAACCGCAGCTGAGCCGTGTGTACGTAAATAGCAGACCTCGTGGTTAAAAATGGAAAATGTTCTTGATTCGCTCCATTTACATTTGTAATATTAACCCAACAGATTATATTTACATCTGTAAATCAAAAGATGGATTAGGAGGTGAGTACATGCACAATCTGCCGAAAATTTCTGAAGCAGAGTGGGAAATCATGAAGATTATTTGGAAGAACAATCCGATAAACGCTGAGAATATCGCACTCCTCTTGCCTGATGAAATCGAGTGGACCGATCAAACCGTTCGTACCTTCATCAACAGACTTTTGAAGAAAAAGGTGATCGGTTTTGAAAAGTCAGGAAGGAGTTATAAGTATTTTCCATTGATTTCCGAAAAAGAATGCATCCAGGCAGAGAGTCAGTCGTTTTTGAAAAGAGTTTTTAGCGGGGCGGCAGACATGATGATGACCAATTTTTTAGAAGACGCCAAGTTGTCCCAGAAGGAAATCGAGCATCTCCAAGAGATTCTGAATGAAAAGCAGAAAAACAAGAGCAGCAGAGGCGATGACAGATGAGAAGAGTGACAAAGCAGCAGATCTTACTGTAAAGAGGTAGAATGCATGGATATGCTATGTGCTATTTTTTTATGGGTTTTTGATGCCACCATTGGAGCTAGCCTCGTCGCTTTAATGGTGATAGCCATCAAGAAAATCTTTCATCACTGAATAAGCGCTCGGCTTCACCACGCGCTTTGGCTGATTGTGTTAATACGGCTTCTGTTCCCTTTTCTCCCTAACAGTCCGGTAAGCATCACGGCGTAGCGGCTACCACTTTTGCATTTCCCCGCAAATCGCTGCGGAGCGGACAGTCTCCACTTCCTAGCAGGACGTAGCCCGGAGCGTAGACTGGAAATATTCTTTCTCCACCGCGGTCTCGTATATAGAAATAACCACCTGCTTACCTCTTACAAGTGGCTTTTTCGAACAGAATGACTCTATGCGTTTCTCTCTTCATCTTCAGCAGATGGCCATCCACCCCATAGGTGGTTCAAATGCCCATCTGGATCACGAAATCTAAAGCTGTAGCCTCCGCCTCGCTTGTACGTCATTTCACTTACTTCGATTCCTTTGCTTTTCAACTCCTCATAAACCTCATGGATCTGATCTACCTGCAAGGAGATGATCGGCTGGGCTTGTCCGGCCATATCGGTAAAGTCCAAACGCGGAACTTCTGGGCAACGAATGAGCCCGAGACCTACTCCGCCTACATTCAACCAAGCCTCATTGTCTCCAGGTGAAAATTCGAAGGTAAACGGAATGCCAAGCACATCGCGGTACCACTTTATGGATACCTCCAAGTTTTTGACAGGCAGCTGTACAACCGCAAAATTACGCACATGGATACTCATTTGTGTTCGCTCCTTTATTTCAAATATGTACTTTCACCCTCATGAACGAAAGAAAAGAACAAAAAGAAACGGGTACCTTTACCATTTCTGAAAAAAATGCAGCAAATGTCCATCCGGGTCACGAACAGCAAAGAAAAGGTGATCGCCTGCTACCGAGACCTTTTCCACGCTCACGCCCTGTTCGGCGAAGCGCAGGTACGTTTGACAAATCGCATAGGCATCCCCCGCACGAAAGGCAGCCAAAAATTGCTCGAATCCTTCTTTTGATACAAATCCGGACGAATCACGCCGTCCAGCTTTGTCCATTTTCTTTTTAATGGACGAGCTTTCATCCTGTCTGGATTGCTCAGCCAACACGAACAAGCGCTGGCGTGCCCTCTTCACCCCTTCCTTCACTGCCCCTACTGTCGCATGCAGCAATGTGGCTGTTTCCTGCGCTGTAAACGAAAAAATATCCATCATGAGAATCAGCACCATCTGTCTGGCATTTAGTCGATCAGCCAGCTGCTCGAACACCTCTCTCTGCACAAACGCATCGGATACAGTGGACTGATACAGATAGATCGCTTCATCAAACAGGGCGGGATGCTCATTCGCCTTTACTTTCCGGCAATGATCGATCCAAGCATTCGTGGCAATTTGCCTCAAAAATGCCTTGGTCAGTTCTCTGTCTGGAGTCTTCTGCAGGGAACGATACACCTTCGTCAATGTTTCTTGCAGAAGGTCCTGCGCATCCCACTCGTTTTTCGTGAGGGACAAGCAATGCTTTTGGATATCCGCAAGAAAAGGTTGTACGCGCCAAAAGGAAGCCTCATCCTGATCTGCCCCCATACTATCCCTCCAAAACTATTCTGACTATTCATTCTCATTTTCAAGAAAATAAGTAACCCTGTCAAACAATCACCAAGTAAAAATAAAAAAGCGACCGTCCAGAACGGATTTTTCCCGCTCAGGACAGTCGTTACTTTATTTTCTGCCGATCAACACAACCAAGTCTATCGTCATGTCCACTCCTGCCAAGTCAGACACCCGTTCCAACTGCTCAGGTGTCGCCCCCCATGCCAATGGAGTCATCTGGAGCAGGGAAGCAAGACTCCCTTCATCCAGTCGGAACTGATACTGAACCCGTTCCTTACCGATTAGCTGGAAGCTGGTTTTGAAGTGGTCGATCGTACGATGATTCGCATATTTTGTTTTTGGTGTCTCTTGATACAAGACTTCTCGTAACTCTCGCAAATAGTTGGCCTCGGGGATGACTTTGATCATCCGTCCTTCATCAGCCAGGAGTCTATGAAACTCATCCGAATTGGATGGAGATAACAGATTGAAAATGTACGAAAACTGTCTGTCGGCAAACGGCGCTTTCGTCAAATCACCAACGCACCAAACTACTTCTGGATCGCTCTTCGCCGCGAGTACAACTCCCTCTTTGGCGAGATCGACACCCACTCCGATTAATGGGACTTCGCTTGTTTGCATCACTCTCTGCCGAACCTGCGTCAGGTGATAGCCTTCGCCACACCCTGCATCCAGTACGTACATCTGGCTTTCCTCAGGCTCTGTCGTATGCAGGATGACTTCACTCAACAAGTCATACAATGGATGAAAAAAACCTTGCTCCCCTATCGCCCTTCTCGCTGCAAACATTTGCTTGTCATACTTTGTTTTGTAGGTTCGCGTAGCCAAGTGAACGTAGCCGTGCTTGGATAAATCAAAGCAATGATGATTGTTGCATACCAAGCTGGTTGCAGGTACGTTTCGCATAGCCGCCTGGCAAATTGGACAACGAAAAATCTCCACATGCTGGGAGATACTTGTAGACATCAAAAAAAGCACCCCATTCATTCGTATTTCGGTGAATGAAAAAAGGCACAGTCAAATAAACCCCAAGCATTTTCAAAAAAATGCGGGATTACGTTGATCTGTACCTCACATTACCGATTACGAACGAATTGGATCATAACCATAACAAGAAACACTCCTGACCTTCAATCAAGTGAGCGACTGTAATGAACGCTCAACTATGATTGTAGCACAGTACAGAGATACACCGGCACTATGAAATTTTGGTGCAGGAATGCAGTGAGAGGGCAGGAACTCCGTTTTGCTTCCTGCCCATGCCCGGCTCATGAAAGATGATGGTGGTTGCATTCACTCCAAAAACATGACCTCATCGTATTTCATCATGATGCTTCCTTCCTTGTACTCCCCCACTTTTGGCACATTCACCAGACCCTTTATGTTTTGGAGAAGCGCACGCACGCTGTTCACTCCGCTTTCGTGAGCATGCGGATACCCACCGCCAAAACGGGGATTGATCTCCGACACAACGTACTGATCTCCCACCAAAAAACAATCGATGTCAATGGGCCCACGCGGCTCTAGGACACGAATGAGTTCCTTCGCTAGTGATAGCAAACGCGGATCTTTTACCGCGAGGGAGCGATCCGTCTCCCCTGCCCGCATTCGCAGCTTTTGGCGGGTGAAAAGTGTCACCAGCTCTCCCGAGATCAGATCCACATAGCCATCCACTCCGTACTCCTCTGCCTGTAAGAACGGTTGAATGACGACATCCTCCGTTTTTTCCATGAGCACGGGCCAGTCTTGATCATTCTCCACACGTGTGATGCCCAAACTGGCACTTCCATACCGCGGCTTGACGATCAATGGATACGTAATCTGTCCTGCCAAAAGCGCTGCTTGTACCTCGTCCATTTTTGTAAAGGTGGGAATAGTGGGAATCTGGTGCGCGGACAAAAAATCATGCGTTGCCATCTTATCCAAGCACATCTCGATTACATCACGGCTGGACACGATCACCTCGATGCCCTGCATGTAGAAACGATCTGCATGCGCAGCTAACAGTGTCAGCTCAGGGTCAATTAAGGAGAGGATTGCCTTAATCTCGTACCGTTGGCAAATTTGCAGCAGGGCATCGAGATAACCAGGATCATCGATACGCGGCACCTGCTCGTGATGATGGGCAGCGTACAGGGCTGGGGCCGTCGGGTCGCAGTCGACTGCTATGATTTTGCCAGTGTCACCCCATTCGCATACAAAATAGTGGAGCAGCTTGACTCGCCTGCCTACACTGGTCACAAGAACGTTCATTCAGTTCATTACCCCCTGCTTGTCAACGTGAAAACGATAAACCGATTCGGGAATGAATTGTTGGAGAGTCTCTTTTCCCCTCACAATGACCGCTTCATTTCCGTCGATGGCGAGAACCGGCGGCCTCTCCCGAATAAAAGGAGGATTAAAGACGAGCGTATACGCCCCTACGTGTCCGAAGACAAAATAATCCCCGATATCAGGCAGAGGCCCGGTGAAGCCTTGAAGCAAATAATCTTTTTCCATGCACGTATACCCGACGACATGATAGCTCGCTTCTGGAACTGACTTGCGGTTGCACACAAGTCGGGCTGGCAAGAGATGCGCGTGCATCGTCGGCTTGACATTGTGAATGCTTCCATCTACGAGAACAAATCGCTCTCCTCTGTTCTCCTTGACATCTACGACTTGGCAAACGAAATCAAGGGTATCTGCCACGAGTGAAATTCCTGGCTCCAGAATCAGCAACGGAGCATGATCCAGCTCTGCCAGCTCCTCCTTCACGACTGACGTAATCGCTTCGGCGTACTCCTCAAAGGTAGGAGCAGCCGTCATCCCGAACGAGGTCGGGAGCTCGCCATAGAATCCGCCTCCAATATCGATAAAAGCAAGCCGCTCGCCCAAATGCTGCTTTCCCAAACAGCATAGATGGCGCGTAATTTGGCGATACACACCGACACTGCGATTGGTGGAAAAGTGTCCATGCAACCCGACTACATGCACATTCGAGGCGACAGCCAACTGGCTCAGGGCTTTTTCCAAATTGCCGTTTTCGACGCAAAAACCAAATCGGCTGACCTCGTACCCATTTTGCAGAGGACTCACTCCACCCCTGGCCAAATCCACATTAATTCGTAGACCAATCCGAAACGTCTGCTCGGGATACTGCTTGGCGTAGGCCACCACCCATGGTATTTCCGAAAAAGAATCCAGATTGATCAGGCTCCCCTGCTCCAAGGCAAGGTGAATGTCCTCTTCCGTTTTGAGCGGGCCGTTAAAAATGATTGACGCAGGATCTACGCCGAGCTTTCGTGCCAATTCGTACTCCAGTCGAGAGACGACTTCTGCATGCGCTCCTAACTGATGCAGCTTTTGGCATAAAAACGGCAAGTAATTGGTCTTATACGAATACGCCACGACCACATGCTCATAGCGTCGAGTAAAAGCCCGTTGGAAACGACGATAGTTCTCGGAGAGCTTCACTGTGTCCAGTACGTAAAAGGAAGACGAGCAGAGACTACGCCATTTTTCTATCTGCTCATAACTATACATGGCGCACCCCCTGTTCCTGATTCAAGAGGCAGTTCGTGATAACACCGATGACTCGCTCCTGCTGTTCAGCGGTCAAGCTGGAACCGGACGGCAAGCAAACACCTTGGACAAAAAGACGATCTGATACACTCTCATCAGGCTGGTGCGAATAGTATTGGCACTGTGCGAACAACGGTTGCTGATGCATCGGCTTCCACACGGGACGGGCTTCGATATTTTCTTTGCCCAGTGCATCGATCACTTGTGCAGCAGAGATTGTCGCGTCCGCTGGATTCAGTGTCATCACGGTCAGCCATCTTGTGGATCGCCCTGTCGCCGGCTCTGGCATGAACGAAATACCAGGTAATTGTCCGAGAGCTTGTTCATAACGCTTGTAAATCCCTCTCCTTGCCTCGATTCGCTCCTCCAAAACGCGCAGCTGCCCCCGGCCAATTGCCGCCAGTACGTTGCTCAACCGATAGTTGTAGCCCATCTCTTCATGCTGGTAATGCCTGGCTGGCTCCTTCGCCTGCGTCGACCAGAAGCGTGCCTTTTCGATCGCCTCAACGTCATCGGAGACGAGCATTCCACCACCTGATGTCGTCATGATTTTATTGCCATTAAACGAAAAGGTCCCAACATGCCCAAAGACACCGCTCATTCTCCCTTTGTATACAGCCCCTAACGATTCTGCTGCATCCTCCACCACGCACACCCCATACTGCTCACAAAGCGCAATCAACGGTCCCATATCTGCGCTCTGCCCATATAAATTGACGATGACGACCGCCTTGGGCAACTTGTCCGCTACTGCCGCTTCCCGCAGGGCCCGCTCTAATGCCAGCGGAGACATATTCCAAGACCCTTCCTCAGAATCAATGAATACTGGAGTCGCTCCCTGGTACAGAATCGGATTGGCACTGGCGACAAAGGTGAGGCTGGAGCAGAACACCGTATCACCCGGAGCGACGCCTGCTAGCCTCAGCCCGAGATGGATAGCAGACGTACCAGAGGACACAGCCAGTGCAGCTTTTACGCCCACATATTGGGCAATCTCTCGCTCAAAAGCATCGACGTGTTCCCCCAACGGTGCGATCCAATTGGAGGCAAAGGCGTCTGCCACCAAGTCGCGCTCATCCTCCCCCATATGTGGCGGTGATAAAAAGATCCGCTGCTTCGCACTCATTTCGACGTCCCCCCATTGCGATAGGCAGGAAAAAAATCTTGCTCGCCAGCCTGATCGACTTGTAGTTTTTGGCACAAAGCCAAATACACTTCCTCATCGTGAACTTTCTTGCCCATCCAGTAAGGAAAATGATTGCCATTTGCAAACGAGGACTTGAAACGGAACAAACCATCTCCATCCAGATTTCCTCCTCCGAGGAGAAGCAGCTGTGCTCCATCCAGCTTTGCCTGCTGAATCATGGCGTCGAAGAGGAGGTGGTTGACGCCAAGCGCCATGTCTTCCGTATGCGATGCCCCTAGCTGATAATGGGCAAATTGATTTCCACTGTGCAAAAGCACTCCCGCCACCGGCCGATCCTCATGGATGGCAAGTAGAAGCCGCGGCTTGCACAACACTGTTTTTTTCATGAGTCCCACAAAAAATTCCTGTGCATAGTAGTAGATCGCCGCGGCTTGATTGCGATCCATCGTCTCCCGGTGCAGCTGGATAAAAGAATGCAACCAATCGGTTCCGCCCAATGTAATCCGGACGTCGTTTGCCGCTGCCTTCCTCATATTTCGTCCAACATTTTGCGTATAGTGGGCACGAATGTAGGCAAGTGTAGGGCGCAAATCGACCGCCGTTACCATCCTCACCAGATCCAGGCGCATCTGACCCGCGAATAGCTCTGCATTCCCCAGCAACGGATGAAAGCGAACCGTTTCCGTCAGATAGTTTTTGTACCGACAATAGACGTGGAATTGCTCCTGGAATAATCGAGCAGCCGTCTGTCCCCCCACGACGAATGGCCCTCCGTATCCTATCGAAACCAAATCGGCATAGCCGGGAATCCACTCATCTAGACGTCTGACCAAATACGGGTAGAAAACCTCGTTCTCCCCACTCTTGAAAAAAACAGCTTCTGGCGTGCCCTGCTCCATTTTGGCGTAAAGCTGTACGTATTCTTTCGTGTAGGACACGTCTAAATTTAAAAATCGTCGCAAATATTCGGTCCAATCATCCTGTTCCGAGAGTACGATCAGGCTCACATGCTTCCCTCCCAGCGCGCTCTGTGTTTTCACTCCCTCTGAAGTCTTCTACCGTGACGCTGCCCTGCTGATTTATGCCTGTCGATTGAAAAACGCGCTTGATCGTCAGACCGATAATCCGCATATCCAGAAAAAAGCTGCCATTTTCTACATACCAGACGTCCAGCTCGAACTTTTGCTCCCAGTCAATCGCATTTCTCCCATTGACCTGCGCCCAGCCTGTAATCCCCGGCTTTACGTCATGTCGCTTCAACTGCCGCGGTGTGTACAGCGGCAGATACTCCATCAGTAGCGGTCTCGGTCCTACGAGGCTCATTTCACCACGAAGCACATTCCATAATTGCGGCAGTTCATCCAGGCTATACTTGCGCAAAAGTGTTCCGAATGATCCCAGTCGCTGCTCGTCAGAGAGAAGCTCTCCACTCTCATCGCGTTTATTGGTCATCGTGCGAAATTTATAGATGAAAAATGGTTTTCCGTGCAAACCTGGTCGCTCTTGTACAAACAAAACCGGAGACCCCAGCTTCCAGCGAATGAGCAGACTGACTAGCAAAATCAGTGGGGACAGAATGACGAGCATCAGGAAGGAAACGCAACGATCAAACAAGGACTTCATGCCGCACCTCCTGTTGATTCCACTTCGCTGCCGCTTCCTCCATGCTGAGGCTCTGCATGCCGTACCTCTCGCGTAACATGGTGTAATGCTGGAGTATTTCCTCCAAAAAGGACAGATTCTCTTCGATGTGATCCCCAAAATTCTCCGGATGCCACCACAGATGATACAAGCGATTGCGCTCCGCCGTATGAGTCAGGTCGCATTTGATTCTATTCATGCGCCATTTCTCCAACCGCTGTAATCGGGGAGAATAAGGACGCAAAAACCGGCTGGATGGAACATCGACCATTCCCTCTGGACTACGCTGCAATGATTCATAGTTGTTATGACCAGAGAGATTCACATACGCATCCATCAGTCGCATGGCTCGTTTGAACAATGTCTCTTCGGCAGCCCCTTTTGTGTGATACATCCAAGACTGCTCGTTGCCGCGATAGGAACGGAACCCCTTTTTCTTGCACAAAGATAAATAGGCAGACTTCACCTGATTTCGCGGAAAAACGATGCTGGAAGGTGAGTATCCTTTTTTGCGAGTCACTCTATGAAAAGAATCAAGATCGGCAGCAAAAGCTTCGGGAGTCTGTCCCGGCTCTAGACAATAATAGTGGGAAAGAGTGTGGCTTCCGATGAATTGATGCGGGTAAGAGGATATCAGCTTGATTAAGGAAGGAGCAAAATGATACGGATCGACCTGCTCATGCTCTCCGATCGCATCTGTGTCCAAATAGGGATAGGGTGACAGCTTTTCATCGGAATACGCCGGGAGATGCCGTGGAACGACGCCTGCTAGCTCCTTACGCGACTCGCAAAACAAAAAACCGACAGTAGCCCAAGTGACATGCATTTCATACTTGGCAAACAGTTCCAAAAGTGCGGGGATCACGTGACGAACGCCTAACAAATTTTGCTCATATGACTGAATGGTTCTCTTGTCTCGGACGCCCCAGTAAAGTTCAAAGTCTAGGGAAATGACGAATGCTCCCGTCTTGTCCAATCTTCTCCGCTGCCTCCTTTCTCCTGCCCTCTTTCTTCTCGTAGCTGACCAGTCAGTTGGGCAAACAAGGCCGCCTGCTTCGCAAGGACCGTTCGCTCATCGAAGTGCTCAAGCGCGATGCAGCGGCTGTTCTGCCCGAATGCTTCTCTGAGTCTGGAATCGATTACGAGCTTTTTTAAGGCTGCATACAAGGGACATACCTGTTTCGGTTCTACTAAAAATCCGTTGACACCGTCCCTGACTTCTTCCCGACATCCACGGATATTCGTGGCGACGATCGGTTTTGCCATCGCCATCGCCTCAATGATGGAACGAGGCAGCCCTTCGCGATGAGAGGGAAGAACAAATATATCGCTGGCGGCCATCAGCTCCGGGATGTCTGTGCGGAATCCAGCCAAAATGATTTGCGGATGCTGTCGGCAAAGCCCCACGAATTCCTGGCCTCGCTGATCGCGTTCACTGGAAGACACGTCCCCCACCAACAAGAGGCGCAGGCGCGGAAATTCACCCGCCAGCTTGCGAAAGGCTTCCAACAGCTCAAAAATTCCTTTCTCCGAAACCATGCGTCCTACATAGGTGATCACCACATGCTCATCCCGCAGCCCCAGTGAGGACTTGATAGTCTGGACCTTTTCTCTCGTTACGTGTCGCGGGTGAAAGCGTTCTGTGAGATCAACGCCGTTGCCAATGTGCAGAATCCGCTCCGTCTGGGAGGAGAAGCTATCCTTCACGCTCAACTCGTAATCCTCTCGACTCTGAAGCAAAAGATAGTCAGTCATATGCCGGGCAAACCATTTTTCCAGCGTGTAGTACATCTGATACGTACTTTTGCTCATGCCCTCATGAAAGAAGTAGCCATGCGCTGTGTAAATGACATGCGGAACTCCTGCCAGCCTTGCTGCCACGCGACCGAGAACAGCGGCAATCGGCGTATGGACATGCACGACATCATACTTCTCCCTTTTCATCAGCCGATACAATGCCCCAATTGTCACCAAATTGGAAATCGGGTCGATCTTTCGCTTAATCGGAATTCTTCTGAGCGTCAATCCCTTTGCTGTTAGGACATCAAAGCGCCCCGTATCTGAACACGCGGTATGCACCTCGTAGCCTTCACCCATCAGCTTTTCAATCAAAGGAAACAATAAGCTTTCTACAGAGCGGTCAATTGCGCATACTTGCAAGATTTTTTTCAAGCAGATCACCGCCATTTTTGGTCTGACGCGTATTGATTTCGGCTGTAACGAAATACAGCGCGAGCATGATCCAGAAAAACGTTTCGCGAATTCCGTTATGAGTGAGTCCGTACAAAATTTGGAAGACAAGTGGATACCAAGCAACCAATCGATGCCCACGAGCCGCCCCATAAATCACGAGAATGAACAACACCGTGCCCATTACGCCGTAGGAGAAGAACAGATTGGCTAAGGTAGAATGGAGTTCCAACGAAATGCTGCTGTTAAATCGCTCGTACATCCCTTCCCCTGCTCCGAACAAAATGTACTCCGGATGGTTGGCAATCCGGTCATAGCCCCGCGCTGCCAAATTGTCATCCGAATCTTCCCCTAGTGATACCATTCGTTCTTCGATTTGTGTGTAAATAGATGCATCGCTCAGCACGTTTTCGTTGGTGTACAAATAGATGAAGAAGACAGTGAAGGACGAGACGAGCACACAAAGCAGATTCAACCAAAACAAGCCCGTTCGTTCTTTGATGGAGAGGAGCAAAAAAACGAGGTACATCCCTACGGCACTAATGATCGCTGCTTTCGACAACGACGCTGCAATAATGCTGAACGCCGTACCGATCGCAATAAAGAGAGGAATGGTCTTCACAGATACGAAGCGAGCACACAGCAAGCATATCCCCATGCACAGAAGTCCAAAATAGCCGAGCTGGTTCGGATTGTTGAAGAACAACGATTGCCTGAACTCTCCGCTATCTGGTGACAGTCCTGTCACGAGAATGAATGCCTGAACGAGCAAGGAAGTGGACGTAGCCAGGAAGACCCATTTGACGTACTCTTGCGGGTTGCGCCTGAACAAAATAATCAGGGCAAGCATCACGGCTCCGTTGTACAAATACCACTTGGTCGAGCTGAATACATCCATTTCTCCGCCGAGTGCAATCGACCATATGCCATTCACCATCATAATGTCGTACAAAAATAGAAGGGTAAGGAAGAGAAAAAATCCGAGTCTGCGGTTCACCCGACCCAGGCGAAACAAGAAGCTGTAGGCGATCAGGATAAGCATAATAAAATCGGCGATTTGCGGATTGCCACTTGGGAAGAAATAGAAGGGCTTAAGCACTACATATAGCAAAAGTAGGACCTTGTCCGGTGAGAGCTTCTCCTTGAACATCATTTACTTGTGCGCCAGATGGTTGGTGAATTGCAGGATTCGCCGATAATCCTCCCACGTATCAACCTCTGCCCAAAACAATCCCGGTGGTATTTGTGTGACATACACATTCCTTTCGCCCAAAAAAGAATAGAGGACATTTTCCCACCACAAATCATACTGCTTCTCCTGAATCAACCTTTGTAATCGACGCAAAAATATCGGCAGAAAGCTCTCTTGAAGCTTGGCAATTCCAACGTATTCGCCAGTTGTCTCTTCCAGCGAGAGCTCCTTTCCATGGCAGAGCAGCAGTCCGTCTTCATAGCCAAATTTATAATCTCCCTCAGAGCGACGGACTGGATCAGCAAACATGACGGGACACGCGGTCTCTTGCAACACGGCCTCCAGTACCTTCGATTCAAAGTAAACGTCGGCGTTCAATAGCAAGCAGTCGCTTCCTTGCAAAAACTCGCGGGCGAACCAGAGGGACACCATACTATTCGTCCGATCATAAAAAGGATTATGATAAAAACGAATAGATTCATCTCTGAGCAGCTCGGTAATCACCTTGGCTTGATAGCCCACCACCATCGCGATCTCATCAATTCCGTGGCGCTTCAGCTCCGCTATCGTATTTTCAATGAGCGTTTGGTTTCCGATGTCCACAGTACACTTGGGAATTCCGTCAATGTGCTCGTTAATTCGTGACCCGAGACCTGCTGCCATGAGCAGTGCCTTCATCCGACTCCCCTCCTTCTTTCAGAGATGGCACGACGTATTTGATGTTCAGCTTCAGCTTGTACACCGATCTGGCCAGTCCGACGAACAGGTGGTAGAAGGTCCATAGGAGCAAAAATAGCATCTGACCGCTGATTGCCCACAGAAATGCAGTAACCAGCACACCCAACTGATAGCCCGTTTGGGTAAGAAAAAGGAAGACAAAAGCATCGATCCATTTGCTGCGCTTTCTCATAGAGACTGTTTCGTGAGAGATTTTCCCTTGACTAAAGACGAGATCGGAACCATTGGTCGCCAAAATCTCTGCAAAAATCGTGAGCAGAATCAAATAGAGCAGCCACGGACCCAACATCGCGTGATGATTCATGATGCCGTATATCACACCGAATGACACCAGGTAGAGTGCATAGTTGAGCCCGATGTCCAGCCATTCTCCTCCCTTGCTCTTCTGGTTGCGCATGCGGGCTACCTCCCCGTCGACGCAATCCGCCAAGTAGCACACCTGACAGAAAAAGCAGCCGAGCAGAAAGGATGCCGCCGTTCCGTACATAAATGCTGCAGCGCTAAGGAGTCCGGCGACTATCCCCCCGATTGTAATTGCGTTGGGGGATACTTGTGTTTTTCGGGTCAGCAATAAGCTCACGTAGATGGAGAGGCGTCGTGTGAAGTAGTACGACCAAAATTCCTCCCTTCTCCACGGCTTCTGCACCTGCACACGGCAATGGCGTGTCTCTTCACTATCCCAAAACATAGACGGATACAGCTCATCCTTCACGGTAAGCCACCTTCTTCATGACCTCGTCTCGAGAGCGAGACGGAATATTTTTCGGATAAAAACGGGATATACCACGTGCGAAAACCAAAATATTTGGATGCCCAATACGAAGCACAAAGATCTCGACAGATTAGGCTGATTGAAGTAGCAATGGCGGCCCCGATAATTCCATACAGCGGAATGAGACAAGCGTTTCCGATTATGTTTAGTGCAGCTGAACAGACAAGAATATTGCGGGCCGTTTTTTGATGCCCGGTCATCGTCAATAAGGGGATAACACTGCCTGTGCAAAAATTGACAAACTGCCCCATGCACAAAATCACAAGGACGAGGCTCTCACTCGCAAACTCTTCACCAAAAAAAGTGAGCAACGGAACAGCAAATATCGCCACTAGCAGATTGAGAGGAGCAGAGGTGAAGAAAATGAGCCGATTGGCAAACGCAATCATCTTTTTCAAGCCGTCCATATCATTACGTGCGTACAGCTCAGAGAACTTGGGAGAGAGGATCGTATTGATGGAAATCAGCGCAAAGCCCGTCACCATTGCCAGACGAATGACCACACTGTATACTCCGACGGTTTTGGCATCCGTAAAAATACCCAGCATGATCATATCTGTCCACGTCATAATCAATTCCATCGACGCACTGAGATACATGGGCAGTGCGACTACAATAATTTCCCTCAACCCAACACCAGGCACTCCCGCAGTCGGCTGTACACCGATACGAAAACCTCGGCTCGTCGCATACCACTGCCCCATCCCATAGACGGCATTCAAGATAACAGCAGCTGCGAGCAGTTGAATCAAGAGCATCGTACTGGGTTCGAAAAAAGGGATGGCGATGAAAAGAAACGCCAAGTGCAGAAAACGCATACCGACGATATCGACAGTGATCGAGATGACAACCCGATGCAGTGCCCGAAACGCAGATGCATACAGCCTTGCGAGAGACACAAACGGAAGCATCCACGCGACGACTCGCAGTGCCTCTGCTGGTAGCTCCCCTGCAAACACGTAGGCGGACACCTGCTCCGAGAACACATGCAACAGTATCCCAAGCACAATCGAAATCAGCGTCGCCCACAGCACTACTTTGTTGAATACTTCGGAAATCTGATAAAGCGAGCCTTTCGCGCGAAACTCCGAGAGAAAGCGGATTATGGCTGTATCCGTCCCCAAAACGGCCAGCACCATTCCGATGTTCATCAGGGTGATCGTCAGCGAATAGATACCCAGGCTCTCGGCTCCGTACTCTCTGGCAATGTAGAACTGCAAGAGATAGAGCAGCACGAAGCCAAGGAGCCGAAACAAAAACGTGAAGGCCGAGCCGCGAATCACTTCGTGAACATCGCGATCTTTATGCAGACGGTTCCATTGTCGTTGCCAAGCTAATTTGAGGGCATGCATGCTTACAAACGCCCCGCTTTCTGCTATGCGTTGTACCCATATCCGTAGTAGCCTTCTCTCTTCCCTACCTTTTTGTTGTTGAGAACAACACCGAGCAGATTGGCTCCTGCCGCTTTTAACTGCTCTACTGCTTTGACAGCAGAATCCCGCTTCGTCTTGCTTGCATCCACCACCATGACACAGCCGTCCATTTCCCTCGCCAGCACCATTGCGTCGCTTACGATTAATGGCGGGCTGTCGACAATCACAAAATCATAGTTGTGGCGCAGATAGTCCATCAATTCCAAGAGCCGTGTCGTTCCGAGCATTTCCGCCGGATTATGCGGGATTGGCCCTGCCGTGATGATCGACAGCTCTGACACCCCTGACGGTTGAATAATATCTGCAATCTCGCACATATCCGAAAAGTAAGAACTGATTCCGTACAGATTCGGCATATCAAAGGTGAAATGTACCCGCGGATTGCGTAAGTCAAAATCAAGCAGCACCGTTTTTTTGTGATCCTTTGCCATCATCAAGGACAGGTTGGCAGCGGTGATCGTTTTTCCCTCAGAAGCCCCTGGACTGGTGACTAAAATCGTTTGCATCAGCTTGTCGCCCATGGAAAACTGAATGTTTAAGCGAAGGGTACGGTAGCCCTCTACCAGCGGAGACAGCGGCTCCCAATGGGCGATCAGCTTTTGGTAACGATCATCAGGCTTCTGCCTTCTCATACTCATTCCTCACTTCCTCCGCCTTAGGCTGGCGAAATGCCTTCCGCGTTTTTTTGTCAATTACCGCAATAGTTGCCAGTACAGGTAAGCCTAAATACTCCTCCACTTCTTTTTCCGATTGAAGTCGGGTATCCATCTGCACCAGCAAGAAGACGACGACCATAGACGTTGCCAACCCGAGGACAAAAGCAATCACCGAATTGAGGATCGGTTTTGGGCTCACTGGAATGGCCGCCGGATTGTTTCGGGCCTCTGCTAAAATATGCACGTTGTTCATGCTAAGCATTTTCACGACTTCTCCCTGAAAGGTCGTCGCGATTGTATTGGCGATGAGTACAGCTCTGCCCTGATCCGGATCTTCTACCGTAATGGAAATGACCTGTGAATCCTTGACTGGTTCCACCTTCGTTTGAAGCAGCAGATCCTCCATCGTAGCGCCGGCCCCTATCACTTCGAGCACGCGCTCCATCACCCGCGGACTTTCAATAATCACGCGATAGGTCTCAATCAATTTCAGATTGGAATCAATTTCCGCGACGGATAGCATGCTCTCTACGGTTGAATCCAGCGAGCGATTCACTAATATTTCCGTCTTAGCCTGATAAATCGGTGTCAGTAAATAGAAGCTCACGAGCGCTGTTCCGATGGTGCATAAAGAGGTAATCAAAAGGATCAGCTTCCATCGCTTCAACAACATCAGGAGTATTTCACGAAGATTAAGCTCCTCATTCATCCTGCTTCCCCCTTTGCCCCGCTATGCTGTCACTTCCTTCTTTCTGCAGTTGTACGGGAGGTTCGATTTGTTTTTGAAAAGTTGAAAGACTCTCGGTCAACCTCTCACGTTCTTGCGGACTGACGATATAGTAGTAGATTCCATTGATCATTTGACCCTTTCCTTCCAAACGAATCGTCTCGACGGAGGTAACTGCCGTGCTATAGCTTAGGGCAAGCTGTTTCATCACATCAAAGGTCATGTTCGTTTTCACGTATTTCCCCATCGTCGTAAGGACGTCATTCAATCGGGTAGGCGATGCAAGGGTTACACCTTTGTCCAGCAATGCCTTGATGATTTCCTGCTGTCTTTCGTTGCGCCCGAGGTCGCCTCTCGGATCTTCGTAGCGCATGCGAGCGTAGACCAAGGCTTGCTTCCCGTCTAGCTGGATGGGACCGATCGGAAAGGTGTAATCCGCATAAGTAAAGGCAAGCTTGTTGTTGACTTCCACTCCTCCCAGCGCATCGATCACACCCGCGAATCCTTCCATATTCGCGGTCACCACGTAATCAATGGGAAATTGAAGAAACTGCTCGACGGTGTCTACTGCCTGTTGCACGCCGCCGAATGCATAAGCGTGATTGATCTTATCTTGGCTACCTTTGTGAGCCATAGCTGTTCGCGTATCACGCGGTATGCTGATGAGCAACGCAGATTTCGTTTTCGGGTTGACGGAGAGTACGAGGATGACATCAGAGCGCCCCTTGTCATTCTCTCGTTCATCAACGCCAAGAAGCAGCAGTGTGATCGGTTCTTTAGGCAAGATAGCGGAGTTCTCCCCTTCAACCGCTGGCGATGTCGTTGCTTCTTGGGAATTCATGGGCGGTGATTGCCTCACAGATGCTGGTTCAGTCGCTACAGATATCTCGATAGATTTCTGCGTGCGGACAGGGAGGTACATTTTGCTGGCCGTTTCTTTTAACGACAGATAGACGTACACACCATAACCACTCAAACTGATGAGACAAATCAATCCTCCCCATACAAGCAGCCGCTTCCACTTTATCGTGGCGATCTTTTCCTTCCATTTGCTGACGCTCATCCGATCGCCACTTGATAAGGGACTGGCGTAGACTCTTCCTTCACGTAAGAAGTGGATTGATAGCCTGGAACGATCCCTTGCAAAATCTCAATGATGGATTGTTTGTCCTCCATCGTCGCTCCCTTGTCTGCAATTTGCTCCAACCGGGCGATCCCTGCCAAGAGCTCATTCCAGGAAAAATCGAGCGGCTTCCCTATGAAGATGCGATTATGGCAAGTAGACGACAAGCCTTCTTCCTCCGTCAAAATTTCTTCGTACAGCTTCTCTCCCGAACGAACTCCCGTGAATACAACCGGAATATCCTTCCCGGGCTCCAAGCCTGCCAAGCGAATCAGGTCGAGGGCCATATCGACAATTTTGACCGGTTTCCCCATATCGAGGATGAATATCTCCCCTCCCTGAGCGAGTGCTCCCGCCTGGATGACGAGCTGGGCAGCCTCAGGAATGGTCATAAAGAATCTCTCCATATCTGGATGTGTAATGGTAATCGGTCCACCTGCCCGGATTTGATTAAGAAAAACGGGAACGACACTTCCCCTGCTCCCCAAGACATTTCCAAAACGAACAGCTGCAAACCGGGTAAGTCCGAAATGGTTATAACCCTGGATCAGAAGCTCAGCAATCCTTTTCGTGGCACCCATCACACTGGTTGGATTCACTGCCTTGTCCGTCGAGATCAGGATGAAATGAGAGACGCTGGTTTCCAGCGCGCATTCCGCAACGTTTTTCGTACCCAGAATGTTATTCTTCAATGCCTCACACGGGTTGTTCTCCATTAACGGTACATGCTTGTGGGCTGCGGCATGAAAAACAACGGCGGGACGATACTCATGCATTATCGAAGCAATTCTTTGTCTGTCACGAATATCTGCAATCAGGCTGACCGTCTCCTGCTCAGGAAACAAACGCGAGAGCTCTAGGCTCATTTCAAAAATGCCGTTCTCTTCGTTCCCTAAGAGAAGAAGTTTCCTCGGACCAAATCTAGCTATTTGTCTGCAAAGCTCGGACCCAATCGAGCCGCCCGCTCCTGTCACAAGTACGACTTGCTGCCGCAAGTACCCCGTAATCTCTTCCAGATTGACCTGAACAGGCTCCCTTCCCAATAAATCCTCCAACGCTACATCCCGAATCATGTTCATCGTGATTTTTCCGCTGATGATGTCTGCTACGTGCGGCAAAATTTTGACACTCGCTCTCGTCGTTTTGCAAATGTCGAAAATCTCCTTAATCGTCTGCCGGGATGCGGATGGCATAGCAATCACGATGTCTGATATGGAAAGTCGTTGCACGACGCGGGCGATATCAGCCCGATTCCCTACAACCGGCAGGCCGTACACGCGCAGATTTTGTTTGCTGGGCTCATCATCGATAAAGGCCACTGGACGCAGCTCCGACAAAGGCGAGGTTTTCATCTCTCTGGCTACGAGCACACCTGCACTACCTGCCCCGATAATTAATGTGCGCCTGCGATCCTGTGTTCTTTTCTCCCGCTCTTCATACCACCACTTCCATACAAACCGAGAGCCTGTGATCCCGAGCAAAACAAAGGCCAGCGTCATGAGAAAGAGTGAGGTGGGAAATCGGATGGACCAACCAAACAGGTACGTCATCTTCAGTACCAGGTAGAGAGCCAAAACGGAAAAGCTCGTGGCTAAAATGATCGAGACCAGTTCGCGAACACTGACATAGCGGAAAACAGGTCGATAGAGTTGAGCGAAGTGCATACCTGTCACGACGAACAGTACGTGGCCAATCATCAAATCCATAGGGTGATATTCGCTTATCGCTGTGAAAGAAAAATCAAATCGAACCAGGCAGGCCAACCAGACAGCCAAGCTGATAATTCCTGCATCCGATAAGCTTAACCAGAATCTTCTCTTCCGGTAGCTCATATTCATCCGCTCCAGGTGATCGTTATTCAAACAATGGTCATCATAAACGCCACAGGCTAATTTCTGCCGGGCATGTTTCTCGATTTAGCACACTTTTCACATCTGCGATGACACCTTGCCCCTGATACAAGAGTCCGGCAAGCTCCTCCCATCCCAGGTGCAGATATCGCTCATGAGGTACGGCCAATACGATTCCGTGGGCAGGCTGCAGGTCTTCCCACTCTCGCAATTGAATGCCGTATTCCTCTCTCGTCCGCTCTGGACAAGCCAATTCATCTGTCACTTGGACCTCTACTCCGAACTCCTTTAGTTCCTGAATAATGTCGATGACCCGACTATTGCGAATGTCCGACACGTTTTCTTTAAAGGTGATGCCCATGATCGTAATTCGCGAGCCTTGAATCGCAATATTTTGCCAGATCATTTGCTTCACGAGTGAGGTCGCGACGAACTTGCCCATACCGTCATTGATCCGTCGTCCTGCCAGTATGACCTGGGGATGATAACCAACACTCTCCGCCTTGTATGTCAAATAGTACGGATCGACACCAATGCAATGACCACCGACGAGTCCTGGAGAGAACGGAAGGAAGTTCCATTTTGTTCGAGCGGCCTGGAGCACATCTACCGTAGAAATGCCCAAGCGGTCAAAAATAATCGAGAGTTCATTGATCAAGGCGATATTGATGTCGCGTTGCGTGTTCTCAATCACCTTGGCTGCCTCAGCCACCTGAATCGAGGATGCTTTGTGAATACCCGCCTCTACAATCACCCCATACATCTCGGCAATCGTTTCACACGTCTGGCGATCTTGCCCTGAGACGACCTTGACGATCTGGGACAATCCCCGTTCCCGATCCCCCGGATTAATTCGTTCAGGTGAGTAGCCGACGAAAAAATCAATCCCCGCCAGCTTTCCAGACGCTTGTTCCAATACAGGAATACAAATTTCTTCTGTTGCCCCTGGATAAACTGTCGATTCATAGACGACGATGGTCCCTGAAGTCAGATGTTGCCCAACGCTTTCAGACGCGAGAATGAGTGCCCGCATATCGGGCCGTTTCGCAGAATCGACAGGAGTGGGCACCGTTATAATGATAAAATCACACGCTGCGAGACTCGCGGGGTCATCTGTATACGTGATGTTGGCTCGCTTTAGCTCATCTGTAGACATCTCTCCCGTTTCATCCATTCCTCTTTCCAGACTGCGTATGCGTCTTTCGTCTATGTCAAAACCCACCACTGGAAGCACTTGGCCAAAAGCAATCGCGACAGGCAGTCCTACATATCCAAGACCTACTACTCCCACTTTTTTACGCATGGGCGACACCATAATAGCTGACGTACCAGTCTACAAAGCGAGATATCCCCACATCGACTGGTGTTTTCGGGCGAAAGCCTGTCGCCTCATACAGAGCTTCCACTGACGCATAGGTAGCAGGAACATCCCCCGGCTGGATGGGCAAATAGTCGCGAACAGCCTTTTTACCCAGCTTCTCTTCCAGAATCGAGAGAAACGTAAGCAAATCGATCGGCTGGTGATTCCCGATGTTGAACACCTCATGCGGCGCCTTATCCCCCTCCCTTCGGGGAATTCGATTCATCAGTCGCAGCATCCCTTCGACGATATCGTCCACATACGTAAAGTCCCTTGTCATGTTGCCGTAGTTGAAAATGCGGACAGGCTCTCCCGACAAAATCGCCTTAGTAAACGTATAGAGCGCCATATCGGGTCGGCCCCAAGGCCCATATACCGTAAAGAAGCGAAGTCCCGTCGCAGGCAAGCCGTATAAATGACTATAGGTATAGGCCATCAGTTCATTGGCTTTTTTCGTTGCTGCGTACAAGCTGACCGGCTCATCTACGGGATCGTACTCCGCAAATGGTAGCTTTGTATTGCCTCCGTAGACGGAGCTTGAGGATGCGTAGAGCAAATGCTTGACTCTCGACCGTCGGCATCCTTCCAAAATGTGCAGAAACCCGGTGATATTGGAAGTCGTATAGGCATGAGGATTTTCCAAACTGTACCTGACGCCCGCTTGAGCGGCCAAGTGAATGACAATCTCCGGCTCCATTTCTCGGAACAACTCGTCCATTTTGCTCTGATCTGCAATATCCGCTTTGAAAAAACGAAATGATGGATACGCTTGGAGGATTTCCAGTCGTTTGCTCTTCAAGACCGGGTCGTAATACTCATTGCAATTATCTACCCCCCACACCGTCTGTCCTTGTTCCAAAAGCCGTCGTGCTACATGAAAACCGATAAAACCAGCTGCGCCTGTCACCAAAATCGACATACTATCCACCTCTTTGCTTATTCATACGGAGGTTCTAGGACAAATATGCCAGTGGTTGCCCAAAGTTTATGGAACACATTTTTATGTCGTCCATGCCCTTTTTACTAAATGGTTGTCAACATTTGAGAAATGGTTGAATGAAATGAAAAGAAGACAATCTTGTCTACCCATTTTTTGGAGGAGAATGCTTTTATGTGGATTGATGTAAAAACGTACGGAGCAAAGGGGGATGGAGTGACCGACGATACCCAAGCAATCCAGGTTGCCTTGACTGCTGCTCTGAACCTGCAAATTCCATTATTTTTCCCTGCTGGCACCTATATAATTGAGCCAAATAGCCTGGAGGCCGTCCTAGGAGCAGGAAAAAGCCTAGTGATGCAGGGAATCGGTCCTTTTTCCGTATTAAAAAGGAAAGCCAATTCAACTGCCGCAGATTGGCGGTGGCTGTTCTCGATTACATCCACGGGTGGTGATGCTGATTCCTTCGTGGTCACCAACTTAAAGATTGATTCCAATGCAAGAGCAAACCCGCTGCCTCCCGATCCTTACGATTACGAGCATAGCGCCGATTTCTACATTCGTGGTGCCGGTCCTAGCAGCTATATCAATTACGTAGCGCTACAACAAGTATGGTGTACGGATGGAATCGCCGACCATTTTTACTTTGCCGGGGAAACGAACTGCTATGTCCGCTCTGTGCAAGTTACCGATTTTTACAGCGACAACCGCAAGAGAACACGCTCAGATATTACAGTGACAGGTGGACTGGAACGTCTGAATGCAGCGAATGTAGCGTGTGATCGTTTTGAGGTCGAACTCAATGAAGGGTACGACGGAGCCACACCCATGTTCGTAAACCTGAGCAATGTCTCTTGCCGTCAACAGCTCGACTTGGAGGGAGATCTGTCCTCCCCGATGGTCGTGCAAGGTAGTCACCTTGTTTCGCTCGCCAGCTTCAGTCTCACTGGCATGACAGGCTGTATCAGCTCCTCGGTTTTTTATACGGCACCTGATCAGAAAAATCGGGTGAACTTTATGAAAAACATGACCTTCAGCAACTGTCGCTGGGTATTGCATACGACAGCACAAGGAAGTACAAAGACGGTTGGTACCGGTCTGACCGTGGATTATTCGGATGTAGGTCTTGTATTTGATGGCTGTAGCTTCGAGGCCAATGATACGGCGACTTCCATCGGCGGCTACGCCTTGAGCTTGGAGCCATGGGATGTGCTCGCCGAGAGACAAGTTACCGTGAGAAACTGTTCGTTTGACCCTCGGCTGACCCAAAACATTTCGTTGAACCGCTGCGGAAATGTTTCCCTCATAAACAACCGTTATTCCGGTTCTGATCACGCCATCATGCTCTTCGGCACCGGAACGTACCCATTGGTAGTCACCGTGGATGGAGGCGACTTCAGCCAGGTTACTGGAAAAATGTTTTATCACAAGTCTTCGGATAAAATAACCCTCTCCATGAAAAACCTCCCTGTTCCTGTTTCCCTCACTAGCGGCTACAAATCCGAAAACTCTACCTTTATCCCCACTGTTTCTATCAACGAACGTGTGGTGTATGTCGCAGCAGCCCCCAGTGCCTCCGTCAAATACGGCGGTCTCAAAGGCGATACACTACGCTTGATCACTCCTGTAAACAATCAACCGTGCGAATGGATTGCGACTACGACAAATAAGACTGCCTGCACCTGGCTAGCGACCAAAACGGCCAAAAGCTAAGGGAAATGAAAAACATCCATCTTGCCCCTCGTTGTGGGATAGATGGATGTTTGTTATTAGGCAATACGCTCCAAATCCGGATTGTACCGTTTCACATAGGTATAAATTTCTTCCCCGAGCAATTGCGTTCTCACTAGCTCATCTACCTGTTCCTTCAGATGCTGGGTGAGTTGATTGGTTCCATTTTCGATGCGTCTTTTGGCAGCCTCTGGGAGTGTCAATACATGCGGTACGAGCAATTGCAGGTACCAAACGCCCTTTTCTTCCTCGGAGACATCGATCTCCAGTTCCATGTCTGAACTGTCGAAATCGTACAGCTGGTTAAAGAGCGACTCTTTTTTTTCCAACGTCATTGCGGCAATGTCGATTTTTTCCACGCTCAAATAATACTCTTCATTGAACAAGACTATTTTGTCGTCAATCTCCTGATACTTTTTCGCCAGCGGATTCATCGTCATCGATCCTTTCCATCTCACATCTATCCTATAGCATACTACCTTACTGAATATTTAGGCAACTCGTCCGTGTAGAAAGGGCCTTGCTCCATGCAAGACCCTCGTTTTTACAGGAGTGTCGATCCCTCTACTACGGCTTGTGCGTCCTCCTTGGAAATAAGGACAGCGCGAGCCTTACCGCCGCTTTGTCCTGCGACGTACCCATCTGCCTCCATCATTTCGATGAGACGGGCAGCACGGTTATATCCGACGCGGAAACGGCGTTGCAATCCAGATGCAGAAGCTTGTCCCTGATCAGCCACGAACACGAGTGCTTCCAGATACAACGGGTCATCTCCGCTGTCAAACGATGCAACCTGCTGATCCAAATCTTCTTTGCTGAAAATGTACGCAGGCTTTCTTTGCTTTTTGATCATGTGCGTGATTCGCTCGATCTCGTCATCCGAAACGAAGTTCCCTTGCAGACGAACCGGAGTCGTGCCGCTCTCAAGGAACAGCATGTCCCCTCTCCCCAACAGTCGTTCTGCCCCAGATTGATCGAGAATCGTACGCGAGTCAACTTGGGAGAACACAGCAAAAGCAAGACGAGTCGGTACGTTTGCCTTGATGTTTCCGGTAATGACATCCACAGATGGGCGCTGTGTCGCCAAGAGCAAATGAATACCGCAAGCACGTGCCTTCTGAGCGATCCGGATAATGCAATCCTCCACATCTTGCGGCGAGACCATCATCAAGTCAGCCAACTCATCAATGACGATCACGATATAAGGCAGCTGATCATCTGTCGTCTGATTGTAGCGGTCAATATCGCGAACACCCGCCTCTACGAATAGCGTATAGCGCTTCTCCATTTCTTCCACGGCCCACTTGAGAGAAGCCGTTGCCTGCTTGGCCTCCGTCACGACAGGCGTAACCAGATGCGGCAAATGATTGTAAGGGGCGAGCTCTACCATTTTCGGATCGATCAAGAGCAATCGCACCTGCTCAGGAGTCGCCTTGTACAGCAGACTGACGATGATAGAGTTAATGCAGACACTTTTACCCGAGCCTGTCGAGCCGGCAATCAAACCGTGCGGCATCTTTTTAATATCCGCAATAATCGGCTCTCCACCAATGTCCATACCGAGTGCGACCGCCAGAGGAGATGAATGCTCCTGAAACTTGTCTGAGCTGATAATCTTCTCGATTAATACAGGCTGGCTGGACATATTCGGGACTTCGATTCCGATGGCATTGCGTCCTGGAATCGGTGCCTCGATGCGAATATCTTTGGCAGCCAAATTCAACTTGATATCGTCAACCAATCCCGTAATCTTGTTCACTTTTACGCCGGGAGCCGGTTGCAACTCAAAGCGTGTCACGGATGGGCCTTTGACAATCCCTACTACCTGAGCACTGACATTGAAATTCGCGAGCGTCTCTTCCAATAACAGCTTTTGAATTTGAGTATGCTCATCGTCGTCATCACTGACCGGTGGGCTCGGATTCAGCAGTCCCAAATCCGGCAAGGCGTATGGCGGCTGTGCTGACTCTGCTCCTTGGTCAGCTTCATTGGACGAGTCTTTTACTGGAGCTGACGCAGGCTGCTTCGTCATGGATACCTGAGACAGGTTTACGGGCTGTGCAGCGGATGTAGCAGGGACAGGGACTGCTACGGATTCTGCAACAGTTTCTGCAACTGGTTCAACAATCGGTTCCATAATTGGTTCTACAATCGGTTGAGCAATGGATACAGGCTCAGTTGGTTCTGTTTGCTCTGGCGTAACTTCGGAAACCGAACCCACATCTGCTGAACTGAGCTCCTGTGGTGAATCTACTTCTGCTCTTTCTAGCAATCTGCTGATAGCAGATGTATAGGCAGGCTCTTCGACACCATCGCTCTCTAGCTCCGTTTCGACTTCTCTATATTCCTCCCCAACAGAAGGAGACTGCACGTTATCGTCGTCATTCTCGCTCTCTACCTGCACAACCTCACTGAGTGTAGTGATCAGTCTATGCTCTGCTTCCTCATCGGCTAGTCGCTCTTCCATCGTTTGAGAGTAGTCTGTCGGTTCTTGTTGCCTAATAGACTCCGATTCCTTCTCTTCGAAATTCTCACTCGGCATTGATTCTGCAAGTTCTATCTCTTCAGTTTGTGCCTCTTCTACCTCATTCTCTTCAGCTACAGTCTCTTCGACTTTTGGCTCAAAAGCATCAGAGTCAGAATCAGAATCTTCCAGATCCGTAGCTTGCGATTCCGTATCCATCATTTGTCCTTCTATTTCTTCTGCTACCGTCTCTTCCATTTGTATGGAAGCAGCAACCTCTCGTTCTGAATCAAGAGCTTCTGCCACAGCAGACTCCGAAGCAGTCTCTTCTCTTTCGTTATGTACAGATTCATCTCCAACAACAACATGCTGCGGTTCATTTTGCTCAAAAGAAGCAGTCTCTTGCTCCTCTGGAAAATACCGCTCGCTTATCTCTTGTTCCCACTGCTTCATCTGCTGCAAATGCTCTTCTTGCTCCAGACGCGGATAAATGATTCCCGCAGTCGTATGGATTCGATGCTCTGCCTCGCGCGTCGCCGAGGTTATCTTCCCATAAACAGGGGAAACGATTTCAGACGGCTGGTAGGCACGCTTTTCCTCAGTAGAATAAACGGGTCTCGTTACTTTTTCCGCTTCTTTTTGTGGCGTACGGTTTGGACGCTGCGGTATCTCAATGTTGTTCTTAACAAGTTCAGGTTTCTTTTTCTCGAAAACAGGCTCTGCCTTTGTTTCCAGCACACGTTCATTTGCTGGCCGCACCGTTTCACGCTTGGGCTCGAATCGCTCACGAGGTGCCTGCTGGCGACTGCGTTCATTCGATTCGGCAGGATTTACGCTATGATTACGCTTCTTCTCCAAATAGTTATCCGGGACAACTGGAAAACGAAATTGACGCTCTCTTCTTTCACGCACATTGTCTTCTATATCTCGATTGTTTACCCGTTCTTTTGGGTATATACTTTTTGTTTTCGCCTGAGGCTGACGGGGAGCGGGATTACCTGTTGGGTTACCGGTACCTGCTGGACGACCTGCTTCTTCTATTTCTTCTTCTCTTTCTCCCTGAAAAAAGTTCATCAGCTTTTGAAGCCACGACCACATGTTGCAACGCCCTTTCTTCACTAACCATCTTTTCCCCTTCATCTTACCACGAAAATGGGGCAGAATTAGCTGGATTGTGATTTTTTTCCGTTTTTGCGAAACCTTTTCTCTATTTGTGCGTAGAAGAAGAGGGGAATAAAAAAATAATATACATAGGGGAGGAACACATCATGTGGAAAAAAGGAAGCGCCCTTCTGGTAGCAGGTACAGTATTGCTGACCGGTTGTGCTGGCGAGGCATCCTTGGTGCGTGATTCTATCGTAGCGACCATTGACAAGCCAAACTATGATTTTGAAGGCTCCTTGAAGCTGACAGGCGACGTTGAGAAATTGCCTGAAGCATTCGGAGAAACGGCTGACAAAGAAAGTACGGCGTTGTTGTCTGCTTTGAAAGCAGGCGTAACAGTAAAAGGCTCCCAGCTGGATCTGGACACTGTGAAGTTTGAAGTAGAAGTAAAAGACGACAAGCTCCTGCGCGACAACAAGCTCTGGACAGGTGACAAAAAAGCATCTGTGGAAACGATCGTTGACGAAGATAAAGTCTACGTGAAGTCTCCGCTGGACAGCAAATACTTGGTAATCGATTCGAGCGCATCCAATCCTTTCATGGCTGAGCTTGGCGGCTCCGATGCTGCTAACGCTGCGAAGCTGAAAGACTACCAAGACAAAATGAACGACCTTACTTTCAACTTTGTTAAAAAGTATGTAAGTAAATATGGCTATACATTGACAGACGCGAAAAACCATGGCAAACAATCCGTTACATTGCCAAACGGTGAAAAAGTAGAAGCGACTCATGTAACTGTAAAAATCGACGCAAAAGAACTGGTGAAAATGTTCTTCTTCACAGCTAACGATGCAGTAGCTAGCAAAGATGTGAAAGATTTTGCGATCGATATGATGGTACTGACCACTTCCATGACAGAAGATCTGTATCCGGAAATGGGCGCGAAAACTACAGAAGCTGAGAAGCGCGCAAATGCAGAAGCAATGATCAACGAGAGCATGGCTGAAGCGAAAAAATGGCTGGATGAAACAGGTAAAACATACACACCTGAAAAAATCGTAGAAGAAATGAAAAAAGAAGGCTTCCACAAGCTCGCTTGGAACCTCGACTTCTACATCGACAGCAACAAAATGCCTGTGAAACAAACAAGCGATCTGAGCGTAACTTTCCAAGCTCCAGAAATGAAGCAAGCTGTAACAATCGGTCTGGCTGCTGATCAATATGCATACAACTTCGGAAAAGCAACCAAGTTCAATGCCCCAGCAAAAGATGCTGGTCTGACTGTAGAACAGCTGGTGAAAGATGAAAAAGCAATCAACAGCTTTAGCGACAAAGGCTTTGTTCGTCCAATCGCTGAAAGCATGGTTGATCAACAAAAATGGATGGAAGAAATGGCTGAGGATCTGGAAGCTGAAGAAGCAGCGACCACTACGAAGTAATATTTTTCCTCACGAAGAAAGCACGGCGCCTCTCGCGTCGTGCTTTTTTCCGTATCCATAAAACTAGAGAATTTGGTGCTCTTCCAGATATGTAAGGACAATCTGGACAGATTCTTCAATCGTCTGCTTGTCGCTCTCAATGACCAGTTCCGCTTGAAGAGGCGCTTCATACGGTGCTGAAATCCCCGTAAACTGACCAATCTCTCCGCTTCTCGCTTTTTGGTATAGGCCCTTCACATCCCGGCGCTCACACTCATCCAATGAACATTTTACATATACCTCGATGAATTCTCCCGCCTCTACCAGATTACGTGCAAGCTCCCGGTCTTCCCGATAGGGAGAGATAAATGCCGTCAAGGTAATCACGCCTGCATCTACGAACAGCTTCGCGACCTCGCCAATTCGGCGAATATTTTCCCGTCTATCCTCTGTCCCAAACCCCAGTCCGCGGTTTAAGCCGTGACGTATATTGTCACCATCCAGTACGTAACTGGCTAGCCCTCTTTGATGCAGTTCGTGTTCGACTGCATTGGCCAACGTCGATTTGCCAGCACCAGACAGCCCCGTAAACCATAAGACGCAGCTTTTGTGGCCTGCACGCTTCTGACGGTCTTGTTTGGTTACAGTCGTCGGATGCCATACGATATTCGCGGTGCCCTCTCTACTCATCGTCTCTCCCCTCTCTTACAACTGCTTTCGTCTAGCCGATTATACGGACACCGGTCGCAGCCCTTCGATCAATACCTGCGCAACCTCAGGACGGCTAAATTGAGGTGGCGGAGCCTCCCCGCGCGCCAGCATTTCCCTCACCTTTGTCCCGGACAGCGCGACATGGTGCTCACTATCATGCGGGCATGTTTTGGTAGAGGCCATGTTTTCGCAGCTCATGCAATAAAAGCTGTTCTCGAAAAATAACGGCGTAATCCTTAGCTCTTCTGGCTGGAACTGGCGGAAAATATGCTGGGCATCGTACGTCCCGTAGTAGTTGCCAACACCCGCGTGGTCCCGGCCTACAATAAAATGAGTGCAGCCGTAATTCTTCCTCACCAATGCGTGAAAAATCGCTTCCCTCGGTCCCGCGTAACGCATGGCAGCCGGGAACACGGCCAACTCTACCCGGGTAGCCGGATAGTATTTTTCCAGCAATACCTGATAACTGTTCATCCGCACATCAGCAGGGATGTCATCTGCCTTCGTTTCGCCCACGAGAGGATTCAAAAAGAGACCGTCGACGATTTCGAGAGCTGATTTCTGGATGTATTCATGCGCGCGGTGGACTGGGTTGCGTGTCTGAAAGCCAACAATCGTTTTCCAGCCCTTCTCGGCAAATCTTTCTCTCGTTTGTGCCGGATCGAAATGATAGCGGGCAAAGCGACCTTTTTCGGTGCGCTTTACCAACGTAATTGGGCCAGCCAAATAAACGGCGGGACGCTCCAGCAGCTTTTTCACCCCAGGATGATTCGTATCATCGGTACCATAGACGAGCCGAGCTTCTCGCTCCTTGTCAGGTGAATAAATATCGGTGATCGCAAGAATGCCATAGACCGAACCTTGATGGCTCAACCGCACCTTGTCTCCGATCTGCAAGGCTCCTGCGACAGTGGTCGAGACCGGAAGCGTGATCGGAATGCTCCAAACGGTACCATCTGCCAGTCGCATCTGCTCTACGACAGAAATATAATCCGCCCGATTCAAAAACCCCTCAAGCGGACTGTAGCCCCCAATCCCGATTAACTCCAGATCTGCGAGTGCAAATGCATCTATCTCTACCTCATGCGTAGTCACCGACAGGTCTGCCTGTGGATCAAAACGGTTTACTAGCTCTCCCCCGCGAGGTTTCCCTCTCATACAAAAGCCCTCCTATCCTTGGTTTGTTCTTCTCTTTCTCGTTACCTTGCGAGATGTAGGCCACATTCCGTTTTCCCTGCTTGCGCCCAGCGCCCTGCTCTCGAATCCTCGCCCTCTTTTACAGAACGAGTACAAGGAGCACAGCCGATGCTCGGATAGCTCTGGTCGTGAAGGGGGTTGTACGGCAATTCAAATGCCCGAATGTACTGCCATACTTCCTCCGACTTCCAATGAATGAGCGGGCAAATTTTTAGTGACTGGAATTTTTCATCGCGATTAACAAACTCGACATCCGCTCTCGTGGCAGACTGCTCTCTGCGTAGTCCTGACATCCATGCAACCGCTCCGGTCAGCACATTTTCCATCGGCTGTACTTTGCGGATATGGCAGCACATATCCGGCTGCCTGCTCCACAATTCTTCGCCATGGAGGTCTGCCTGCTGTGCCAGCGTGATGTCCGGCTGCTTGACCGTTATCCGCAATGCGGGATACCTTACTCTCACCTGCTCAATCAAGCTGTACGTCTCGGAAAAGTGGAGATTGGTATCCAAAAAAGTGACCTTGGCATCCTTTTTCACATCGCTGATCATATCGAGCAGCACCATGGCCTCGGCCCCAAAGCTACAAGAATAAATCAAATCATCTGAAAACGTTTTGTAGGCCCATTTGATTACATCTATGGTGTCGCCCTTTGCGAGACTATTATTGATGGAAGCGAGTTGTTCCTCTGTAGCTGACGCATAATTCAGCTGGCTCATGTGCCCCCTCCTTGATCATTCAGCGTACGATCCTTCCTGCGAACCAGTCGTCGACAAGACAAGCCTCTGCCCACGCTTGGCATCGTCGCGCCACGCCATGAGCTCATTTACATGGATTGCGTTATCTGCATGGCTGCTCACGGATTGCCAGCCCATTTCTCTCGCTGCATCTGCTGTTTCCTTACCGACACATACGATCGGTGTCTTTGACCAAGCATCGCCAGCGAATTGCGCCAGAGCTGACAGCGCATGGGCGTCATCCGTCGCTAGCCAGTCAAATGACAATCCTACCTCTTTCGCACCGAGGTGCTTCTCATCCCATTCCACCGTGCCCGCTTGGATCACTTGAATCACCTTACCGTGATCCAGCGAGATTCGTTGTGGCTTCCTTGCCCCTACGTATAGCACCTGCTCTTCTTTTTCCAAGGCAAGCAGGTCGGGCAATGCCGGCAGTGATGTGTTATCATCCAGCACCAAGTCCGGATATATCCCCCATTTCTCGAAAGCCTTGGAAGGCCGTTGTCCACAAACAGCCAGTTTGCTCGTCAAGCGTCGTACATCATAGCGCTGTTGTCGCAAGGCAGAAGTAAAAAAGGATACTTGCTGCTCATCCTCGAAGACGAGCCAACGATAAGCGGCAAGCTCGGTCAATGGTGTGTCAAACGCGCAGCGTTCGATCAAAGGAATCGGCATGACTTCGGCGCCCAACTGCTCCAAGGCAATCACGAGCTCGCTACTTCCTTCATCGCTTGCTCTTCTTGCAACGGCTACTCGCTGTCCGAACAAGGGGCGTGATTCGTACCAATTCAGTGATTCCCGCAGGCGGACAACCTCACCTACGATAATGATAGCGGGTGCAGCAAAACGAGCCTGCTCGACTTCCTTATCTATCGTTCCAAGCTTGCCGATCAACGTCTCCTGCTCTCTCACCGTCCCCCAGCGCACGAGAGCAACGGGCGTATGAGCGTCTTTTCCATGCGCAAGAAGGCGCTCCCTGATGCGAGGCAGATTTTTCACACCCATGTAGATGACCAATGTTTCCATCGAAGCGAGGGCAGCCCAGTCTGGTTCCTTTCCCGCATTTTTTTCACAAAAGTGACCGGTGACAAAAGCGACGGAAGAGTTGTAGTCACGATGCGTCAGCGGAATACCCGCATAGAGCGGAGCCGCCATCCCGGAAGTAATCCCTGGGACGATTTCAAACGGAATAGAATGGTCGCGACACATCTGCGCTTCCTCTCCTACCCGCCCGAACATGCTCGGATCTCCGCCTTTCAGTCGAACGACGTATTTCCCTTTTTGAGCTTCCCGGATGAGCAGAAGGTTGATCTCCTCTTGCGGCAATGTATGATGATCGGCCTCTTTCCCGCAATAGATGAGGGTGGCTCCCTTTTTTGCGTACGAGAGAAGCTGCGGGCTTGCTAGGCGATCGTACACAATCACATCCGCTAGACGAAGCGACTCCATGCCGCGAATCGTCAGCAGCTTTGGGTCACCAGGCCCTGCTCCGACAAAAACAACTCTGCCTGTGCTCATTACGAAATCCGTCCTCCTTGCTGCTTTGTTCCTTCACAGGAAGAGTCGTGGCTGTATTTAAGCAAACGTGGAGGTTTCCACGACGTACCCGACTCCTTGGCGTCCGAGCGGCTTCTTTTCCACCAGGCTCAACTCTTTGATATGAGGCGGCGCTATCGTATGCCGCAAGAGATTGTTCTCGGCTGAAGAAAAGGCTCGCTCATCCGTTTGGGCGATCACCACAACTGTCAGTAACCGCCCTTTCTCTAGCACGGCTTCCAGCTTGTAAAGGTAGCTCTCTGCTTTTTCCTCTCCCATGACATGTCCCCCTAACCTGGCTATACCCGCACAAGCATTACGCTGGTTGCAGAATGGCGTCAACCTGTGCTTGGATATGGGAAAGTCCTACCCGCTCTACGTAGCGCCAGTATGGTTCGCCTTCCTGACGATCTGCCTTGTACAGCGTGATCAATTGGGCAAGGAACGGACCGAGTCTGTCCACAGTAATCCGCGCGTTGAGCTTGCGGTTGAATTGCGGCTCCTCCAGTGTCCCACCTACGTAGATGTCAAACGCCTCTACCATCCCGTTCGATGTCTTGACCAATGCGCCTTGCAGGCCGATATCCGCAATTTGTCGCTGACCGCAAGAATTCGGGCAACCAATCATATGAATGCGCAGCGGCGTTTCGAGAACGACCGTATCATCCAAATAGTGAGCCAGCGAACGCATCCGCTCCTTGGTTTCCACGATAGCCAGATTGCAATATTCCGTACCTGTGCACGATACGGCATACCCGACAAACGTATTGGGCTGCAATTTGAAACGCTTCACAATCATCGGCTCATTGCGGAAAGCTGCGACCTTCGCTTCGGGAATGTTGCGTATCAGGACATTTTGCGTGTTACAGGTGCCAATCGTTCCATCTCCATATTCGTCTGCCAGACGGGCAAGTTCATTTAGCTCCCCTGCATTCATCCGTCCAACGGGAACAGACAAGCCTGCGTAATATAGTCCTGCTTGGCGCTGCTCGTGAATGCCGTAAAAATATCCACCATTCCAGCCCGAGGTTAAATCGATACCACCCGGCTCAAGCTCGCCAACCAGCTCCATTAATTGCTCCTTGAACTTTTCCGGTCCCCAGTCAGCGACCAAGAACTTAAGACGTGCATGCGTACGTTTTTGACGGTAGCCGAAATCGCGGAACAGAGTCGTAACTCCTGCCGCTACTTTGACGACTTCTTCTGGTCGCACGAACACATCCAGTTGCTTCGCCAAGTATGGCTTCGCTGACAAGCCGCCACCTACCCATACATGAAAGCCGATTACTTCCTCGCCAGCCATGGCTTTTTTGGCCGGAGTGAAAGCCAGGTCGTTGATTTGCGCATGCGCGGCGTTATGGATATTAGCAGAAACCGATATTTTATACTTGCGTGGCAGATTGGAGAAATCACGATTGAGCAAGAAAAATTTTTCCAACTCCGCTACAATGGGACGCGTATCTAGCACTTCATGCGGATCAATTCCTGCCAGTGGGTTCCCCATGATTTGCCGCGGGCAGTCTCCACATGCTTCAAAAGAGGATAGTCCCGCTGATGCGAGCCGATCAAAAATGTCAGCGAGCGATTCTACCGTGAGCCAGTGAAATTGCACGGCCTGACGTGTGGTCACATCCACCAGATCACGTCCATAATCTTCCGCGATGTTGGCGAGCACCCGAGCTTGTTCACTGTTCAAAATGCCTCCAGGTATGCGCACGCGCATCATGAAGTGGCCGTCCTTTGGTCGCTGCTGATAAACGCCTGCCCATTTAAATCGATCCATATCAGAAGATTCAATCGATGCGAAGCCTTCTTTGGAATAGATGTTTACGATTGCTTCGATGACATCCAGTCCGTCTTTTTCCAGCTTCGTAAACTCCATTTTGTTGAGGGATGGATCAGCAGCCCACTTCCACTGCTTTCTCTCTGCCATGCTCGTACATGCTCCTTTGTGTGAAGATGTCAGTTACCAATGCCATTCGAATCGATTGGCTCATCCAGTCCGCAATCAGTGGGTGGGGCAAGTACGCACTGCCCTCATAGCAATAAGCCAAGCCCGCAAGCCGTTTCGGGATTGCTTGTCGCGTGAAGTAGCCCTGGCTGACGAACAGAGGAAGCACGAGGACGTCCCCTTTTTGTGCCAGTGAACAAGCTTGATCGTACAGTGTATCGGGCCTCAGTGTCGCATATCCGGCAGCGGCAAATTGGTAGCGGTTTTGCAAGCGGAATGTCAGACGCAAGAGCAGCTTTTCCCAGCGCTCATGACATCCAGGCAAGTCACTGCCGTGCCCGACGAGCAACAAAGCCTCCTGACTAGGCAAGCGTGATAGACTTGCGATTCGCTCTGCCACGATCTGCTCGACGTTTCCGTGATCCTCCAATGGCGGACACCAGAGAATTCTTGCCTGAACCGGAACACGAATCAGCTCTGTCTCCCCTGTCGGCCATGGGTCTAGTCCAAGCATCGCGCGGATTTCCCCTACGTGATTGCTTCCTGCTGTAGCGAATAGCGGAACGACGACAATTGTTGTCGCTCCTGATGCTTCCAGACGTTTCACTTCATCGCTGATGCTTCGTCCTTCCACTCCTCCCAAGTAAGCTACCCGAATTGGCAAATCAGTGCGGCACTGCCAAACGGCTGATTCCACCAATGCCAACCAGTCAGGATCGGGTGAACCGTGAGCAATTACCAAAACCGCCGTTTTCGCCATCGGATAATCCCCTTATCCAAACTTATTTTGTAATTCATATATATTTACTCGGAATTATAATTGGGATGGATTGCTCCGTCAATAACAAAATCTTTTGAATGGTAAAAACAACAGCCACCCGATTTCGCGGATGGCTGTTGTTTCTAATCGTATCTTCTTAAATTATGGCTCCTCTCATCAAATGGAGAAGTGAAAGTAGCGACGAACCGTTTCCTCAATCTCGTGTTCTTCCAGTTTTTGTTTTGTTTTCTCTTTGCCGTCGACGATAATCAACGTGTTTCCCAACAGGGTGATACGCCCATTTTCCGTCACTCTCGAAAGGAAATACATCTTATTGAACATGGATTCAGGAGATGTTTCCGTTAGGACACAAATGGGATGGATGTTCTCAAAATTCCATTTATGGGAAGGTGTCTCAAATCGATATTGAGTTTCCCACTCCTCATCAGTCTTCTTTTGCAAATAGTAAAGGGATTGGGTTTCATCCTTATATACGCGGTAAATTCCATCACTATCAACAACTTCACCGCCACTCATTGGAACAGGAAGCCGTGGCGAATTACCGCCCATGCCTACATCCACCAAGTATTCCTCGTTATCTAGCGATATGATGTTGAATAAATGAGCGTTCTCAAGAGCCCAGACTCCATTTCCTACATAGACGGTTCCTGCCATCAGATAAGGCGCAAATCCCAGTTCTTTTAGCAGAAAATAAAATATTCCGTTTAACTCATAGCACACGCCACCCTTTTTGGCATGGACAATTTTTTGATATAGGTCTTCTTCATGCAAAGACAGAGGTTTTTTTGCAAGAATATCAAGATTTTCAAAGTGAACATGGAGGACATGCTGTTTTTGGAGATGGGACAAGTAATCGAGACTCAGCTCACTTCTTTTTTCAGCCTCAATATGTTCTAAATATTTTTGTGTATCCATGATATTATCCACCTCTTTTTATACTTAATCATTTATAATGTTTCTGTTTACGTTTTTATTATAAAGTTGATCATCAATAAATAAAAATATATAATTCATTATCATATTAATAACACTGAATATATCAATATAAGGTGGAAATGTACTATGGAATTACTTCAACTCAAGTACTTTCAGACAGTCGCCCGTACGGAACATATGACAAAAGCGGCACAGGAACTCCGTATAGCCCAACCAGCTTTAAGTGTTACCATCGCTCGCTTGGAGGAAGAATTAGGAGTCCCCTTATTTGATCGGATTGGGCGACAAATCCGCTTGAATGTTTTTGGACAAGCTTTTCTCAAAAAGGTGGATATCGCTCTTGGGGCATTAGAAGATGGGAAACGCGAAATTTCAGACCTAGCTGGATTGGAACGTGGAAGTGTTTTGTTAGCTACGACAACCTTGAATCGGGTATCTGAATTACTGGCACCTTTTCTATCCTTATATCCTCACATCAGCTTTCGCATCACCCAAGCAACTACAGACGAATTGAAGGTTCAACTGCTCGAAAAAGGTGAAATCGACTTTTGCCTCGCTACTTCCTCGATTGATCGGCCGGGAATCTGTAATCTGCCCTTATTGACAGAAGAGATCGTACTGGCAGTGCCAAGTGCGCATCGTCTCGCAGGCCGCCAGCGTATCCACCTCAGTGAAGTAGCAAATGATCCGTTCATTAGTCTAAAACCGGGCTACAGCTTCCGCGAAATCACCGATGATTTCTGTCGAGAGGCTGGTTTTCTACCCAATATCGTATGTGAAGGGGACGAACCTGCAGCCATCAGCGGCTTGGTACGCACTGGCCTTGGTGTTGCATTTTTACCAATCGCCGCCAAAAAGGAATTGCCACCGCTTACGCTCCTTCATATTGAGGAGCCTGTTTGCCAATGGACTCCTCATTTGGTTTGGCATGAAAAGCACTACTTGTCACTTGCTGCACAGACCTTTCGTGAATTTGTTGTACAGCATTACGCTCAAGCAAAACAGTAATCACAACAAAAAAGCTGTCAGGCCAATACCTGACAGCTCTCCCCTTATTCCTCACTCTTTTTCCTCGTTCGACGATACAACAAATCCATACTTTCTTTGAGCGTCTCATACTCGTGCTCGGTCAAGTTTTCGATCTGTTGGATATTTGCGATCGCCTGCTTTTTGATCTCTTCGGTCAAGCGATCTTTCTCATCCGGGCTTTTGCTTTCATGTGTCTCTGTCCAATGCGTAGCAAAATTCGCCGTCAAAGCTCCTAGCATTCCGATCCCCGTTATCATCAAGATCGTCGCCATGATTCTTCCTCCCGCCGTCACGGGCGAAATATCACCGTAGCCGACTGTCGTGGTTGTCACAATCGACCACCACAACGCATCCGGGAAGCTTTTGATGTTCTCGTTTACACCGTATTCGAGCAAATAAATAGCAGTCGAACTCCACAGCATGATGATCGTGACGACACCAACTACTTGACGCATCGGGCCTGATCGAATGATTCCCAACAAAAACGGCGAAGCACGCACGATGCGCACCAGCCGAAGCACGCGCATGATTCTGGCTAAATACAAATAAGAGTCCAATGGAATCATTGCGATCAGATCGAACCAGTTGGCAAAAACGAATTTTCGCTTGTCTTTCGCCCTCCATAACCGGAACAAATACTCGACAATCAGCAAGATGATCAGCCCAGTGTCTACCTTGTCCATTAGTTCATCAGTCAACAGCGGATGATTAGAGAAGTCTGCGAACAACAGGATCGCATACGTAATCACTAGCATAATGATAAAAATCTCATACATGACGCGCCAGAACAAAAAGACTCCTCCCCGTGCTCATAAGTGCGTGTTCAAAATATGATCTGTTCTGCATCGAAAAAGAGGCGAAAACCTGAAGCGGGAGGAGCCAAATGTAGAGAGCCTACACGAGCACCAGACTTCGAAGGTGAACGCCTCTTTCCATGCTTAGTAGCTGATCAGCGCAGCCATCAACAAGCCCGCTGCAATACTCAACCGCGAAGCGAAAATACCGACGGCTACGTTCCCGTTCGGAATTTCAGACACGACTTTAAATGGTGTGACCCATTCGAACAAATAAAAAACAATGACTTGAAATACCATTCCTACAATACCCCAGATGACCAAATCCCACAAGTTAACGGAGTGGTATACAGCCGAAGCGAGAACGATTGCCAAACCGATAATTTTACCTCCCAAATCGTGCGAGGCTGCTTTTGCCGCTGCCATTTTCTTCGGATCGTCAGTCTGTGCCCCCTGCTTGATCAGATCAAATTCTTTGTAAGGAGTCGTGATTGTAAACACAAAAATTCCCACAGCCAATATCGGAATGGTTACTGCCAAATACGCCAAAAAATTCAATACGTAATCCAATTGTCCCAACATGTAAAATGTCCTCTCCTTTCGCTACTTGTCTATGCCGACCGGCAAATAATAGGATAGGTTGTTTGTAATCGGTCCCCCGACACGGGCTACAATGGCCGATGCCTCTGTGCCGATCCAAAAGGACCCCCAGAGCAGCCGTCCAGCATACGCTCCCTTCATCGTCTGAACCGTTATCTGTGGAAGCTCCACCCGTTTCTGATAAATCATCGGCTGCTCCCAGTAAAACTCTTCCTGATCCTTCTCTTGCAGCGTACCATCTGATGCAAACAGCATGACACCGCCACCTTCCCGCCCAAAAATCGGCTTCGTGACGTAATCCTCCCTGCCTGCAAACCGATTTTCAAAATAAGTCGGCAGCATGTAAGCTTCGATGATCGCGTGTTCCTCTTTTGTAAAAAACTCATTCGCCTCATGTAAGTTCCAGATGAGCGCCTGCAAAGCCTTCGTCTGAATGAGAAACGCAGAAGGGGGATTAATAATGGCCAGCTTTTTTTGTGCAATCAACGAAAGCACATGCTCACCAGTCGGATAGCCATCTTCATCCTGTTCTACCGCCAGCTTTTCCAAAGCATGCAGACGGTACAGCACATCGACTGGCAGTAGCTCCTCATTCTCCTTTACATAGAGACGGTCTTGCCAAACACGCAAATCCTCCAAAGCGGCAAACCGAGCAGACAGACCCGATTGGTTCAGTAAGTACAATGTCGTTCCCTTATCTTCTTCATGCCAGTCGAGTGAGCTAAACCAGACAGAATTCGTATCATAGCCTTGCACCCGATACGCGTCGACCACCTTGCTGAACGCTGAACGCAACTGCCGCTCCATCCCTTCATTCGGGTCTTCCCGTAGGAAATGGCGACAAGCACGACCGTTCACATAAAAAGCCTCGACGATTCCTGTAGGGGTATCGCTGTTACACTCAAGCATCTTCAATCCTTCTGTCGTCTGGGCAAAATCAAAGCGTCCAATCACAGTCGGCACTGTTTGGGAAACGACGATCCTCACTGCCTGCAAAGCCTGCTTTGGCACTCCTAGTTCCAACAACAGGGAGTCCTCTGCACGCTGCAATACCGGAACGACCTTGGTAAAGATTTGCCCAAGCCGCTTGGTTGCCATCGCGATTTCCTCTCGAAAGGCGGGAGTGATCAGGTGAATATCATAAAGCGCATATTCTTCACCATACATCCAATCCCAGGTAAATACGCCCTCTTCCCGCATCGGGCCATACAGCGCCTCTCGTTCTCGTCGGTTATGGTCTTCCACTTCCCTCACCTCACCCGGAGCTGGAATAGCCCGAGCTGCCGATACCGCCCTTGGAGCTGCTCGTGCTTATCCCACTCGATACTCCAGATTTGCTCTTGTAAGACCTGTAAGTAGAGCTCGAACCCCCACTGCTACTGCTATCGTCACAATAGCCGTCATTGTCGTTATCGTAGCAATCATCATAGTCGTCCTCGGAAGAACAACCGCTGATCGCAAGTGCAGCTGCGACGAACAGACCGACTACTTTCTTCGATTTCGTTTGTGCCATTTTTCTTCCTCCTACACTGGCTTCGCGTAGTAAACATAAACCTGCCGATCTTCATCCACCTCGGCCGATGTCTTCTCCCATTCGCGTCCATTCACGTACAAATAATCGCTTTGCAAATGCAAGAGAGCATCGTCATCGTCCTTGAAATAAAACGTGTGTACATGAGGATAAACGCGTGCATTTTCTTGATATTCACGCATTTCGATCTGGATGCTGCCCCAGCGTGCAGTCACAGCCTCCGCGTAATCGACAGCTTGCTCTTCTGTTGAGCGCTTGACGTAAATGACATACGTGCCGTTTTCGATTGCACAGGACGTCTTTTCATAAACGACATGCCCCTTCACCAAATAATCGCAAGCGAAACGCAAGGAGACCTCATCTTTGTTCACGTTGTCGTAGTAAAACTGAACAGGGTATCCCCTCTCCTCATCTAGCAGCCGATATTCCATTCGTGCCATTTTTCTCACCTCTTTTACCTATCACAGAATAGCAAATCATTCGCAACAATTTTATACGTGCGCCGAAACATTTGGTTGCCAATAAATGAAAAGAAATCCAGCAGAGCCATAAACCACTACATAAGTCCTACTTCTTTTGTTCCTGTTACTGTCGAATCATACCGCGGATCGTTTCATGCAAATGTCCGTTACTCGCCACTAATGAAGGAGTGTGATCTTGTTGGAATGGCTCATGCTGATACGGTTTTCCAGACCAGTCTGTAATCGTTGCACCCGCCTCCTGAGCGATAACAATTCCGGCGGCCACATCCATAATATTGGATCGTTGCATCACGATATAATCGAGCCATCCGTTTGCCAACAAGCACCAGTCCAGTGCAGGCGCAATATTTCGCATGAGACGCTTGGTCTGGAATACAAACGGTTCCGTAAACGTCATCTCTTCTTCCTTCGTTACCGTGTCGCGGCCACGGATATACGTACCAACTGCACGTGTGAGGTCTTGGCGGTTATTGACGGTCAATCGTTTTCCGTTCAAATAGGCTCCTTTTCCTTTTTCCGCCCAAAACATTTGACCCGCTACCGGATTGTAAACGACGCCCAGCACCAACTCGCCCTTGTGCTGCAACGCAATCGAGATCGAAAAATACGGATAGCCAATAAAATAGTTATTCGTTCCATCTAAAGGATCGATAATCCACAGATACTCTTCCTCGCGGGAAACCATTCCGACCTCTTCAGAAAAAATGGTATGTGTCGGGAAGTGGCGATGCAGCACCTCAATGATGCGCTGTTCACTGCCTTTATCCTCTGGCAGCTTCACGTCGTTATGCAATTCCTCATCGGGCACGAGCTGTTCCAGAAAACGTTCCTTCAAAAACGCACCCGCGACACTTGCTGCTTCTTTTGCAATTTCGATCATGTCATTTCGCTCCTTTTTCTCTTTTGAACAACCTTCCACTTGCACTTATACTGGAAACATTACTATCATAGAAAGACACCCGAAGGAGGGGGATAAACATGAACACCGACTTCATTCGGCTGAAAAATATGGAAGGTGAACTCAAATTCACCCAAACGAACAATAGCTACGGCTTCTCTGTCACCACAAAGGAGCTCGTTTTTTTCAAGCCACACATGACCTACCATTTGTTTTTGCAGGATATCGTCAGCATGGTTCCGATGAAGCTGGACGTTAGCCCTATCACGTTTCGGCATCAGAGTGAGACGGTTCATGCCTCATTTGGTTCCGATTACTACAAGCTGACCACCAAGTGGGCGCGGATTGTTTCGCGATCCGGTATCGTCGAAAAAGAAAACATGGAGTTTATCGTGCCGCTTTCCGCAAAAATGCTCACTTATATTTCGGAATACAGCGGTCTCGTTGTCATCAAATAACACCGTCAACCCTCGCCTTCACCTTTTTGGTGTGGAGCGAGTTTTTTTATTTCTGATCATTTCTGGATAGCACAATGAACGTTCCTGTACCGTGGGCAATCCGCCTATCCCAATCATCGTAGACACTGCCCTCCATGACGACCAACGTGTTTCCGCGATGCAAAAAGCTCGCTTCTGCGCGCAGCCGCTCCCCTATTCCCGGAAGCAAATAATTGAGCTTCAACTCTGTCGTCACTGCATACTGATTTGGTGGCAAGGACCGATTGATCAAGGAGCCCATCGCTGAATCGATCAAGGTCGCGAGAATTCCTCCATGCACAACTCGCCCTGAATTGTGCATAAAAGGGGTCAGAGGCAATTCGAAGCGATACGACTGTCTTTCTCCGTCTATGAAGTCTCCCTTTAATCCAAGAAACCCAGAGATAAACGCGCTATTCCGTTCCCGCTTCTGGTGAATTGCAGCAACAGCCAGCTCGAGAATGCGGCGCTCCTCGTCATTCCCGTCCGACCAGATGTTTTTTAATTCATCTAACATTTTGTTCACTCCAACCGAAATAGAATCGATTCTTCTATTTTATCCCAAACAAGCTGATTTCGCTATGATTCCTAAGCGTATGGCAATCGAGAGCAGTTGTCCGAACCATTCGAGACTGAGCAAATGTTCAGACTTTTACAGTTGTTTCTGTTATTAAAAATTGATAAGATAGTTCAAAATATAAGACAGGCATTATCCGTATTGGAAGGGAGTTTTACAAATTGACCAGACAACGAAGTGACATGATCAAAAAAGGATTCGACCGCGCACCGCACCGCAGCTTGCTTCGTGCAGCAGGTGTAAAGGATGAGGATTTCGATAAACCGTTTATCGCCATTTGCAACTCGTACATCGACATTATTCCAGGTCACGTGCACTTGCAGGAGTTTGGAAAACTGGTCAAAGAAGCCGTTCGTGCTGCTGGCATGGTTCCATTCGAATTCAATACGATTGGTGTTGACGACGGAATTGCTATGGGACATATCGGGATGCGCTACTCCCTCCCGAGCCGCGAGATCATCGCAGACAGCTTGGAAACCGTTGTCGCTGCTCACTGGTTTGACGGCATGATCTGTATTCCAAACTGTGACAAGATCACACCAGGCATGATCATGGGTGCGCTTCGTGTCAACATTCCAACCGTATTTGTAACCGGTGGTCCTATGAAAGCCGGAAAAACGAGTGATGGCCGCTCCATCTCGCTTTCCTCCGTATTCGAGGGTGTCGGCGCTCACCAAGCAGGCTTGATCAACGACCAGCAACTCGAAGAGCTGGAGCAATATGGATGCCCGACTTGCGGTTCCTGTTCCGGTATGTTTACAGCGAACTCGATGAACTGTCTGCTCGAAGCCATCGGATTGGCTCTGCCTGGAAACGGTACTGTACTCGCTGTCTCTCCTGAACGTCGCGAGTTGGTACAAGCATCTGCTGAAAAACTGAAAAATCTGATTGAACGCGACATTAAGCCACGCGACATCGTGACACTCGAGGCAATCGACGATGCATTCGCACTCGACATGGCGATGGGTGGGTCAACCAATACTGTTCTCCATACACTGGCTATCGCACAAGAAGCAGGCATCGAATACCCAATCGAGCGCATCAACGAAGTAGCGAAGCGCATTCCGCATATTTGCAAGCTGGCACCTTCCTCCGACTATCATATCGAGGATTGCCACGAGGCAGGTGGCGTATCAGCAGTTCTGAATGAAATCGCGAAAAAAGCAGGCGCGATCCATCCAGATCGCATCACCGTAACGGGCAAAACCCTCGGTGAAAACTTCGCTGACGCTGAAATCAAAAACGATCAAGTCATTCGTCGCCTGGACAACCCGTACAGCGCTTCCGGCGGTCTCGCTGTTCTGTTCGGCAACCTGGCTGAGCAAGGCTCGATCATCAAAACAGGCGGTGTCGATCCTTCTATTAAAAAGCACGAAGGTCCAGCGATCTGCTTCGATTCCCAAGAGGACGCTCTGGCAGGAATCGCTGCTGGCAAAATTAAATCCGGTCACGTTGTCGTCATCCGCTACGAGGGACCTAAAGGCGGCCCAGGCATGCCAGAAATGCTGGCTCCTACCTCACAAATCGTGGGTATGGGCCTCGGTAAAGAAGTCGCTCTCGTCACAGACGGACGCTTCTCCGGTGCTTCTCGCGGGATCAGTATCGGCCACGTGTCTCCAGAAGCCGCAGAAGGCGGACCAATTGCCTTCGTACAGGACGGAGATATCATCTCGATTGACCTCGAGGAGCGCACGATGCAACTGCTTGTGGATGAAGCCGAGCTGGCTCGCCGCAAAGAAGGCTGGAAAGAATTCGAGCCAAAAGTAAAAACTGGCTATCTGGCTCGTTACTCCAAGCTGGTAACGAATGCGAGCATGGGCGGTATTTTGAAAATCTAGTGTTGCAAGTATAAGCAAAACCCTTCCTCTGTGAATCATCGTCACTCAGGAAGGGTTTTTGTATTGACTTTTCCAGCTAATCCCTTCTACAATCAAGTTAATAAATTTTAACTGGTTAAAAGGATTGTGATGGATAATGGAGCAAAAGTCGATTTTTATCATCGAAAACTACGAACAGCTAAAAGTGATCAGTGACCCGTTACGCACGAAAATGCTGATGCATCTGGTGGAAAAACCGCACACAGGGCAACAGCTCTCCCAACTTTTTGGACTGTCCCGCGCGAAGATTCTCTACCACCTGCGTGAGCTAGAGAAGCATGGCATCATCCAGTTGGTTAAAAAAGAAGAAAAGGGCGGCAACATTCTCAAATACTATCAGGCAGTGGCAAGGGGCTTCATACCCGCTGATCATCTACTCACGTATACGGAGTCGAAGGAGGCTACCAGGCAATCCTACGTCGAAGTGTTGCAACGCGCGAAAACAAGAGCACTCAGTGCTCCTGAAGAAGCCTTTGCGCTAACGTCATCGGAAGTCGAGAATTGGCCGCGCATCTCCCTGCAGTCTGAAGTCAGAGTCAGCGAGCAGGCGTTTGTGTCCTTTTTGCAAAAATACCGGAACCTGCTCCACGAATTGCAGCAAAGCTCCCTGGATGACCCATCTTCGAAGCAGGATTACTACCTGATGATTACGGGATTTCAAATTGATGAACCGTTATTTAAAAAGGATGGACAGGAGTAACAAAGGAAAATGTAAGACGATAATTCCACATGTGTATGAAAAGCCTATTCGAGTAGGTTTTTCTTTCGGACATATGGTTAATATTTTTTAACCGGTTAATAATAAGGAGCGTGAATTTCCATGGAAGCTGTCCCCAAGCAATCTACCCTTCCCTCAGCGGATACATCCCGCTTGTTTACGAAACCTTTTACCCTTCTTTGGTTGTCCGCCCTTTGTTCCGGACTCAGTATCTCACTCTTTCTTTTCTCGCAAACCTGGTATATCATCCAGGTTTTATCTCAGGAGGCTTCATTAGGCCTCGTATTTATGGCGGCAACGATTCCCAGAATCGTCTTCATGCTGATAGGCGGAACGCTCGCTGACCGGATGAGCAAAAAGAGAATCCTGTCGATCACAAGCATGTTGAAAGCATTTTTGATGCTTCTGCTGGGAGGAATCATCTGGTGGGGGTATTCCTCTCTTGCGCTGTTTGTTTGGTTCGCTCTCTTCTTCGGGACCATTGATGCCTTTTATTGGCCAGCTCAAAATTCGTTCATACCGTCAATCGTCCCCTCTTCTTCCCTTTTGCGAGCGAATTCTGTGCTGCAAACGACAAACCAAACCTCTCAGCTGCTCGGTCCTGTTCTTGCCGGTTTTGTGATTGAGTGGGGCAGCTACCCCCTTTTATACGGCTTTGTTGGGTTGCTTCTTCTGGTTGCAAGTGTATCTGCATGGTGCATGCCGAAACAGGAACCAGCTGTTCTTTCTAAACCACAGCAAAAGCTCAACGAATCTATCAAGGAAAGCTTCTGTTATGTCAAACAATCGGATTTCCTTCCCTTGCTATTGACCTCCATCATCTGCCTGAACGTATTTTTGATGGGTCCCTTATACATCGGTTTGCCGATTTTTGTAGATCAGGTGTTATCTGGTTCTACCCTGCAGTACAGCTTTTTGGAAGGGGCACTCGCTTTTGGCATGCTTGCCGGGGCAATCGTGCTCGCACTCACGACACTGGGTCAAAACAGGTTGCAGATCGCCTTTCTTTTCATGATGATGCAAGCACTTGTCTTCTTTGCTTTTAGTCTCACCCAACAGTTCTGGCTAAGCTTGCTTATTCTTTTTACGCTTGGCCTCACGTTTTCTCTCATTAATATTCCGATTCTCTCTTTTGTTCAGGAAAAGGTGCCACAAGCCTCGTTAGGGAAAGTCATGAGTTTGGTCTCGCTCTCCTCTTTAGGCTTGCAGCCGATTTCACAGGCGATGACGAGTCTATTGATCGCAGGCGGACTTACGGCCAAGGAAGTGATGCTGCTTGCCTCCATCCCCCTCTTTCTTGCTTCCTGTTTCTTTTATTGGCGGCAAAAGTACGCTCGGCCTGCAAAGAGATCCGATTGAGTTTTGCGCGAAAGCAAAAAGGGATGATCTGCAATGGATCATCCCTCTTTCCTATTTTATATTTACAAAACTTGCATATTCACGCATCGCAACTTTACAGTGTGCGATACGTATTAGTAAGTAGAGAGCCAGACGAGTAGATTACAAGACTCGTCGTGCCGAAACGAAGCGCTTCTCCCAGGACGTGCCCTTAAAGGTCGAATACGTCACTCCTGGTTTTCCATATGTATGTAAGAGTTTGTTGTTGCCTGCATAAATCGCCACGTGGGTGATCCGTTTGGATGTCGTCGTTGTGCTCGCCTTGAAGAACACCAGATCTCCTTTTTTCAGGTTGGCCTTGGACACACTCGTTCCTTTCTTTGCTTGATCGCGAGAAGTACGTGGCAAGCTCTTGCCGACTGCGACTTTAAATACGCGCTGTGTAAAGGAAGAGCAATCAAATACGGCTGTGGTACTACTGCTCGCACCGAATTTATAAGGCGTACCCATATACTTTCTTCCCGTGGCAATGACCTTGTCCGCCCTGGATTGTGACCATGCAGCCTCGGCTACATTTTGCTCTCCTGGCAGTGGAGCGACAATCGCTGTGACTCCCAATGCTACTCCCAATACGATTCCTATGAGGGCTTTATGTAATTTCATGCTGTTCATCCTCCCTTTTCTTGTGAAAAAGATCCCTGCTAAACAAGGGACCATTTTATGCAAAGTTTGGCTGACCTCTCACTTGTTCTCTACTTTACCAAAGCCCACCCTCTATGAAATTACCAAAAACTTACCAAAAACTATTTTTCCAATTGGATACGATTACCGCTTGACGCCTTCGTGCTTGATTTAACAGGCATTCCTCAAATTTTCAGTCTATTTTTTTGCCATAATGTCCCTCTCAAATTGGCAAAATTTATCCAGCCCCTATTTGTTAAAACCCGCGCCCCATGCGACTTTTGTCCTAGTTCCATTTACAAAATACCCCTTTTCCCTCCTTTTTTACGTAATCTGCATTTGGAATCTCTCTTCCCTTTCTTCTCTCTCTACTTGCAACTAGCAGGGAGTCATCGTAAAGTAGATAGGAGTTCGTTTTGAAGGAGGCACATATGCGACTGCGTAACATTCCAGGTGCCGAAGCGGCCCTGAGAGAATATCCGACGTTCGTAGACAATCCCCTTTCCTATAAAGGAAATTGGAAGGAACGCTTCGGGAATAACAATCCGATTCATGTGGAGATCGGCTGTGGAAAAGGACGTTTCATTAATACACTGGCCGAGCGTCACCCTGACATCAATTTCATTGCGGTTGAACTGAAGGCGGAGGTTGTTCTGCGCGCTGTTCAACGTACGGAGTACAAAGCTATTCCGAATCTGGCTTTTGTCCAGTACGACGCTTCGAAGTTGACCGAGTTGTTTGCCGATCATGAAATTTCTCGCATCTATCTAAACTTTAGTGATCCGTGGCCAAAAACCCGTCATGCGAAACGCCGTCTCACTTACAAAAGCTTCTTGAACACCTATCGTCAGGTGCTTGTGGCAGACGGTGAGCTTCATATGAAGACAGACAACGAGAAGCTATTTGAGTTTTCACTCAACCAATTCTCTGCGGAGCGCTTCCAGATGCGCAATATCACCTTTGACCTGCACCAGTCCAAGCTGGCGGCAGATAATGTGATGACGGAGTACGAGGAGCGCTTTTCTTCTCGTGGGCAGCGCATTTATCGGGTGGAAGCGAGCTGTGTGATTAAGTAGAAATCCTTTTTGTTTGAGTCAACATAGTGCAGGAGAAGAAAAAGCACAGTTCTCTTCGACTCTGACACGCCCGCAAGGGGGATTCACTGGACGTCTCCATTTCAAAAAGGGGACCGTCGATCCAAAGCCACCCTACGGGCGGAAGTTTCTCAAGGAAGAAGTGTTCGACAAGCGTGGCCCCCTTTTTGAAGTTCCGACTGGGTAGCCGTTGTCAAGGTCTGCGAGATCTGTGCTTTTTCTTCTCGCCCAGCTTTGTTGGTTCGTCGGCATTTTCTAAATGCCTATCTAATACAAAAAGACCCTCCGCACTCTCAAGTAGGATTTGAACCTTACTTGTGAGCACGGAGGGTTTTTTATTATTCTTTTTGCCGCCCGACGCTCTTGTATACGCGCTCTGGACGTCCGACGACACCGTACGAAAGGTCTGCGATGGCGTCTCCTTTGGCTACCAAATATTCGAGGTATCGCCTTGCTGTTGAACGGCTAATGCCTGTTTCTTTGCTGACCAAATCCGTCGTGGCCTCCTGTGTCTGCATGAGAAAGCCTGAAATCTTGTCCAACGTAATTTGGTCGATTCCTTTGACTGCCCTTGTCTCGGTTGTCTTCTTTTGGCCTGTCCGGGCAATGAGCTCATCGATTTGGGCTTGACTGATCTGATCGGTGTCTTTTTTCCAATCACTCACCTTTTGCCTGAACTCCTGATAATTCCGTAGGGTTTGTTGCAGGCGTGCAAAGATAAGTGGCTTGGTAATAAAATCGAAAACGCCATAGCGGATCGCCTCTACAACCGCATCCACTTCTTTGGCTGCTGTCAGCATGATGACATCCGTTGTAGGGAACTGCTCCTTTATGATCGACAAAAAATCGAGGCCGTCCATATCTGGAAAATAAATGTCGAGCAACACGAGATCAGGCTGCAAAATTTCCATTTGGTCCTTAGCCTCTTGCCCATTCGTGGCAATGCCAATCACCTCGTACCCCTCCACTTTTTCCACGAAGCGCCGGTTTACCTCTGCGATTCTCAGGTCGTCTTCAATAATGAGTACCCGTATCATCTATAACGGCCTCCTTCCGTTCTGCCGTGCGTGCATCCTTTGGTATCGTCACAGTAAAAATCGTTCCGCCTACCGGATTTCCCGTATGCGTAATATTGCCGTGTACATGTAAAGCAGCTTGTTTGACTAAGTGCAGTCCATAGCCATGATTCGGCTGTTGTTTGGTAGAGAAGCCCAGCTCAAAGATTCGTTCAGCATTTTCTTCGGAGATACCTGGCCCTCGGTCCTCTACCTCTATGAGCAAGACCTCTTCCATATTGAGCAAAAAGATCGTGATTTCTGGTGCAAATGCACCTGGAGCTTTTACAGCATCCATCGCATTATCTATCAAATTGCCGAGAATGACAATCAGCTGTGAGCGATCAATCGAGGTAGGAATGTCACGGAAGTTACTTTCTGGATCAATTTTCAATTCCACTTTGCGTTCGTTGGCTTGATTCAGCTTCCCGAGCAACAAGCCACCTATCAGTGGGTCGGGGACTTCTTGCATAATAAACGTCGTATTGTGAACATGCACATTCAACTCAGAAGAGATCGTTTCAATGGCTTCCTGATACGATTCAAGCTGAATGAGTCCTGATATGAGATGCAGTTTGTTGGAATACTCGTGCGTCTGGGAACGGAGGACTTCCGCATACTCCTTCACTCGTGACAGCTCCTGTGTGACCTCGAACAGCTCGGACCGATTGCGAAAGCTCGCTACCGCACCCATAACATGGCGCTCCTTATCCATAATCGGTACGCGGTTCACGACTAATACGTGCTCGTCCACATTCGTTTCGCGGTCAAATTCGGCTTTTCCTGTCTCAATCACCTCATGAAGGCCCAGCGAACGCACCAGCTCGTCCTGTTTGTCCATGATACTGTCTTTATCCTTCGCTTGCCCCAGCATATGGAGAGCGGTCTGATTCGCGAGCGTGATCGTCCCTTCCTTATTGACCGCCACAATGCCTTCGCGAATCGATTCTAGCACTGCTTGATTTTCCTGATACAATCGCCCGATTTGTTCTGGCTCCAAACCAAATATGGCTTTCTTTACATTCTGCGAAAGAATGAGCGTAGCCACCACACCCAAGAGTAAGGTGACGATGCCGATGACGAAGATTCGATTGCGATACGATTCGATCGTTTCATTTATATCCTCAAACAAAAAGCCGACAGAAACGACCCCCATCACCTTTCCATCCTCATCATAGATTGGAGTCTTTCCTCTCAGTCCGGGGCCAAGCGAGCCGACTGTTTCAGAGATGATGGATTGCCCCTCAAATACTGCCTCATTGTCGCCTCCCACCATCTTTTTGCCAATCTGCTCTGGATCAGGATGTGAATAGCGGATGCTTTGCAAATTTCCTACTGTGATAAAAGCCGCATTCGTATCCACGCGTATTTTTTCCACGATTGGATTGATAATCTTAGCAGGATCTTCTGCGTCAAACGCCTGTTTGATCTCGGACATCTGTGCGACGGTCTTGGCGGTATGCAGTGCGCGTGTTCCGATCTCATGCTCCAATACGCCCGCCAGCATCTGTTCAAACATCGTACCAAGTATGACAATCACACCAAAAAGGAGCGAGCAAATAATCAACATCAGCTTGCTGTGAAAACGCACATCGTTCCCTCCTCTTCTTCTCATTGTATCTCATTTCGCTCGATGACGAAAAAAGAGGCCATGAGCAGGCCTCTTTTTTTATTTCTTCCTTTTTATAGTTGACTAGAATGAGATGACTCCGGTAAGAAGAGCAAGCGCAATCATCACGATCGATGTTCCAAACGCCCATTTCAGGATGAACTTTTGGGTTTCTGCATAATCGACCCCAACCATTCCGATCAACAGGTACTGTGCTGCAAACAATGGGCTGAGTACATGCAGCGGTTGACCCAGGATGGAAGCGCGGCCAATTTCCGCCGGATCGATTCCGTAAGCGGCCGCTGCATTTGCCAGAATTGGAACGATCCCGAAGTAATACGCATCGTTCGACATGAAATACGTGAATGGCATGCTTGTCAGTGCTACGAGTAGAGGCATATGGGAACCAAGTGAATCTGGAATCCAGGAAACGAGTGTGCTCGCCATCGCATCGATCATTTTCGTTTCAGTCAGGATGCCTGTAAAGATTCCCGCAGCGAAAACCATGGACACCGTAGCCAGTGCGTTAGCTGCGTGGGCTGCAATCCGTTCTTTCTGATCTTGCATTTTCGGGTAGTTAATAAACAGGGCAATGGCAAAAGCGAGCATGAACATCGTCGGAAGTGGCAAGAAGCTCGTAATCAGGCCGACCATCAGTGCTGCTGTCAACAACAGATTGAACCAGATCAGGTGCGGACGTTTCAGTGCAGCAGTCTCATCCGTCGCCGCCACTTCTTGTCCTGCAAGCGATTGCAAATCTTCATCTGGTATCTCAATAATCCCCAAACGCTTACGCTCTTGTTTGCCCAAAATACAGGCTACGATCATAACCCACGCAATTCCGCCAATCATCACAGGAATAACAGGGACAAAAATCTCGGAAACATCCATATGGAGTACACTCATGACACGCGCTGTCGGACCACCCCAAGGCGTCATGTTCATGACACCGAGTGCGAGCATCGGCATGACTGCCAAAATCATCGGTCTGATTCCCAGCTTGCGATACAAAGGTAACATCGCAGTAACGGTAATCATATAAGTCGTGGTTCCATCGCCATCCAGTGCGACCAAGGTAGCGAGAATCGCTGTACCTACAATAACCTTCAGTGGGTCACCCTTCACAATTTTCACGATTTTCTTAATTAATGGGTCAAACAGACCTGCATCCATCATGACTCCAAAGTATAGAATGGCGAACAACAGCATAATTCCCGTAGGCGCAATTTTCTTGATGCCTGCAAGCATCATGTCGCCAATTTCTGTACCAAATCCGCTAATCAACGCAAAAACAACAGGAACAACAATTAAAGCAACTAATGCCGAAAGCCGTCTCGACATAATCAGGTACATGAAAACGGCTACCATAAGAAATCCAAGTAATGCCAGCATACGCTAGTTCCCCCTTGCAAGAATGCGCTTACAATGATGTTGTAGCAACCATGACGAATGCGCTTTCATATTGTGCTGTCATTATAACAATGTTCGTAAAAATCCGAATAGAATATGCGCATAAACTGTTTTAACCGCATTTCCTCTATTAACATCATAAAAATTATGACATGCGCATATGGTGATCGGAACATGAATGTACATATAGTCCCTTTGTGTATTACCCATCCTCTTTTTTTGAATCGACTTCATTTAACTTCGATATCAAATAATATTTACAGCCATATATCGACATAGTTCTTCACTGAAAATAATGCTTTAGACTTACTTGAGTCATTACGATAACGGGCAGTTTTGTTCATTTAGTGACAGAAATTTCGGTATAATATAATTACTTGGTTTTGTGGAGGGACATTAGGTCTTACGACATGAAGAGGAGGATATCTCAATGAAATTAACTGTGCTGGTTGATAATAACACTTACATCGACCGCTACTTTGTTGGTGAGCCAGCTGTTTCTTATTTAATCGAAGATGAAGATAAGAGGATACTGTTCGACGTAGGTTACTCAGATGCGTTCATTCGCAATTCAGAAAAGATGAGAATTGATTTGAGAAAACTTGATTACGTTGCGCTGTCACATGGACATAACGATCATACCTGGGGATTAGATCCCCTCATTCGAATGTTTTCTGAAGCGAAACTTGAACAATTAGAATTCAGACTTCCAACCATTATTGCTCATCCCGATGTATTCTACAGCAAACTCTTGAATGGTGAAGAAATAGGGAGTTTGCTAACTGCTGAGAAAATCACTAGGCATTTTAAATTGGAATACACCAAAAAGCCGGTGTGGCTGACGGAGAAGTTGGTCTTCCTAGGTGAAATTGAAAGGACTATGCCTTTTGAAGCGGATAACGCTATTGGACAAGTTGCAAGAAATGGCGAAAACTCAGAGGACTACCTGTTGGATGATTCTGCACTGGTTTATAAAGCTGAAAACGGACTTGTCATCATTGTTGCATGTTCGCACTCAGGAATCTGCAATACCATTGAGTATGCCAAAAAAGTTTGTGGAGACGATAGGATTCTCGATATAATCGGAGGATTTCATCTGCTAAACCCTGGAGAATATCAAATGAATAAAACCGTGGATTATTTTCAGACTATCAAACCGACATATTTACATGCTTGTCATTGTACAGATTTGAAATCGAAAATTGCATTATCAGATGTGGCGAATGTATTGGAGGTTGGAGTGGGTTTAACTCTTGAATTTAGATGAGACTCATTGAGCTAACGAGGTTCGATAGTTTAAGATCATGTACGGTGAACCGTATCACAAGTAACGGTAAAGTTGTTTAACTAAGGAGGTCAACCAGTAAAAACTGGCTAACCTCATAATACGAAAGGGCAGTAGTACGAAGGTTCGCCACAGAGAACCTATTTAAAAATACGATTAATTTCGTTGATTTCTTCTTCTGTCAGGTGGACGTCTACTGTTTTTAAATTATCCAGCACTTGCTCTGCTCTTTGTGCTCCGGGAATGACAACATCAATTGAATCATGTGTTAAATACCAAGCAAGGACTATATGAGCAGCTTCAGCATTTTTTTTATTTGCAATTTTACGGAGCTGCTCTACCTTTTCTAGATTTTTTTTGAATTTATCGCCCTGAAAGTTAGGCATATCTTTGCGTAGATCATTGAATGCCATATCCTTATTGTATTTACCGGCAAGCAAGCCTGATGCTAGTGGAAAGTATGGAATAAACGAGATATTATTCTCTGTCGTATATGGAAAGAATTCTTGTTCCGCTTCACGCTGCAGCAAATTGTAGTTTCCCTGTAATACATCGACATAACCATCCTTATTTGCTTCTTTTAATTGTTCCAGTGAGAAGTTAGAAACGCCAATTGCTCTTATTTTACCTTCGTCCTTTAGCTGTTTTAAGACTCCAACCGCCTCATCTTTTGGTGTATCCTGATCTGGAGCATGAATATAAAATAAATCTATGTAATCTGTTTGTAGCCTTTTCAAACTATCTTCAACGGCTTGTTTTAAATAAGCAGGCGAATTATCCATGGTAACATCATTGCCGACAAGTGTAAGGCCACCTTTTGTTGCAAGGATGAGTTCATGACGCTTTCCTGCTTCTTTTATCACTTCACCTATTAGCTCCTCTGAACGTCCTGTTCCATAAAAAAACGCTGTATCTAAAAAATTCACTCCATGGTTGATCGCAGCCCGCACCAAATCTTTTCCTACTCCTTCATTTAAATTAGGATAAATATTGTGGCCACCTACAGCGCTTGTTCCAAGTCCGATTGGATTGACAACGAAATCTGTTTTACCAATTCGTGTTTGTTTCGTCATTCTCTTCAACTCCCTCTCATTTTTAAGCTTAGCGTACGTTTTCGCGCGAGGTTTTTACCGGTATCTACATCATAATTCATTACGTTACGTAAGTTTCAAGTGCAGTGTCCTTACATGCCTTCATCGGAGAAATGAATCCTTACGATCGGGTTCGATAACGAGGACAGGCATGTTGCCTCTCGACCTATGCCGAGGATGAGAATAACCTCTTGTCCGGACAACGGCTCTGCTATAAACGATATATTGCGGCGGTTCGTCGATCCATGGCCGAACCGCGAACGATTCCCTACAATGCGGAAGGAGCTGCCCCGATGGATTTTGATTTCCCATTGCTGAAGCAAGAGATTAAAACGGCGGCAATGCAGGCCTTTGAAGAGATGAATAAGACGTGCCAGGACGATAGGATAATCGCCTTTGCGTTGTACAGCGACGAAGGCGCCATGACGGTATGCCCTGCTGTCAATACGGAAGCGCATCTTGATGGAATTGTCGAGAGCGATCCGGAACATGCGCTGTATTTCAAATACGAGCCTGCGGAATGGAGGTTCGAAGGTCAAGGGGCTGAGGAGGCCTTCGACGCGATTTGCGCGAAGTTGCGAAGTTTCATCCTGACTGAGGAGCCCTCGGCAAGACATGAAAGCGGCCGTTTCGTGGCGTTTCGGGAGGCGTTGTACGAAACGTGTATCGAGGTGCTGGAAGAACTGGTACGCTCGGGCATCTTTTCCGATGCTGTTGGTCGCGACATCATCGTCTTGTTTGCAGTTTCCGACTATGAGTTCGAGACAGATTCGTATATGCGGATGATTCGAAGGCTGAATCCCGACGACACCATCCGAAAGGAATGCGCGGCTTATGTGAAAAAATGGAGCGATTAGCCCCGAAAGACCTGCCTCCATTGATTTTGGGGCACTTGTTAAGCTAAAGGGTTCGATGAGGCAGTCTATAACCGAGCATTTTAGTGAAAAAGAAAGCAATTCATAAGAAATATCCATTTTTATCCCGGGAACAGTCGCAACAAGTGAATCCGGATTCCGTTTCCTGCTCACCATTTGGGTCGATGAAGTGGATGAGGTCTGTGAAGAATTGAAAAAACGTGGAGTTGCTCTACTTAACGGTCCGATCGACCGGCCGTGGGGAGTGCGAACGGCTTCATTCGTCGATCCGGCAGGACATGCCTGGGAGATCGCGAAACAATTGGCATAGGAACAGATTTAAAACATTGTATTTAGCGGCTGGATCGATAGACCCAGCTTACGAAAAGAAAAAGAACGGCACGAATCAGCCGTTCTCTCTTGTATTTTATACATCCCGTTTTTGAAACACCCGAATGGACAGCGCCAGCGCCACGATGCCATAGAGAATCGTGTAGATAAGCATAGCAGTGCTCGGAGGAGAAGTCGTACCGAAAATTCCTTGCGAAGCGAAGGAAAGCGGGTCGTCAGCTGTATCAAATAGCGAAAGCGTCATTTGCCTGAATAGCGAATCGGATGGAAAAACCAGACTGGAAATAATCCCGATGTTCGTGAGTGAGCTGTTACTAAAAGCAACACCAAGCTGCTCGATAAAGCCACCAATGAAGCTGATCCCGTACAGAATGATCAGGATAATGCCGCCTGTTACTGTTGTAGTCATACTGCTCAAGAACATGGCTACACAGACAAGAATGATCGGCATACCTACGAAGAAAGCGGCTGCTTTCAGGATTTGGGCTCCCCCTACCTGAACAGCCAACGCACCGCCGCCCACCCATTGGTTGATCGCCAAAAGTCCGAAGAACATCAGGAGTGCGTATATCCCCAACATACTTGCCAACCCGAAAAATTTCCCCAAAACATATTTGTAGCGAGGAAGGGCGCGGGCCAGCCACGTGTCGATTTGGTGGCTCTCGATTTCAGATGCGATGCTCCCGACACTGCTCAAAATCGCCAAGAGTGCCGTAATAACGGAACCAAAGTACAAGCCCATCCCCAAGAGCTGCGTGGAAAAGAAGTTTTTTTGCAACAAAGCTTCTGGACCTAAGCCCCCGAACGATTCCTTCATTTCCTTGACCGCATAGCCTGTGGCAAGTCCAAACAGCAGCAGGAAGGCCATCGACATGATCAGTGTAATCGTGAAGATACGCTTGGAGATCATTTCTCTATACGTGATTTTGATGATCGGCCACATGTCGTTCCCCCTCCTTTCTCTGCACCCAATACAGGAATACGTCTTCCAGTGATTGCTGCTTGCGCACGACTTCATGTACCCCAGCCCCGGATGCAATCAACTGTTGCAACAGAGCGGGTACCCGATTGTCCTGATCCAACGTCATTAGCCATGTATCACGGTCTTCCTCTTGTCTTACGAGACGACTCTCTGTGACGAAGGAAGGAAGCCCGTTATGAAAACCTGCGCTATCCTTGTCCACTGTCAATTCAATTTGTGGTTGGACGCTGCTCAGCTTGCGCCAGTCGCCATGTACGACCAGTTCACTGCGGTGAATGATCCCGACGTAGTTGCACACGCTCTCCATTTCACTCAGTAGATGACTGTTGAGAAAAACCGTTTTTCCTTGGTCACGCAGCCGCGCGATCAGTTCACGTACTTCTTTTCGTCCGATTGGGTCCAGTGCGGAGGTTGGCTCATCGAGGAAGATCAGCTCTGGATCGGATAAGAGGGCGCAGGCAATCCCGATACGCTGCTGCATGCCTTTGGAATAGCCCCGGATGCGTTCACGCTCGCGTCCAGCCATTCCGACCAGCTCAACGACATTTTTTATCACGGAATTGCTCTCGCGATGTGTTAATCCACACAACTCGGCATGATGCTCCAAGAGCTGTTGACCCGTCAACCAATCAGGATAACGGAACAACTCTGGCAAGTACCCTACCTTTTTCCTTGATTCTACACTGCCAATCGGCTGCCCAAGCATTACCGCTTTGCCATTCGTTGGGTGCAATAACCCGAGCATCGTCCTGACAAAGGTACTTTTACCCGCTCCATTTTGCCCGAGAAAACCAAATACGGAGCCGCGCGGTACTTGTAGCGTAATATTTTTGCAGCCGGCTTTACCGTTATATTGCTTGGTCAACTCCCAGGTCTCTATCACATAATCTGACATCGTTTCCCTCACTTTCTCCATTGCAAACGGGACAAAGCAGAGCCCCCCTTTTTCAGGAAAACTCTGCCAATGCCCCACTATTTGTTTACTTATTTCAGTTGTTTTGCAAAATCCAACAGCCCATCAGCGTTCTTGTCGCTGCCTTCCAGCATGTGAATCTGTCCATCCTGCTGCCACATCAGATGTGCATTGTATTCACCTGTGATCAGCATTCCGTTTTGACCGTTCACTTTTACTTCCTTCATCTTGCTCTCGCCGTCTGCCATGTATGGCACAGGAAGGGTATGCTGCCAGTCTTCGATGCTAATCATTTGCTTTTTCACTTGATCTGGAATGAACGGCAGGGCCAAGAGTGTCTCGCGAAGCTGTGCCAGATCAACTCCCTCTGGTGCGCTTAGCTCAGGTGCGTCTATGACAGAGTAGCCATAGCTTTCTTTTCCTGCGGTCATCCAGACGTTCTGCATCTGTGGGATCTTCAAGGAGAAGCGTTTGCCACTCAGCTTTTCATCAAAGCGCGCCTCTACCTGCAATTGCCCCAATAGCTTGTTTGCACGATCCGCATCGATTTCCATGTGCATGGTGTAAGGGGAATTGACGTTTACGCTATCCACCGTGACATCCTGCGGTAGCTCAGGCAGCTTCACTCCAGCCTTTACAGCGGCTTCTTTGCTGTTGTAATATTGGTTTCTTTGTTCGAGCTTCTCTTGATCGGTTTCATCAATCCAGATTTTTCCGATCCCATTCAATTCCATCTCGCCCACATTGCCGTTTGCGATCCATTGTTCGATCTCACGCAAATCGTCTTGAGTCACTTTGACAAACTCTACTTTATCCATGCGGAAAATGGACAGAAAATCGTTCGCTGCTGCTTGTACTTGGGGGAAAGACAGGGACACAGCCAATACTGCTGCTGCCGAAGCACCTGTCACCCATCTTTTTGTTTGCTTGTTCATCTGATTCCAGCTCCTTCTGATTGTTGCTCGATTGGTTATCGCTTGTCTCTCTTGTGCATATGTGTCAGTCGATTTCTCGATCGCTTGCGAAAATCGCTGCCATGCTGCTTCTGTATTGACTTTCACATCGTTTGTCTCGGAAAAAGCATGCTCCATCTTCTCACGAGTCCAGCTATCCAAAGCGGACAGTTCGTCCATCTGTGTGCGACAGGTTTCACAGTACTCCAGATGAAGCAGGAATTGCTCACTTTCTTTTGAGCTGCATTCACCGTCTAAGAACGCCTGGATAAAGCCTGTATCGGCACATTTCATTCCTCTTCCCCCCTCATCCGGCCATATATGGTACGAAATTTACTTTTCGCTCTCGCGAGGAGTGTTCCCACCGAGCTGATCTGCGTGCCAGTCGCTTTAGCCAACTCCGCATAAGGAAATCCGGAATATTTCATGACCAGCAAGGTTCGTTCCCGCTCGTCTAGCTCTTCTAGCACATCGCGGACGATACTCTGGGACTCTTTTGCAAGCCACATCTCTTCTGTAGAAGGACTGACATGCTCTTGCTCGGATGCACTTCGCTCTTGTCTTGCGTACCTGCGTTTTTCTGAACGAAGATAATTGTACGCTGCGTAGAGCGCGGACTTGGACAGCCATGCGGGGATATGTTCGATCACCGAGCGATCCGTATGGTAAAAGGAGAGAAATACATCCTGTGCAATATCTTCTGCTGTTTGTTGCTCTTTCACAATTCGCATGATCTGTCTGACCACAAACGGATAATAGGTCGTAAACAATTCTTGAAAGGTATCTGCTTGATCCTCTACTCGAGCATGGTTCATCACCAGGTTTGCTTGCACCTCCACTGGATTCCTCCTTCCTACGTGCGCCATTGACGAATGCCTCTACTGCATCGTTCATCTAATAGAAACCGCCAAGGCGATTTTTGTGACAGGAAGAATGAAAATTATTTTTCATCTAAAAATAAATCGGGCTTCTCCAGGAAACGGCGCGTCAATTGATAGTGCTCCGTATCGCGATATTTCACCTCTTGTGCAGGCGATTCGTCAAAATTGAGGATAGTCGCTCCGGGATAGCCCAATAGAATCGGCGAGTGCGACGCAATGATAAATTGTGCTCCTTCTTCCACCAAATCGCGCATCAAGTACAAAAAAGCGATTTGACGCTTCGGTGAAAGAGCAGCCTCGGGCTCATCCAGCAGGTAGATTCCCCTGCCGTTGAAGCGATTGGCAAACAGTGAGAAAAAAGATTCTCCGTGTGATTGCTCATGCAGCGAGCGTCCGCCGTAATGTTGATAGCTTTTCGGGCCCATCTCATCGATATGGCTGGCAAACTGATAGAAGCTCTCCGCTCGCAGGAAAAAGCCATTCGTTATTTTGGGCAGCCAGGAAAGACGTATGTAGTCACCCAGAATCGCCTCCGAGCGATGCACCTCATAAAAGTTGTGACGCGATCCTCCAGCCGTGTTAAAGCCGCACTGATAGGCGATCGATTCCAATAAGGTCGATTTGCCCGAGCCATTCTCTCCTACAAAAAAAGTGACACTGCTCGCAAGCTCGATCTCTTCCAGCTTGCGCAAGGAGGGCAGGTGAAACGGATATTCTTTCGTGTTGGGAAATTTTTCTCGCAGCAGCTTGATCGTTCGTAAATAAACCATTTTTGACCTCCACTCTCATTATTTTCCCGACTCACGCCGATACATCCTTATAAGGGCGCCTTTTTGAACGCTCATTTATTTGGGGGAGAAGTATCCGTGGACAAGGTTTCCTTTCTTCAGGAAAAAAGTACATTTCATATGAAATATCCGGATCAGAGCGACATCGCCTTTTACCGGTGGTATACGACTCAATATCCAAACGAGGCGATCGGTTGGTTTCACCTTGGTCAAGAACGAGAAGCACAAGGAAACTCGGAACAGGCTCTCGAAGCGTACAGGCGTGGTCTCGTATCCAAGCAAGGCTCATATTACAACGAGACGCGTGACGCTTATCAACGACTGCTGCGGGAGCGACAGCGCAATTCCTTGGGCACTCGAACACGTTTACTTTTGGCTTCGCTCTTGTTTCTCTATTTTCAATTCGCTTTTTCGCCAGGACCGTTGAGAGATGCGTCATCCAAGACAACGCCACAGGCTGCCAAACAGCCCGTACCGACAACAGCTCAAACGCAGCCACATGTCGAGGTCATCGCAGTTCCTCCTACACTCAGTGCCCGTGAGCTATCTGATCAGGTCCGGCGCTATGTAGAGTCCAGGCGTCCTGCTCTTATGCAGCCTTTTACAGTGATGGTTGTCCCAGAAGTACCTGGTTCGCCGTTGTTCCGTCCCTTGCTGTTTTATCAGCCGCGCGAAGTCCGAGGCATCTTGCGTTACAATCCGACGAGTCGGACTGTTCTCAGTGAAAAATGGTGGGATAAACCTGTGCAGTTGGAACGAGAACCGACACTTGCCACAGGCAAGGCAGAACTCACGGATGAGCAGCTAACCCTCCAGCATGTACTGATCTTGCGAAATGCTTTGTATCGCTATTATCAGCAAACGGGTAGGTTGCCTGCCCAGCTGTCTGATCTGGCTGACGCTTATCCAGGCAATTATTTGCCGCAAATTCCAGTACCGCCAAAGAGACTTTTGTTAAAAAGCTATCCGTATCATCCCAAAGCCTTCTTGCCAGAGTCCGCATGGGACAGCTTGCGCAATGTGCTTCCGCTTCCCGGCTATCCGGAGCCAGTGGTGCCTTTCGAACCGTTACAGCTTCACTTGACTACCTCGACACATACGATGAAGCTCATCAGCGGTTCCCATTTGGTACGCAGCTATCCCGTCGCCATAGGCAAAAACGATTCTACACCCGAAGGCTACTATACCATTCAACAAAAAATCAATCAGCCCCGCGGACATGACAATATTTATGGAACGAGGGGCATGGTCTTCCAGGAGAGCGGGTATGCCATCCACGGGACAAACCATCCCGAGAGCATCGGCTCATCTGTTTCGCTCGGATGTGTTCGCTTGTACAATGCCGCTGTCGAGGAGCTGTACACCTTTGTTTCATTGGGGACAGAATTCATTATCTCCAATGCCCCGTCCTCTGCCCAGCCTTGGAGCAATCCTGTTCCATTCGTTCTCCCGGCTGGCCCTGAGGAAGAGACGCCACAAGTCATTTACAATTGGCTCCATTGATTCTTTGGCTACGTAAAGAAAAGACGTGCGGAACGCCATACCGTTACGCGCTGATTTTTTCCAGACGCTTATCAAACGAAAAAAAGCCCTTCTATCCCTTTTTAAAAAAGGGGTAGAAAGGGCTTTTTCCATTGAATGGGGAGATTACTCTGCGTTCACGATAACTTTGTACGGAATCTTCGTGTTGTTATTGTTGTAGACTAACAAGTAATATTTCCCTGGTTTTGCCTCAAAATCTCCAGTCAGTTTCTTACCTACGCTTTCGGGGTAGGCGAAATACGTTTCGAGATCATCTTCATGGAACACCACCCAGTTTAAGCCTTCGTCCTTCTCGCTACTTACCGTAACTTGAACGATCCCTTCCTCTTCAACCTGAATGATGTACGTGTCCTTATCATCTGTACGATCGGTTTGACCACTTGTCTCTTCGCCCAACTGTAGCGCATTCGCCTCATCGAATGAATTGTTCGGCTCCGTTTCCGTTGGTTCTGCTTCTACTTCTGGCAATTCCGCGGTTACTTTGTATGGAATGGTTTCACCGTTAAAGTTGTACACGGACAAGTAATAGGTACCTGGAGATGCTTCAAACTCACCGGAGAGAGTTTTTCCTGAGGTTTTGGGGTAAGCGAAATAATTATTCAGATCATCCTCATGATGAACGACCCAGTTCAAACCAGTATCATGCTCACTCGTTACGTTGATTTTCACCGTTCCGTTGCCCAATACGCTCAAGGCAAAAATGTCTTTGTCGTCTTGTTTGCTTGTTTGACCACTCAGCTCCACATTGCTTTTCAACAGATTTGCCTCTGAAAAGCTGTTGTTTGGCTCTTGTTCCTTTTCCCCGATTTCTCCACCCTGCTCTTTGATCGTGATCGTAATCGATTTCGCAGCAACCGCTCCTTTGTCATCCGTTACTCGTAACTTCACGGTATATTCTCCTTGATTTTCGTAGACATGCGTAGGATTGGCATCACTGCTGCTTGTGGCATCTCCAAATTCCCACAGATAAGATACGATGCTGCCATCCGGATCGGAGCTTCCGTTACTGCTAAACGTCACTTCCTCGTTTACGGCTGCTTTTGACGGGCCGTTCATGACAATAATAGGCGATTGGTTTTCTCCATCTGCCTGTTCTGGAAGTACCCCGTGGAACGTGACATCATATTCAAACTGATTGGACGCATTTACTCGGTAGTTGGTAAAGTAGGCGGTTACGGTTTTGTAGCCGTTCCATGGATGGGAAGTAAGCGTGGTTAGAAACTCGTCTGTGATCCGACTCATCGTTTCCCAGTCTTGCTTCTCCCCTTCTGCCTGCGTACCCGTGTACGTGCCTGATAACGTAAAGGTTTGGAAGAACTCTGAATCGTGCCTGTTTGTAGATACATTTTGCAATCCTGTGACATCTTCAATTTCCTGGAAGATTTCTGCACTTGCTTTGGGATCTGGCGTTACCAGATAATCATCCGACACCAGCGGCACGGTCAGATCAGGATAGCTGTCTACCAACGATTCCATTGTACTGTGATAATCCCGATTCAGCTCTGAATCATTGCTGAGCGTACGTATTAGCTGGTCATAACCATCCACGTTATTGGCCTCTATGTAGTCCATGATATCATCGAGCTTGTTCCAGTCCTCTTTCATCATGTGATACTGCAAGGCGTATGAATACGTATAAAAATCCCACGAGCCGTAGCGTGCGTGCAAAGTTTGAGACGCCGTATACCAATTATTTTGTCCAAAGCGAATCAGATTGTTGACCATGGATTTTCGAGGCAGAACACCTGTTGTTCGCGTGGAGCCTGCAAAGAGTTCCGCTCCCCCTTCTTCAAACCACGACAGTCTCTCTTCTCTGTAAATCGGGCCTTCATTCCACAAGCCAGGTATGGCGTAGCGCCCTTGTAAATAGTGCGTGAATTCATGACGGAACAACTCTTCCAGTGTGTACGTACTCTGCTGCGGTGTGCGCTCGTAGGTGAAGAAAGTTCCTTTCCCCTCGATATACATGCCTCCGTTGTCCGTTTCATAGCCGTACAGGGGGTTGTTCATCTTGTACTCTGAAGGACTATTGTAAAGAACAATGGTCAAAATATCGTCGGGGTTCCCTTCTTCCATCGGTTCATCTCGTCCTGCTATCCGATGAAATTGAGCTTTTACCTCTTTTGCCGCCCAATATAACCGTTTGATTTTTTCTTCTGTGACATCCCCGCCTGTTTTCATGACGATGCTTCCATCATCAAACGTATATTCTTTGGGCAGATACTTTTCCATGGCATCCTCACGAATCTTATTGAACTGGATGTCCCTTCCCTGCGCATCTTTTCCGCCATAGACCGTCTGGATCAGCTTCGCTACCTGCATATACTGAAGTCCCACATACGGATAAAGCTCTAACGCTTCTGTGAGCACCTCGTTGCCCTTATTCGGATTGGAATGGTATTCTCCCAAATACGCACTGTGATAAAAACCATTGTCGAGGACCCATTCTTTTGCCTCATCCGTATCGCCATGCAAGGCGAGATTTCCCAACTCGTTCAGATACATATCTATTTTGCCGTAAAACTCCTGTTGCTTGGTTGGTTCATCGACTCTCCACATCAGAACATAGCTAAACTGGCTCATGATACGGAAAACAGCATCACCCGCACTCCGCTGCGTAATGAAAGTATCCATTTGTTCTTCGTATTGACGGATGATCGGGGCAGCCTTCTCCACGAGGGGAGCGCTTACAAAAGTATTTCCGATAAGTCCACCAAAGGCACCTACTACCTCATTTTGAGCATCTGTACCTAATTTGAAATTCGGATTGTCTGCTATGGCATGCAGAGCAGGGAACACTTTTTGATGCTCGCTTCTCTGATTGAGATAGGATAATTCCTGGTGGTAGTAGCCGAGATAATATCCAGAGCGAAGCACCTCAACCAAGGTGTCAATTCCTTTAGAATCGCTGCTGGAGTATTGTGTGCCTCTGACTTGCAATGCGTCAATAATAGCCTGAACGCGCTGACGATCGTTATAAAAGGCATACGAATCGGGGGTAAAATCGAATAATTCAGGAATCTGCTCCCAGTTAATCGTCACCAGTACATTGACTAATTCGTCGTAGCTGAGCTTGTTCAAATCGGACATCGCGTACTTTTCGACATTTGCCTTCATGCTCCGTTGCTGTTCGTTAGAAGACTCTTGCTCCTCTACACTCCACGTCGGCTCCACTGGATGCGGATATTCCCCTACTTCGTCACTGGATTGATGCTGAAACGAGGTGATTGGGTCCAGCTTTCTCTCCACATATTTTCCAGAAGGCGGAACGTTTTGACTCCCATCCCTACCGATCACACTTGCATAATCTTTGACTGCAAAGGCTTGGACAGGACTACCAACCGTCCCCAATAGAAATGATGTCGAGAGAAGGACACCAGCCATCATGCGGCTTGTGTTTACCGTGTGACGCTTTTTCTTCATGGATGAGCAAACCTCCTTTGAATGGTAACCGTATTTTCGTTTGTTGCGAGAAAACCAAATTTTGTTTTGTGTATCTTCACCTTCTCTCCATTTGGACTGTAATAAAATACACGCTGTTAGAATTGCAATTATGGTGCCAATACATATAGCAATTAAGAATAGTGAGAATGTATACATTTTTTTACAAAACTTCATAAACATGTATGGAATATTAGACACTGTTAACATAAAGGCGAGCTTCGCTTGGCGCACGCAAAAAAGCACGTTCCCGCAAGTGGGAACGCGCCATGTTTTTACGATCACATTTATTTTTCTTCTTCTAATTCTCTCATCGATTCTTCTTGTTCTTCTTCCGGGTTCCAATAATCGAGCACTTTTCCTTGCAGAACCTTGCCTTGAATGAATTCTACCTGCTGCTCACTGAAATCCTCTGTCCACTCAATACCCAATTGTTCAGCTAGACGTACGACGGTCAACAATTCTGACCAAGCCACGTAGCGTTTGTACCAGAAGAACTGTGGCTGCTCGTTCATGTATGGGTAAAGATCATCGAAATCGGTGTGTTTACAGTCAAGAGCTCGCTCAAAATTCACCTTGGTTTGGCGTAACTGTTCTTTGAAAAATGTGGGTAGATCTCTTTGTGCGTAGCCAGACATGGACTGTCCCCCCTGTCTCCCGATTTACTGGTATTGTATCACGCGAAAGAAGCTGTGCAAATAGTCGAATCGGTTTTGAATCGTTCTTGCTGGGCTAATCTTTAGCCGTTTGATCCAGCTGGGAACTGGTTCTGCCCTTCCTCTTGTGGAGGTGGCGGTAATTGAATTTCATTGGAGGAACCATTTGTCTGACTAGGGTCTGGATTCACGATGTCAGGTGGAACCTCACCTGTTCCCTGATTTGGCGGTTGGCTACCATCTCCATTATTTGTATGCTCACCAGTTTCTCCGGTACCTTGGTCAGGTGGAATTTCACCATTTCCATTTTCGGTCCCCCCCGGATTCTGCCCCTGATCGCTGCCTTCCTCGTTATGACCTGGATCTTGATTAATCATATTCTCCAGTTTCTTGGAGTCGATTGGGACTTCTTTTGAAGGTGTGCCTTCCTCGCCTTGTGCATTTCTCGGAACGACTTGATAACGATATTGTCTTGGACTATCCAGCAAATCTACGAACGAGGTTTCCTTCATACCCGCAGAGATGAGTTGTCTTTCGCCGTTTTCGCTAATGCGGTACAAATCGTACGTACTACCTTCAGCTCCGCCAATCCAGCTAAGCACTACCTTCAATTGGTTATTATCCAATGTCATGTCTGCAGCCAATTGGATTTCGGGTTCAACTTCCTCTTGTTTATGTTGTACCACGCCTTCTGGTCGAACGAAGTCCGATGACGGCACACCTTTTAAGGCTGTTGCAAACACTTTGGAGAACATTTGCGCCGTCATGCTACTTCCTTGGTGCATCAAATGCTGTTTGTCCTCCGGATCGAAGCCCATCCAAACGGCACCGACATATTCCGGAGTATATCCGACGAACCAAGCATCCTTGTTTGCTTTGCTGTCGCCTGCTATCGATTGGGTCGTACCGGTTTTACCTGCAACATGGCGGCCAGAGATACGCGCTGCCTTCCCTGTCCCTTCCTGAACGGCTCTCTCCAGCATCGTATGAACTTCCCAAGCTGCTTCCGGCTTCAGCGCCTCAGATTGTTTTGGCTGGTATTCACGGACAACACCCTCGTCCTTGTTCTCCACCTTCGTAATCGAGTGCGTCTCAGACACAACCCCTCCATTGACAAAAGGCGTGTACGCCTGAGCCATTTCCAGCGGGGATGTACCTAAACTCAAGCCCCCGAGGGCAATTGCTAGGTTTCGATCGTTTGGAGTCAGCTCAATGCCGACTTTCTTGAGGTATTCCAAGCTTTCTGATACGCCGATTTCATTTAATAACCATACTGGCGGGATATTCGCAGAGTCGATCATCGCCCGGTTCATGTTCATCGTTTCAGTGTAACGGTTATTGTAGTTGCGCGGCTCATAGCCATTGAAGCTCTGCCTTTTGTTGCTCAGCTGCGAATTCGAGTTCCATTTGTTAATATCTTTATTTACGGCCGGAGCGAACACCGCAATCGGCTTAAAGCTGGAACCCGGCTGACGCTTCATGTCTGTCGCATAGTTAAAGCCTTTTGGCGCATAGTTGCGTCCGCCCACCATCCCGGCAATTCCGCCCGTTTTCGCGTCGATGACAATCATCGATGATTCTACACCGCGCTTGGCGCCGTCTTTCGGGAAGTTTTTGGCATTGGCATATTCCTCTACCATGGCATCCTGTACTTTCGGATCGAAGGTCGTGTAAATGTTCCAGCCTCCGCGGTACAATTCTTCTTCTGTCACGCCGAACGTGGCTTCGGATTCTTCTACCATATTGTCAAAAAACGCGCGATAGCCTTTTTTCAAGCTGCCACCCGCCACTTCATGCGGTTCTTTCGGCAATGGCTCTGCTTGAGCTGCCTCTTTTTGCTCATCGGTAATGATTCCTTGCTCATGCATCAGACGAATAACGGTGTCTCGACGCAGTTTCGCCTTTTCTGGATTGTTAAAGGGTGAATAAGTAGTCGGTGCTTTTGGAATAGCTGCCAGCATCGCTGCTTCCGCAACAGTAAACTTATCATCGCTTACCGACTTGCCGAAGTAATACTGGGCAGCATCCTCTACCCCAAACTCCCCTTCGCCCAAATAAACGCGGTTCAAGTACATCTCTAAAATTTGATCCTTGGAGTACTTGCGCTCCAAGCCAATCGCGATACTCATTTCTTTTGTTTTACGCCAGAACGTTTGGTCTAGGGTGAGAAAGACGTTTCTAGCCAGCTGTTGGGTAATGGTACTTCCCCCTTCAGCTAACGATCCTTTTTTGATGTCATTGACGATGGCGCCGCCGATCCGAACCATATCGACGCCTTTGTGCTCATAAAAGCGCTTATCCTCTACGGCGAGGAAAGCATCGATCAGAGTCTTTGGCATTTCATTAATCGGTTTGTATATACGGTTCTTTTGACGAATCAGACTCGTCATTTCTTTCCCGTTTTTGTCGTATATGACAGTTGGTTCTGCTTTTAAGTCCTGTAGCTTTTGTACGTTTTGCTCAATCATCCGGTCTCCCGCATACAACAGGGCGAAGTAGCCCCCAATCACACTAAGGAAAAGGAATATTGCAAACGATACGGCAATCATCAGCAAGTTGTTCTTTTTCTTCCTGACTTTCTTCTTGGCCTTTGCTGCCATTATTTACCTCCTGGTCTTCTCTCTCTCCCCCACATCTTATATAGACGGTCCCATTTCAAAAAAGTTTCTGTTTTTGGGTTGTAGTCTATCATTCCATACAAAATTCCGTTTGTCACTGGAAAAGCCTATCTCCTGAAACAGAAGATAGGCTTTTCCCTAAAGGTTTACGATTTATTTCAGCAGTTTTTCTGCTTCAGCCACTACATTTTCTACCGTGAAGCCGTATTCCTTCATGATGCGCTCACCCGGTGCAGATGCGCCAAACTGATCGATTGCGATGACTGTACCGTAATCGCCAGCGTAACGCTCCCATCCCATTGGAGAGCCCATTTCTACCGCCACGCGTGCTTTTACAGCTGGTGGAATCACAGTGTCGCGATATTCTTTCGGTTGACGCTCGAACAGGTTCCAGCTTGGCATAGAAACAACGCGTGTTTCAATACCTTTCGCGAGGAGTTGCTCACGCGCCTGCATCACGAGGGATACCTCAGAACCAGTTGCCAACAGGATGAGCTGCGGGTTGCCGCTTGGTGCGTCTGCGAGAACATACGCACCTTTGCTTACGCCTTCTGCCGCTTTCTCAATAGTCTCAGGAAGGACTGGCAGGTTTTGACGAGTCAGCACCAGTACGACTGGCTCATCTGTGCGGGATACAGCATATTTCCAAGCCTCGTTCGTTTCTACTGCATCAGACGGACGAAGAATGGTCAGGCCTGGCATCGCACGCAAGGAAGCGAGCTGCTCAATCGGCTCATGCGTCGGTCCGTCTTCACCAACTGCGATCGAGTCATGTGTAAATACGTAGACAACTGGCTGCTTCATCAGTGCAGAGAGGCGAATCGCCGGACGCACGTAGTCGGAGAATACGAAGAACGTACCGCCGTATACTTTTACGCCACCGTGGAGTGCCATACCGTTGAGGGCTGCACCCATCGCGAATTCACGAACACCAAACCAAATGTTGCGGCCATCATAAGAACCTGGCAGGAAGTTGCCCGCTTCTTTAATCACCGTGTTGTTGGAATGTGCCAAGTCAGCAGAACCGCCCAGGAAGAACGGAACGCTGTTTGCCAATGCATTGATCGCATTACCGGAAGCAACGCGTGTCGCCAGCTTCGCGCCAGCTTCATACGTCGGCATATGATTGTCCCATCCAGCAGGCAGATGACCTTCTTCTGCAGTCGTAAATTGCAGCGCCAGTTCTGGATACGCTTTTGCGTAAGCAGCAAACAGGTCGCGCCAAGCAGCTTCTGCTTTTTCGCCAGCATCAGCCAAGCCTGCGTAGAAATCAGTCACTTCTTGTGGTACGTGGAACTCATTATCATGGTTCCACTCGTAGTTTGCTTTTGTCAGCTTCACTTCGTCTTTTCCAAGCGGTGCGCCGTGAGAAGAGCTGGAGCCGCCTTTGTTCGGGCTTCCGTATCCAATGACGGTTTTTACTTCGATCAAGGTAGGACGATCCAAATCTTTTTTCGCTTCTGCGATAGCCGCGTCAATAGCAGCCAGATCATTGCCGTCTTCTACGCGAATGTATTGCCAACCATACGCTTGGTAGCGACCCGCTACATTTTCAGAGAAGGAACGGGAAAGCTCGCCATCCAGAGAGATATCGTTCGAATCGTAGAGCACAATCATTTTGCCCAGTTTCAGGTGAGCAGCCAGAGAGGAAGACTCGCTGGATACACCCTCCATCAGGTCACCGTCGCCGCAGATCACGTATGTGTAATGGTCAACGATGTCAAAATTGTCGCGGTTGTAAACAGCTGCCATGTGCTTTTCAGCCATCGCCATACCGACAGCCATCGCGATCCCTTGTCCCAGAGGACCCGTTGTCGCGTCAACACCCGCCGTGTGTCCAAACTCAGGGTGACCAGGCGTTTTGCTGCCCCATTGACGGAAGTTATGTAGGTCTTCCAGTGAAACATCGTATTTCATCAGATGCAACATCGAGTATAATAGCATAGAGCCATGTCCTGCTGAGAGGACAAAACGGTCACGGTCAATCCATTTTGGATTGCTCGGATTTACTTTCATAAAGCGGCTCCACAGTACATGTGCCATAGGGGCTGCACCCATCGGCATTCCCGGGTGACCGGAATTCGCCTTCTCGATGGCATCAATCGCCAACGTGCGGATGGTATTAATGGATAGCTGATCAACAGACGTATGCTGAGTCATCTCGCAAAATCCTCCCTGCGTTTTCTAGAAATTACTACCGAGAATCAGGTAAAAACACACTGTGCCATTATAGCATAGTTCCCATTCATAATCATGTTCGCTTTGCATGAATTAAGGAGGTCTTTTTAATGAATTGGCTGTATCTTACTATCGGGATCGTTTTAGGTGTTGCTGGAATTGGTATGCTGCTCTTCGCTATGACCAGCTCTCCTATTTTGAAAAAAAACAGAATGGAACGCCGTAGACAAGCTGCCGAGAATCATCGTCCGGAAGAATATCATTAATAGAGGAGAATCCGCATGCAGAAAGAGCGCTTCGCGATGCAGGTAGCTGTTCACCTTTTCCTGGTGAAGGATGCGCAAATCTTGTTATTACGCCGCTACAATACCGGCTACGAAGACGGCAATTACAGTGTTCCTGCTGGACATCTGGACGGGAATGAAGAAGTAAAGACAGCCGCGACCCGCGAGGCCAAAGAAGAATGCGGAATTGACATCGATCCAGCGAGCTTGGAGATAGTAGGCGTCATGCATCGTCGCTCCAATGATGAGCGTATCGATTTTTTTGTCGCTACCACTGAATGGCGCGGAGAAATTATCAATGCCGAGCCGAATAAATGCGATGAGCTGGTATGGGTGGACATGGATAAATTACCCCCGAACGTCATTCCTTATGTGAGACAAGCTCTCTCGAACTTTAGACGAAAGCAGTGGTTTGACAGCTTTGGCTGGGAGCCTGCATTCGAGATGAAGAAATAATAAAAAGCAACCAATCTGCTAAAAGCGTTGTACTCGCTTTGGCAGTTGGTTGCTTTTTTACGTTACCCTTCGCTTAGCTGTAACAGAAGATGAACCGCCTTGTTCCAACGCGCACGCAGTCTGTTCCTCACCGCTTCATCAAGTGTCGGTTCATAGCGACGCCCTACCTTCATCCGCGCTTCCAAATCTTTCGTCGACCACCAGCCGCACTCTTCCCCGAGCAGAAACGCAATCCCCATCGCTGTTGTTTCATTGATCTCAGGAACCTCAACCGGAACACCCAGCAGGTCTGCCTGAAACTGCATCAAATACGGATTGTCCGTCAAGCCGCCATCTACACGCAAGACGGAAATCTTTTGTCCAACAGCCTGTTCCATTGTGACAAACACATCCGCTACACGGTGAGCGATCCCTTCCAGCACCGCTTTTGCCATCAGCGGTCGGTCAGTATGCTGGGAGAGTCCGAGAAACACCCCTCTCGCCTCCGAGTTCCAGTATGGCGTGCCGATCCCATTCAATGCTGGGATAAATAAAAGATTGGTTGGGGCTTCTCCCTTGTGCAGTTCTTCATACCACTGCTCCGACCATCGTTGCAGCTCGTCTATATCCTGATACAGCCCAAGCTGCTCCTTTCCCCATTCGACAGCAGACCCCGCCGCATAAATCGCGCCATCAAGCGCATAAGTATGTTGCGCCCCGCGTTTCCAGACGAGCGTCGTCAAAAGTCCGCTCTCTTTCGTAGCAGGCGGCTCGTTTCCCACGTTCATGTAAGCGAAGCAGCCCGTGCCATACGTACATTTGGACATACCCGGCTCTATGCAGAGATGACCGTAAAGGGCGGCTGGTTGATCCACCTGGCTGACGAGAATCGGTGCTTGGATGCCACAAAATTTATTCGGATTCGTACTACCAAAAGAACCAACTGTTGGACAAACCTGAGGCAGCCAGTCTTCCTCTATTTCCAAATACCGCAATATTTCCTCATCCCATTTCCCCTGCCGATGAGCAAACAACAGCGTTCGGGCAGCAGTGGAAGCATCCGTTACATACGAGGCGCCTCCTGTCATATGCCAGATCAGCCAAGAGTCAAGCGTGCTGCAATAAGCCTGCCGCTGTCGGATCTTTTCTTGCACCAGAGGCACTTCCTCCATCATCCATCTGATTTTGGTCGCAGAAAAATACGGGTCAATCAAAAGTCCGGTTTTCTCGGCCACCTTCTGTGCCCACTCCCCATCCGCCTTCCAACGCTCGGCGATTTGATCGGAGCGGCGACACGACCAGACGACAGCCGGATAAAGCGGCTCTCCGCTTACCGAATCCCAGAAGAGGACCGTTTCCCCCTGATTGGCTAAGCCTACCGCTTCCACCTGCTCAGGTTCGATTTGTCCTTTGAGCAGCACGTCAGCGACTCCCATCAAGACCTTTTCCCAGATCTCCTCCGGGTTATGCTCCACCCATCCGGATTGTGGATAATATTGCGTGTGCTTCTGATAGCTTTCGGCAGCAACCCGTCCATGATGATTTACCAGCAGTACCTTGGTCCCAGTTGTTCCCTGATCGATCGACAGCGAATACTTCTCCATACAGCAGACTCCTTTTTCATTATTCTAGGCTGAATGATCTTCTTTCTCTTCATCAAATCCGAATGTTCTGTCTTTTATGCCGATACGGCCCTCCATAATCCCTTTGCGGAACAGCAGATGATACAAAATGACACCTACAGCCAGCAAGGTAGCTGCCACGATCGCTACGCTATGGAAATTTTCCGGAATGGTCAAGATGCCAATTTCAAAGATCAACCATACGATCGCAAGGAAAGTGAGAGGTGTGCGCCACTTGCCCAGGTCAAAATACTTCGATTTGGGCAGTTCCTTGCGTTTCCATGCGTAAGCCATAATCGTTGTCAGATAGAGAAGGGCAGGCAGAACCGAGGTGGCCCCTACTAGAAGGGTCAGGGAATCTGCGAATAACACAGCGAGAATGCCCAGCACTAAAACGAGTAAAACGGCATTTGTTGGTACGGAAGTCTGAGGTGATACCTTCTTGAAGATGGAGGAAGCGAAGAATACATTGTCGCGTGACAACGCATAGATGAGTCGGGAAGCGGAAGCCATGATGATCAGACCGCACGCGAAGATGGAAATGAGACAAAGCACCAGAAAGAAGCTAGATACAGCAGAGCCAAGACTTGTTTGCAAAATGTACGGAATCGGATTCGCTGCACCGAGCACAGTCGGCAGATCCGTAATGGCAACAGAGATCACGATCAACAGCAAGAAACCGATCACACCACTCAGTAATACGGATAAAATCATGGCACGAGGCACCGTTTTCTTCGCATTGATCGTCTCCTCAGAAAGATTCGCAGCAGCCTCGAAACCTACCAATGTAAAGGATCCCATCAGCGCAGCCATGATAAAAGCGCCTAGGTACGATCCGTCCGATTGAGTCGTAGCCGTACCGATATCGGTCAGCATGCTCCAATTTGCCCCGTTGTACATCACAACTGCCCCCAACACCACAACGATCCCAACCATACCGATCACTTCGGTGTATACGGCGATATCATTAATACGAGTAGCCAGCTTCACTCCATAAATGTTTAATAAAGCTTGTACGACCAGCGTACCAATCACGATCCAGACTAGCGTCTTTGCGCCTGTATCCCAGCCAAACATCTCGGCAATGATGGGCGCCAGCGCATAATCGACGGTTGGAACCACGATAACGAGAAAGCAAAAGGCAATCCAGCCAGCAAACCAACCCAGTCCCGGGTTGGCAAGACGTGTCACCCATTGATAGGAATAACCGCTCAATGGAATTCGTCCAGCCAGCTCGGCAAAAATAATGGCCACTAACAAATGCCCAATGGTTACAATCGGCCAGGTCCAGATACCAGCCGGCCCTGCCGTACTAAGCACAAATCCATAATTGCTAAAAATGCCTGTGGTAATGGAAATGAAAGAAAACGCGACGGCAAACGAACTGAACAGTTTTAATGTCCGTCTCAATTCTTGCTTATAATGATACGTTTGCATATCTTGCGAATCATTTGCTTGTACCGATTGTTTCACCATTGATTGCCTCCCTCACCATTTGCTTTACACGGATGTCTTAGCAACGATGACTTGCAATCCTTCCTGAGCGAGTCGCCCAGCAAGTGATTGGGGTAGTTCCTCATCTGTAATGACTACGTCGATGTCGGATAGCTCTGCCACCCTCATAAAAGCGGTTACATTTATTTTGGAATGATCAATCAGTGCATATGTTTCTTTGGCGTTTGTAAGCATCAGCTGCCTGATGTCTGACTCGCCCACATGGTAATCCGTAAAACCAGTTTCTGCTGCTAATCCCCCTACACCAATAAACGCTTTGTCCACAAACAACCCCTCGAGGCTTTTCCTGGCGATCGGTCCGGACATGGCCAGATCCCCTGCACGCAATTCACCCCCACTCATGATCACCTTTGCATCCGGGTGATGAGATAGTTCCAATGCCACCAGTAGCGCATTGGTTATCACCGTAATTCCTTTTTTATGGTAAAGGTGTTTGGCGAACAATTGTGTCGTCGTGCCCAAATCAATATAGATTGCGTCGCCGTCCTCCACCAAGGAGGCGGCGGCGACCGCAATCGCCTCCTTCTCCGCCAAGTTTAATCCACTCCGCTTGGCATAAGGAGGCTCCACGTTGGTTTTATTCAGAATAGCGCCACCATGCACCTTCTTGAGTAGTCCCTGCTGCTCCATTTCATACAAATCACGCCTGATTGTTTCGCGCGTCACCATTAATCGGCTGCATAGCTCTGCAATTCGAACGGATTGATTTTCTTGTAGCATTTGCAGGATCAGCTGCTGTCTATCTTCTTGTAGCATGGATGATCACCATCTTCTCTTAATTGTAAATCTCCTGACTAGACTGGAACAGGGTCTGGACGTTCGTCGCAAATTCTTCTGCCTTTTTCTTCACAGTCCCCTTCATTAGTATATCTCCTAATGATGCCAGTCGTCCTGTCATTTGCAAATCCATCTCGTATTGCACCCGTGTGGTTCCCGGCTGCTCCTCTTTTAGCTGAAGGTGCAATTGATTGCGGAACAATCCTGCCAACGCTACCGGTTGTCCGGTCATCTCCACTTGCAGCGCTTCTCCTTCTACCGCTTCTTTTAATTCCCCCGTGACGCGAAATTGAATCGTCATAAACTGAATTTTCACTTCCATGTTCGCTTCATAACGGGTGGGGCTGCTCATTTTTACTTCTTTGCAGCCTGGTACGCAGCCTGACAGCTTTTCCACATCCATAAAGACTGACCATACATCCGCTTTGCTTGCCTGAATCGTAAACGAATCGGATAGCTTCATCGTAAACTCTCCCTTCTGATGATCGCTTTAAAAGAGATACTTGGCTGTTTCTTTTGCCAATTCCATCGAATTGGTGTGATCATCGTCGCCAAGGCAGGTACAGCTCCCTGCTGCATAAATGTCAGGCAGATTCGTTTTCCCCGTGGCATCTACGATAATCGCATCGTGATGATCTCGCTCGATTGGCGTTCCTTTCAAGAAAAACGTGCAGGGCACCCGACCTTTTGCAAAAATGAGCGTATCACACGCCACTTCGTCTATCTCATCCGTCATCCGATTCCGCAGCTGCACTCCTTCTACACGGGACAATCCCTTGATAGAGACAAGCTCCCAATCTGACTCCGCATATTTGACCAGATTGCTCGTCTCTTTTTCCAGAAGGGTCGCTGTACTGCGAGAGATTCGGCCATTCTCGATCAACACAATCTTGCGGCCTGGCTGATGTCCTCGCTCTATCAGCTGCATCGCCATCAGCGGGGTCATGACACCTGCCGGACGTGTCCCCGGGATTTTGTGCGCCTCACGCGGTTTTTCCAGTGAGCCTGAGGCGATCAGTACCTTTTTTGCCTCAATAGAATAGGTGCCCATCGGCGACTGGACGTACAACTGGTGCAGTTGACCGTTTGCCCCTGGGAAAAAACCGACGACTGTTGATTGTTCGTGAATCTCGTAGGGAAGCGACGACGCTTTTTCCAGCAGTCCCCGTTCTGGAGCAAACTCGTCAGAGCTCCAATACGGTAAGGTGAAGCCACCTCTTCTCTTCTGGTAATCGATCATCAGAACAGAGCTGACTCCTCTCTCCCACGCTGAAAGGGCTGCCGTCAATCCCGAGATTCCTGCTCCAATGATCACCAATTCATACATCATGCCTGCTTCTCTCCTTGTGATACAGCTAGATAAGAGTTTCGTACTCCTTTTAAAGGCTGCTTCCCGGTCTGTTCAGGATAGGTCTCGGCCATAACATCGATGATTTTGGGAATACAGCAGTTTCCTTGGCATTCTCCTAAGGTGGCACCCGTCCGCCGCTTCACTCCATCAATGGTCTGCGGGGTGAGTGGACGCTTTAAGGCATTGACGATCTCACTCCGGGTAATGGAGCGGCACAGACAAATGATTTCTCCTGTTTCCTGCTCTTCTGAAAAGAGGTCCGGCAGGGCATGCTGTGCCTGTTCGTTTGCTTGTAGCTCCAGCCCCGCATTCTGGAGCGTTTCCACTACCAGCTCTGCTATGCCAGGGGAAGCAGAGAGTCCAGTGGAACGAATCCCGGCGGCATGAATCATGCGTGGCTGTACAGCGGACGGACGGATGACAAAATCTCCTTCGCTGCAAACTGCCCTGACCCCAGCAAACTGACGAATCGTCGAAAACTTCCGAGAGTCGGGCACCAATTTCTCACAGCCTGCCAGCACCGATTCCATGCCGACCTGTGAGGTGGAGCGATCCCATTTGTCCGCTTGATCCTCCGCCGTTGGCCCAAGCAAAAAACCGCCGAACACCACTGGCGAAACCAACACGCCCTTGGAGGTTTTCGTAGGAACAGGCAAGATGATCGAGGAGATGGATATCGCCTCTTCGGTCAGGATAAACTGGCCTTTACGCGGTGAAATCGAGAAGCTCTCATCTCCCACCATCCGGGCAATTTCATCGGACCATAATCCAGCCGCATTCACCGCATATCTGGTCGTGACCGTTTCACCATTTTCCAGCGTAAGGCGCAAGTCCTCTCCATCCGATACATTCTCGATGTGGGAGACGCCTTGCCCAAGTACAACCTCCGCGCCGTTTAGTACTGCTATCTCTCCGAAAGCTCTGGTGGCCCAGAATGGATCGCAAATCGCTTCACCCGGTACTGCCAATCCGCCTGTTACCTTGGCTGTCACAGCGGGATTCATCTCCAGAATCTCCTCAGCAGACATCCAGTGAACATCTACGTCATTCGCCTTTGCATTGGGAACATAGGTGGTTTCGATTATCTGCTTTTCTTCTTCGTTGGTCGCCACCATTACGGCGCCGCACGGAATGAAGGGGATTCTCAGATTCTCAACCAACATCGGCCATAGGCTGCGGGAGCGGCGAAGGCATTCTGCCTCAACCGTGCCTGGCTTTGCATCAAACCCAGTATGAACGATCCCACTGTTCGCCTTGCTTGTCCCTTCACAAACGTCAGGCTGCTTTTCGATTAAAAGCAGTTTCAGTTGATAAAACGAAAGGGCGCGTAATATGGCTGTACCGACTACTCCACCACCAATCACCACAACGTCATACTTATGGTTTTGCATTCTGTTCCACCAGCCTCGGATTTTTGTTTGCAAAATATTGCTTTGATTTGCTTTATTTTGTATTCATTATATTCTGACTTGTATTTTTCTGTCAATAAATGAACTGCTCCCATCGTAAGACAGCAGCAGTTCATCATTTTGCATTTTTTTGCAAACAAACAAAGTGGTTAGAGTGTGAAACGGTTGATCATTTGCTGTAATTCTTTTGCCATCTGGTTTAGCTGCTCTGCGGATGTAGAGAGCTGGTTCATCGAGATGCGCTGCTCTTCCGTTGAAGCAGCCACACTCGATGCACTTGCGGCAGATTCCTTTGCAATCGAGGACAACTGCAAAATGGATGCCGTCACCTGTTCCGTTGCCGCTGACATTTGCTCTGCAACGGAGGAAATCTCCTGAATCTGATCTGATACATCCTGGGTAGAATCCATGATCCGGCGGAATGCTTCCCCTGTCTCATGGGCGATCTGGATTCCAGTTTCGACCTCGCGCGTTCCCTCATCCATGGCTTGTACTGCTGAAGTCGTTTCCCGTTGGATTTCGGTAATCAGGTTGGCAATTTGGTTGGCCGATTCGTTGGACTGCTCTGCCAGCTTGCGCACTTCATCCGCTACCACAGCGAAGCCTCTACCCTGTTCCCCTGCACGCGCAGCTTCAATCGCCGCATTGAGTGCCAACAGGTTCGTCTGGGATGCGATGCTTGCGATTACTTCCACGATCTGTGAGATTTCTGCTGAGCGGCTATCCAGCGAACGAACGACATCGGCAGAATGGCTTACGGATCGGTTGATCGAATCCATCTGTCCTGACACCTTTTCTACGGATTGGTTGCCCGCCACCGCTTCGTTTGCCATATGTTTCGACGATTCGGCCATCGTGGAGGAAGCTTCGGCAATCCGCTGAATACCGATCGCCATCTCTTCCATAGCACGCGCACTTTCTTCGGCACTATGCTGTTGATTCTCCGTCCCAGTTGCTACCTCTTGGAACGACGAGGCCACCTGCCCAAAGGCAAGTCGTGCTTCATGAGCCTTCGTTGCGGAAGTTTCCGAGACTGTTCCTACTTGACCGGTATAGCCACTAAAATTTTTCATCATTCCGTGCAGATCTTCAATGAATGCATTCACTGCTGTCGCTACGTCGCCAATCTCATCCTTGCGCCGGATTGGGATCGTCTGGGTTAAATCCTTTTTTTCCACCAAGTTGACGATGCCTGCTTTCAGTTGCAACAGTGGACGTGCTACCTGTCGATTGATGAACCAGTACAAGATCACGAGGAAAATGCTGATGGAGACACCAAAAATAATCAGGCTGATGTAAAAGTATTGGGTAATCGGTCCGTTAATCTCTGCTGCGGGCATGACAGTCGCTAGCGTCATGCCTGTTTCCCCGATTGGAGCGAAGGTGACGTATTGATTTTGTCCATCTATGGTTGCTTGCGTCATACCCGTTGCGGTTGCTTCTGTTATTTGATTGGCAATGTCCCGCAATCCTGTTTCAGACTCGTCCGTAATTTTCACCTGCAAGTTCTTTTGTGCATCGCGATGGGAAACGTAAATACCCGACTTGGAAACGATAAAGCCGTAGCCTGTTTCACCAACCTTCAGATTTTCGATACTTTTGTTAAGCTCTGTAAGCCCGATATCCAATGTCGTCGTACCGCTGATCTTGCCTCCCACTTTAATGGGCGCAATGGCTGTAACCATAGGAACTTTGGAAATCGGGTCGGCATACGGCTCGGTCCACACGTATCGTTTGTCAACCATCCCCGCCTTGTACCAATCCTGTGCGAGATAATCATAGCTGCCGTCGCTGTAAGCCGGATCGAGCTCTACTTTGTCATTATTCCGGATAGCGTACCTACCGTACAGCTTTTGCGAGTTGTCGAAGCTGTAGGGCTCCATCCAGAATCCACCGCCCACAATCAAAGGCTCAGACGCTACGACATCGACCAGCGTCCCTTCGATATGCTTGATTGTTTCCTTAGAGCCATGAGAGACAGAATAAGTGAGTGTTTCCGAGAGCTTGCCTGTCTTGTCCAGCATACCATTCAGATATGCCGCCTCTTTGGCTACCTGCATTTGTAGCTTTTCTTCTACTTCATTCGAGATAATTTGCTCAAACTGGAGAAAACCAAAAACTAGCTGAAGAATAAAAATACCGATGGTGATGGCAGCCAAAATGGTTACCAGCACATTTTTTATGCTCCTCATGCAAAAGCCTCCAATCACACAAATTTTTAAAAATGGAAATTCATTTCACGACGACATTTGGTAATCTACCCCATTATTACCATATGTAAACTTATTCTTTACAAACTTTTAAAAATATCAGAACATAACGATAATAAATCCGCAAAACAAAAAGGCGCCTGCCATCCGAAAAGCTCGTGGATAGTAGACACCGCACTCTAGAAATTCGTATCGATCACGAAACAGGTGGTTGCTTATTCGTTCGAGGTTCTTTCATTCCACCAAGACGCTGCAACTGGCGAATCATAAGGAACGAGAACCCTGCTAAACAAACGATCGTCAACGTAATTTTGCTATATTGATAAACTCCCGCAATCAATATTTCCAATTGATCAGAGAACCAATAGCCAGCCACTAAGTAATGCAAGGTCCAAATGATACTGCTCGGCAAAAAGAATAGGAGGAACTGCCGAAGCGGCATTCGGCTGGCACCGGCGAGGATAGGCACGATATGACGAATAATCGGAAGAAAGATACAAAAAGCAAGCAGCCAGCCCATTGACCCGCGCCATGCTGACAGTAAATCAGCACGCAAGCCCAGATTCCGGGTCATTAAGCCAAATGCCTTCGCTCCCAGTAAGTACCCCACGCAAGATACGATGAAAAAAACGGGGTATATGACGGCAAATGCTGCAAAAAAGTCCGCTCCTGTATTGGCAATCTGCGCCCCCACGGTCATGACCGTAATCTCATCAGGAATAAATTTTCCCAGCATGCCTGTAACCATCTCCCAGAATAGCTCGTAATACCCTGTAAACTCCACCTGTGCCGCCTCCTTTCTCTCTGCACTCTATCCTAACGGGTAAACCTTTCAAAAGAAGACAGAAATCCTTAAGAAAAGGATAAGTATTTCTGAAGAATTTCTTACAAAATAGAATTTTAGATTCCAAAACAAAAAACGTGTTCACCAACTACCGCATACACACGGCTTGGCAAACACGTTCTTACTCTCTATTCTCTTCCGTCAGCCTTACGCTTGCTGCGCAACGCTGACATGACTTCAATGAACTCTTCCTTGTCAATGACATTCAGCTCATATAGCTCCCGAATTTCATCTTCTATCAACAGCAAATCCCCTTCTGGATCACCTGTATAAATAAATAATCCGAAACGGTGCAGAAACGCCTTCAAATCGAATTCATTCGGGTTTATTTTCAATGAGCTCCCTCCAGATCGATTTCCATCCTTGCGAGGACGGCATCGTAATCAAACTCGACAGCAAAGCCGGTAATGACGATGATCTTCGCGTGTGGATACGCTTCTTGCCACGCCTCCTCCTCTTCCGGTTTCAATCCGACGATATACAAAGGGTCCGCGGACAACTGTGGATGTTCTTGACACAAGCGTAAAAACTCCTTGCATCTCTCCTGTTCGACAGCCGCATTCAGAACGAGGACAGCTCGCTCAACTTCTCCGGACTCTCTTTGTTTAGCCAGCAACTCAAACGTTTTGACCGAAGGCACAATGGCATTGATCTCAGGAAAACGATCGAGCACTTCATCCAGCCAATCATCTTCATGCCAGGCCAGGTAGTAAAGCATCGCAGTAGACATGTAACATACACCTCATGGATATATACTTGACAATATAGGTAGCCATTCTTATTTCTTTTCTATTATAACACGTATTGCCATAACTGCCCACGTTGCTGGCTTGACTTCGCCTTTTCCTTCACGTAAGGTGGAAAAAGCAAACAATCCGCTTGAACAGATTTTTGTGCGAAAAGAGGTAGACGTAGTGAATAAGAAGCACCTTGCCCTCTTGTTCTTTATTGCTTTTTTCATCATGCTCGGTTTTGGCATCATTATCCCCATTCTTCCCTTTTTCGCGGAAAAATTGGGCGCGACTTCGTTTCAAATCGGCGTGCTTTTTGCCAGCTACAATATTATGCAGCTGGTGTTTGCACCGATTTGGGGAGCACTTTCAGACAGAGTCGGGCGAAAGCCACTCATATCATTCGGGCTGTTCGGCTTCTCCATCACCTTTATCCTGTTTGGACTAGCTGACAGTTATACAGAAATGCTCCTGTATCGCATTTTGGGTGGAATCGTCTCGGCTGCCGCATTACCAACCGTAACCGCTATGGTGGCGGATCTCTTCCCTTCAGAAGAACGGGCAAAAGGGATGGGGATCATTGGCGCCGGGATTGGACTTAGCTTTGTCTTCGGTCCGGTAATTGGTGGACTGCTCAGTGAATTCGGCTTTGCCGTTCCCTTCTACGCTTCGGGTATCGTGGCGTTGCTTACGTTTTTCCTGATCCTGTTTGCCTTGCCAGAGAGCTTGCCGAAAGAAAAACGGGCGAATCTGCAAAAAGAACAGCGGCAAAATCCGTTTGTCTCTTTGTTCGGTTCCATGTCCTTGCTGTACGGTATTTTGTTCACCGTCTCCTTTGCTTTTTCCGGACTGGAAACGACTTTTGCCCTGTACATAAGTGATTTGTACGGTTTTACCTCCAAAGACCTCGGCTACATGTTTCTCGTCATGGGCTTGATCGCTGCCGCAGTACAAGGCGGGCTCATCGGAAGAATGGTCAAACAGCTAGGGGAAGCAAGTGTCCTCGTCATTGGGATGATTCTTTACGGCATTGGCTTTTTTGCCATTCCACTGTCGGGTAACTTTTGGGTGCTGGCGCTGATCCTCTCGTTATTCGGAGCGGGTCAAGGAATGATCAGAGCGACAGCTACAGCAATGATCACCCAACGGACGACGCAAGGCCAAGGCGTGACGAGTGGGGCAATCAGCTCGATGGACAGCCTTGGGCGGATCTTAGGTCCATTAGCTGGTGGAGCAGTTTACCAAGTCTCCCACAGCGGTCCGTTCTTCCTCGGAGGGGTCTTGATGGTATTGCTCCTCCTTTGGTTCGTCAGCAGCCATCGTCGCCTGCCAGAACCGAGCACACAAGCGCAATCGTAAGCGATACAAAAGGAAGCACCGCCAGCATTCAACACTTGGCTGGCGGTGCTATTTTTATTGCAACCTACTGTTCCTGTAGCTCCATCCAAGCCGAAAAGGTTACCTCTATCTCCTGCTGCACCTGATCGATCGCTTGTTGCCAAGCCACTAACTGCTCGTAATCTGCGCCTTCACTCTGGAGCAAGGACGTCAGTTCACCTTTTCTTCCTTCTAATGAAGCTATTTTTTGTTCAAGCTCTGACAGCTTGTAAGGATTCGGACGTTTGGCTGTCGCATTCGTCACGGCCGTCTCTTGAACTTGCTTGATGACTGGCTGCTTCCGCTCTATTTCCTCCGGCTTACTGGCACGAGCAGCGATCCTCTGTTTTTGTTTTTCCCTTGCTTCCTCATAGGAACCCACATCGTGAACCAACCGCTTATTTTCCACCCAAAACACACCATCTGCCATCTTTTGCAGGAAATAGCGATCATGCGAGATGATAAACAACGACCCGCGAAAATCGGCCAACGCTTCCTCCAAGGTTTCTCGCGCTTCGATATCCAGATGGTTGGTCGGTTCGTCCAGAATGAGCAGGTTGATTTCCTGATGCATCATTTGCGCCAATCGTAGTCGCATCCGCTCTCCGCCACTCAACTGCCCGATCCGCTTGAAAACTTGTTCGCCGTAAAACATAAACCGTGCCAGTAAATGTCGTGCTTCCGGTTCCGTTACTCTGGCTACTTCACGGAAAACGTCAATCAGCCGCTGGTTTTGATCCCCTTCCAAAGCTTGCTGTGACAAGTATCCTACCTTAACACTACTACCAATTTTGAGCGTACCTGCGTCTGGCTCGACCTCTCCCAGAAGCATGCGAATCAGCGTAGATTTACCGCAGCCATTTGGTCCAAGCAGCGCTTTTCTCTCGCCAAAGCGCAATAAAAAGCTAGCGTCCGCAAACAACTGTTTTCCGCCAAATGTTTTCTGTACCCCCGTCGCTTTCAGCACATCCTGCCCGCTTCGGTCGGTTTTCATAAACTGCAAGCCCATGCGATCCGCTTCCATTTTCGGTCGCTCGATACGCTCAATCCTCGCTAGCGCTTTTTCCATGCTTTTTGCCCTACGGTGAAAAGCCTCGTTCGGCGGATTGGAGCGATTGCCCCACTCCTTGAGCCGTTTGATCGTCTCTTTCATTTTCTTAATCTGCTTCTGCTGTTCCTGATAAGCGGCAAACTGGCGCAGCAAGCGTTCTTCACGCTCCGTAGCGAACGCACTGTAATTGCCGATATAAAATTCGGCTTCTCCTCCGTCCACATGATAGACAGACGTGACGACCGCATCCAAAAAATAACGGTCATGGGAGATGATCAGGATCGTGCCCTGATAATTTTTTAAAAACTCCTCTAGCCACTCCATCGACTCCACATCCAAATGGTTGGTCGGCTCATCCAGGAGTAGAACATCGCTTTGTTGGCAGAGTAGCTTTGCAAGACCAGCTTTCGTCTTTTCCCCACCGCTGAGTTGGGCAAAAGGTGTTGCTAACAGTTCTGAACTAACTCCCAAGCCCTGTGTCACCTGGGTCATTTTCGTCTCCCACTGATAGCCATCGAGTTGTTCAAATTCATCTTGCAGCTTTTGATAGCGCAGCATGAGGCGGTTTAGCTCTTGTTCATTTTCGTAAAGCAATCCCATCTGTTGCTCGAGTTCGCGCATCTGCTCCTGCAGCTTGATGACATCTGCAAAAGCGCTGGCTACCACATCCGCCCCCGTCCACTCAGCCGGATACTTCGGCGTTTGCGGCAGGTACGCCCATATCGTTCCTTTTGCCCGAAAAAGCTCACCAGAATCGGGGCCTTCGATACCAGCCAGCAGCTTGAACAATGTAGTTTTGCCTGCTCCATTCGGTCCGACGATCCCGACGCGTTCTCCTACTTTGATTTCCAATGTGATATCTTGTAAAACCGGATCTGCTCCGTACGATTTCTGCAATTGCTGTGTCGCGACAATAATCATGATTATTTCCTCCTCGAAAAGTTGGTAACGGTTCAAAATAATGGACTTCCTGGTGGCCCCGGCACAATTTTTGATACCACACCGCACGTGCGAGTGGACGCAAAAAAGCCGCAGGCCATTACCTGCGGCATCGTGAAAGGGACCGACCTTACGTCAGTTACCCATTATAGTCAAGAACAAACCGCCCCTGATCGATGCATGGTACGCCTATGGAAACTCCGTTCAGTTGTATGCGCAAAAAAGGACAGACTGGTCCCGTTGAATGCAAAATCATGCGTCATACTGGAAGTTTCTACCACAAACCATGCTTGCAGAGTTCCGAACACGTACACACACCTCCATTTCTCAAGGGATAGGAAATCACAACCATATCTTACATCAGGAGTCACACAAAAACAAGAGGGCCTGCTATGTACTCCTTACTAGCAGACCCTGTACGTTTTTTACCCGATTTTCTTATCGACTTCCGTTGCCCTCTGTGGCAAACAGCGGCTTCTTCGTCTCTGCATCCAAAAAGACAATCGTCGTGTAAGGTGGCAGCTTCACTTTTGCCGCCAAATACGGATAGGAAATCACTTGCGGGTACATTCTACCCGGATCAGGCAGCGTTTGTTTGACATACACAAAAAGCTGCTCCCAGCTCTGCTCGACTTTTGTTACTTGCAGTCCGTAGCCAGGATTCGGTGAGGCCCCACGTGCGATGACATAAAGGTCTCCCTGCTTGTGAATGCCTTGCTCTTCTTTTACCGAGTCAATAAACGCACGTTCCTGTTCTGTCAGCTTATCTGTATCGACAAGCGTAAAGGCACTCTCTTCCCCGGTAACCACAACTTCCACCGCCTTTTTCTCGGCATTCCACGTGATTTGATGTCCAGCCTGCTCTGCCATCCATCTCAGAGGCAAATACACTTGCTTGTCACGCACGATTGCGCCCTGCCCATTTTGCAGCGACTTGCCATCCAACGCTACTTTTCCCGTAGCGAGTTCAAACGTCAGCGTACCTTTAGACAGCTTCATTTCCCCATTCGTTGCATCCTGTTTCCAAGTGCCTTCCAAAATCCGGCTCGCATCCTCGGCGGAGACATACGTACGCTGCTGGACGAGAAGCGGTGCTTTTACCAAGGAAGCTTGCTCTCCGTTTACCAGTATCGGAGCTGTCATTGTTTGTGGTGTGCTAGACACTGCCGCCTGCACAGGATAAGCCGCCAACACTTGCAGTGTCAGGGCAACAGCCAAAATCGATTTGCCTTTCATTGTTGTTCCACCATCCCTAATCATCATTTTCGTCATTCTTTACTTGTTAGACATAGGTTTCCTCTGATTCGTTTCACTATGACTGAGATTGGCGAGAGATTAGTGCAAAAGCCAATTTCCCATAACCAGAACAACCGGGATGGACAAGAGCGCCAGCAAGGTGGAACAAACCGTCGTCATGGCACCCATCTCCTCATCCGCCGCATAGCGCCCGAACAAGATCGAGGCCAATGTCAGGGTAGGCATTGCTACTTGCACAAGGGAAACGCTGACGATATCGCTGTCGATTGAAAAAACGGACAAAAGAAACGCCGTCATCAGCGGAAAAACAACTAATTTAAATGCGAGTGGCATACTCAAAAGCTTCAATGATACTTGCGGTTTGTTGCGCAAAAACATAGGCAAGAGCATACCAATGTACATCATGGCTAACGGAGAGGCGAGCTTGGACAGCGTTCCAAACAGCTGTTTCACAGGCTCAGGCGGCACAAATCCGATGATGGCAGAACCGAGTCCAAATATGATCGCAATCATCGGAATGTTGATGAGTGTCTTGAGCCCTTTTAAGGAGAAGCTTCCTTTTTCCTGGAGCATCATCACACCCACTGTCCATAGTACGACATCCACGCCTGCGTCGAAAATAGCCGCCAAGAGCGCTCCTTTTGGCCCAAACAATGCTGCACAAAGCGGCAAACCGATGAAGCCTGTATTCCCCAAGCCGGACAAGAGCGCAATCTCACGGCGTTTTTTCACCGGGAGCGGAAGTGCACGCGCACCTAGCCAGCCGATAAAAATGCCCAGGCAGTTTAGGATAATCGAAATGAAGAATATTGCAAAAATTTGGTATAAAATTTGCTGATCAATGGTTGTCTGAAAGATCCCGTCTAAAATAATGCACGGCATGGCTACGTTTACAATAATCGTGATGACGAGTTGGCGAGAGTCCGCAGTCAAGGGTTGCCGGTAGCCGATTAAGCTACCGATCCCAATGATGACGGCCATGATGAGGATGGACTGCTGCAACGTTTGTAGTTCCATGCTGCCCTCCTGCCTACATTTCTACCGGAAGCCATTCGAGTTCGGTCGGCTCCCCTTTTTCACATGTTCTTAGCAAATCCCCGCACAAAGGAACAACCCGCTCAAGCGGAACACACCAGGAAAGGGGAAAGGCAACTTCACTACCCTCGATGACGAGCGTGGACATCACAGCCGATTGCTTGTCTGCCGCAAGGACAAAGTGCTGCTCAACCGGCTCGTGTTCTTTCCATTGCACCAATACTTTGCCGTTGTTCCCGCCTGCTACGACCAAATCCACATGGTCTCCATACGCTGCGTGAACCAATGTCCGCGTTACTCCATCCAATTGAGCGATTTCCTTCAGCACTTCATGCCAAGCTACATGCTTTTGCTCCATTCCACTTCCATCTGTATACATACGCCAGTCGTTTAACATGTTGATTGACTCCTTTTGTCGGTGCGCTCTCCTATGAAGAACAAGCACGTAATTGCTTGTAGGCCTTTCAATTCGTACTAATTGTACGCTTCTTGACGTGGAACCTCAACCACTACTTCTGCGCCAAGTTTTCGTCTCATGCACATAGCCACCGTATGAATGGAGAATCTTAAAAAAGAGAACAAGTATAACGTTACTGTAGTCGTGGGGAGGAAACAGGAGAAAACGCTCAGCTTCTTGTCCCACCCGCTGTGGGATTGACTGCCCGCCTCCATGCAAAAAGCGAAACCGCGTCCAAAGTGGTCATTCCAGGATGCCTTTTCAGAGGTGGACGCTTAAGGGCGTGTTTCGCTTTTTGCATGGAGTCTCGGTCGGTGTACCAAAGATCTTCGCTGTTTTCTCCTGTTTCCTCTACGAGCTTTCCATGTTTACCCCGCTTTTTAAAGCTTTGAAAGAATGAAGAAATGTCATCAGTGACGCCAGAGAAGAATATTTCCAGACGTAGCGACTTGTGGAGTCCTACCGAGCGGAGAAGGGATTCGCGGGCAACAGAAACGCAACCGTGCCCACGCGACGTAGCGGCTACCACTTTTGCGTTTCCCCGCGAATCCCTTCGGAGCGGACAGTCTCACCCCCCAGCAGGACGGAGCCTGGAGCCTAGACTGGAAATATTCTTCTCCCCACCGCAGCTACATAGAGCCTTCTTCCTTTTAATTCATAGTAATCGAATAGGATTTAACAATTTAAAGATTGACAAAGGCATGAACGACCACTACTATGAATCCATGAAATCCGATTAACATAAAGGGGATTACAACATGAAAAAAGTCATTCTGTCTACCTTACTATCTTGTCTGCTACTGGGAATGGTTGGATGCAGCACTTCCGGTTCTCCTTCTCAGCCGAATAATACGACTCCGCCAGCTGATCAAGCAGCTTCGCAAAATTTGCTAGAAAAAGTGAAAGCCGAGAAAAAACTCGTCATTGGTACGGAAGGTACATACTCTCCGTTTACGTACCATGATCAATCGGGCAAATTGACCGGCTATGATGTGGAGGTTGTCACAGAAGTTGCCAAGCGGCTCGGTGTAGAGCCTGTGTTCCAGGAAACCCAGTGGGATGCCATGTTTGCGGGACTCGACTCCAAGCGCTTTGACGTCATTGCCAATCAGGTAGGAATCCGTCCTGATCGTCAGGAAAAGTACGATTTCTCCAAGCCATATACGATTTCTCGCGCGGTATTGGTGACTCACAAGGACAATAACACCGTCAAAGACTTCAAGGATATCAAAGGATTAAAAGCCGGACAATCCATGACCAGCAACTACGCTGACCTCGCACGCGCCAATGAGGCGGAAATCGTCGGTGTAGACAATTTTAATCAAGCGATTGACCTGATTGCACAAAAACGCGTGGACGTTGTGCTCAACGATAATTTGTCGGTGCTTGATTTCCTGAAACAAAAGCCGGATACGCCAATCAAAGTTGTGGCGAAAAATGCAGATGGCCAACCAACCGCTTTCATGTTCCGTAAAGGAAGTACAGAACTAACCGACGCGATTAACAAGGTGCTCGATGAGATGCAGCAGGACGGCACCCTTTCCAAAATTTCCGTCAAATGGTTCGGCGAGGACATCACGAAGTAATTATTAGGCGTTGACAAAATTGTCTGTCCCTTTTAGTATGTTCCTATTAAAATTCACATCGGTTTAGTGGGGGTTATTTTATGAAAAAACTATTATTTTCACTTCTCGCTTCCACTCTGTTAGTCGCATTGGCAGGTTGCGGGTCGTCTTCAACTGGACAACCACCGCAAAACAGTGCCGCTCCTGCCCCAACAGAAGAGAAAAAAGAACAAAACTTGTTGGAAAAAGTAAAAGCCGACGGTAAAATTCTGATCGGAACCGAGGGCACATACGCGCCGTTTACGTTCCACGATCAGTCTGGCAAGCTGACGGGCTATGATGTGGAGGTCGTCACAGAGGTAGCGAAGCGCATCGGCGTAGAGCCTGTGTTTCAAGAAACACAATGGGATGCGATGTTCGCTGGACTTGACTCCAAGCGCTTTGATGTCGTAGCGAATCAGGTAGGCATTCGCCCTGATCGCCAGGAAAAATACGACTTCTCCAATCCGTATACCGTATCCACAGCGGTCCTTGTCACCCATAAAGACAACACGACCGTAAAAGGCTTCGAGGATATTAAAGGTTTGAAAGCAGCGCAAACATTGACGAGTAACCTCACCGATATCGCGAAGAAAAACGGAGCGGAAATCGTCGGTGTGGAAGGCTTTAACCAAGCGATCGACTTGCTTGTTTCCAAGCGTGTAGACATTACGATTAACGATGGGATTTCCCTGTTGGACTTCATGAAGCAAAAACCTGATGTTCCTATCAAAATTATCGCAAAAGATCCGAACGTAGCGAAAAACGGCTTCCTCTTCCGCAAGGGCAGCACAGAGCTGGTTGATGCATTCAACAAAGCACTGGATGACATGACGAAAGATGGTACCCTCGCAAAAATATCAGAGAAATGGTTTGGTGCAGATGTCTCTAAGTAGCTTCTTTGAAAACCCAGAACGCCTGAACCGATGGATCGATATCGCGCAAAGCTCCTTTCTTCCTCTGCTGAAAGGAGCCTTGCTCTATTCTTTGACAATCGCCATCGCTTCCTTTTTCATTGGTCTGATCATTGCGGTTCTCACTGCGCTGGCACGCCTATCCGGCATAAAGCCACTGATTGCCATCGCCCGCTTTTATGTATCGATCATTCGCGGTACTCCTTTATTGGTTCAATTGTTCATCATTTTTTATGGCTTGCCGAGCATCGGCTTGATGATCGATCCGATACCGTCGGCAATCATCGGCTTCTCTCTCAGCGTCGGTGCCTATTCCTCCGAGGTGGTACGTGCCGCGATCTTGTCCATTCACAAAGGGCAATGGGAAGCAGCCTACTCCGTGGGGATGACCTACTGGCAAGCACTGCGCAGAGTCGTGCTCCCACAGGCAGCTCGCGTCTCCATTCCTCCTTTGTCCAACTCGTTTATTAGTTTGGTCAAGGATACTTCCCTGGCTTCGGTCGTTCTGGTACCAGAGATGTTTCGCAAAGCCCAAGAAGTCGTCGCTGCGACATATGAGCCGCTGCTCGTCTATGCGGAAGCGGCCCTTATTTACTGGGTGATTTGCTTCGTACTCTCTATTATCCAGGATCGCATCGAAAACAAGCTGGACCGTTATGTCTAAAAAGCAGGTGAAAACGCATGATTACGATCACAGATGTGCATAAACAATTCAACACCTTACATGTACTCAAAGGCATTTCCCTCTCGGTGGAAAAAGGAAAGGTAGTCGTTATCATCGGTCCTTCTGGCTCCGGGAAAACAACCTTGCTTCGCTGCCTGAATGCACTTGAGGTTCCGAACAGCGGCAGCGTCCAGATCGGCGACGTCAAGCTGGACTTTTCCAAAAAAGTAGAGAGAACGAGTATTCCGAAGCTGCGAAAGCAGACCGGGATGGTGTTTCAAAACTACAATTTATTCCCGCATATGACAGCCGTTGAAAATGTGATGGAGGGGCCTGTCACTGTCAAAAAAGAAGACAAAGAAAAAGCACGTGCGAAAGCCGCTGCTCTCCTGACAAAAGTAGGGCTCGGTGACAAGCTGGACCATTATCCTGCACAGTTGTCTGGTGGACAACAGCAGCGTGTAGGCATTGCTCGGGCACTGGCGATGGACCCGCAAGTCATGCTATTTGACGAGCCTACCTCCGCTCTCGACCCGGAGCTCGTTGGGGAAGTGTTGAAGGTGATGAAGGAGCTTGCCCAGGAAGGGATGACGATGATCGTCGTCACTCACGAGATGGGGTTCGCTCGGGAAGTTGCCGACGAGGTTATTTTCATGGACCAAGGCGTCATCGTGGAGCGAGATACACCTTCCAATTTGTTCGCAAAGCCGCGTGAGGAGCGCACACGTCAGTTTTTGCAGCATTTGAAGTAAGGACCAGAAAAAAGACTCTGTCTCTTGTATGAGAGCACAGAGTCTTTTCTTTGGAATATTACCTTAGTCATCAATGAAGCAAATCACGAGAAAAATAATAATGAGAATCCAAATGAACCCGCCACCAAAAAAGCCGAAACCACCGCGATCGCAACCCATAATTTACCTCTCCTCTCATTGAAATCAGATGGAAGCACCGATCTGCTGGCAAGGATCGGTACTCCATTCAGCTTATGACAACCGCATCTCTCCTGTATGGATGCCTGTCTATCCCAGTGATTAAAAAGAAAAAAACGGGTGCTTGCCCTCCTCATTTATACAAAACCTAAAATTAACAAATGCTTCATGTTCTCTCTACTCTTCCTTAACATCAGACAACTATCATGAATGTGTCAGACCCTACGATGGACATTACGTCCTCCATTTCCGCCCGAATAGCCCCCTTCTACATCGGGCGGGCTTTTTTTCTTTGCCGCAAGCATATAAAATATGGATAAATAGACCATTTTTAGCGGAGAGAGGGATCATTTGTGGAAGGGTATAAACAGGCGTTAGCGCAATATATTGACGCTACCAATACACATGACTTTGCCAATGTAGAAAAAGTACTTCATCCGAATGCCATTTACTGGTTTTCCAACAAGACTTGTACATCCTTGAGTGAGATCCGCGCTTACTTTGAAAATGCATGGCATCTGATCAAGGATGAAGTCTATGCGGCTACGGATGTCCAGTGGATTGCTGTCGATCAAAGGTCCGCTAGCTGTGTATATACGTATCAATATCAAGGCTATTACAACGGGGAATTCGTCACGGGAAGTGGTAGAGCCACGAATATTTTTACGAAAACAGAGACAGATGAATGGAAGCTCATTCACGAGCATCTGAGCGGCAAAGTTGAGTAAGCCCCAAAAATAAAAGCCTCGCTAGGTAGCAAGGCTTTCTTGGTAAGTCGAGACCCCTCATGCAAGGGGTCTCGTTTGTTTTTTATCGATTAAAAAGGGATTCTCTCTGAATGAATCACATACTGATGCTGTGCAGCCCACTCTTGGAGACCCTCCCAGAATGCTTCGCAAGCGCTAACGATTTTTGCTGAATCAGTCAGATCCCCCGCCATCACCAATCTAGCTACCTGATCGAATCCAGCCGGACGATGTGGCAATTCCAGCGCTTCCGGCAAAACCTTGGCCCCTGTCGAGTAAAGCTGTCGGTTATGCAGCCCGATCAACATCGCACCGTATTGGGCAAACTCCATAGCCAAGTAGGGCAGATAGGTATGTGGGCCGTTTAGATTTACGTTTCGCAACTTGCCAATAAACTCGTACATTTCCCCTACGAGAATACCGTTGATTCCCTCTGTGAACTCTTCCTGCGCTGGTGATTCTGCTGCTTTTTTGAGCGTTTCAAAAAAGCCCTTCGGATCATATAGACTCAGCGGAGAAAAGAATGGGCCATGTGTCAGCGGCCAATCATCCTCGACCGTAGCGGCAGTGTTCAGCAAAACATCTGCACTGCATACATTCACTTCAGCCTTCCAAGGTCCCGCTGACCATTCGTAGCTAAATTCTATTTCTTCCCCTGATTCTTCTAGTACACAAAACATCTCGATATCCGAGTAAGGGCCGTCTGTCCCTCGAGAAACGGAACCATACAACCCAATGGCGAGAACTTTTTCTTTGTATACTTCCTGTAATCTCGCAGCAATTTCTTGGCAGGTTTGAAATCGTTCACTTCGAGATATTTTTATAGGTCCATTCATGTTCATTTACGTACATCTCCCTTGATATATTTTGGGGTAGCTGACACAAATACATGAATGGAGGACCTCGGGATTAACGGGGGACTTTTTTTGGATGCATGTGAACTTCCTCCCATCGACCAGATCGTAAGGTTCGTAATGATATGCATTTTACCAAGGAAAGGAAAGTCTTACGAGCGATTTTTATTCGTAGTGGGAGCATGGGCGTTGTCGATAGCCGATTGAATATATGTTTGTAGCGTACCGATGAAAGTACGAGCGGCGAACCCCATATATTTGTCCCTGCGATAAACTAGACAGATGTCTTGGCTGGGTGTCGGATGCAAGAGGCTGATGATCGCAATCTCGTCGTCGTTTACGTTTTGCAGCAATAAGCTAGGCAGGATACAGCCCCCGATCCCCTTTTTTACAAGAGTCAATAGAGACAGGAGTGTGGTCGTCTCGATATGAGGCTGCAAACGAAAGCCTTCCTGTAAGCAATAGCGGTTGATGAGCTGTCTCGCTTGATGATCCGGTGGAAACATCACCATTTTTACATCTTGAAGCTGCTCAAGCTTGATTGCCTTTTCCTTGGCAAGTGGATGTGCGGTATGAACCGCCAGTGCAAACTCTTCGTGAAAAAGCGGAATGACAGTGATTCTCTCATCCGGCTCAGGTAACACAGTCACGCCCAAATCAATCTCGCCGGATGTGATTTGCTCCACTATTCTTGTAGACTCAATAACGGATAAGGATGTTTTCGGATACAAGCGGTGGAATTCTACAAGAAGAGCATCAAACAACAAGTCGGCATCGCCAGGCAGGACACCGATCGTGAGTGTGCCCCCTTCGCTGTTTTTCATGGCTGCAATTGCTTCACGTGCGTAGTCGATATGGGAAAAAACATGCCGACTCTGTTCCAGCAATACCTTTCCTGCTTCCGTCAGCGTGATTCGCTTGCCTAAGCGATCAAACAGCGGGACACCCAGCTCACTCTCTAAAAACTTGATTTGCTGGCTGAGATTGGACTGCGAGGTACACAGCTTTTCTGAGGCCCGGGAAAAATGCATTTCCTCACATATTGCCATAAAATACTCCAATTGCCTGAGCTCCATTGCTTCACCTCATGCGCCTTATCATTTTTACTAATCATCCTAATCGGAAAAGCATGATTGTTGCGATTTCCCCTACGACGTACACTTTAGTTGACGGTAAGAGCACTGTCAATCATAGGAAAATGATAGGGAGGTTTTGTCTCATGTCTCAAAGCCTGATCACTACAGCCACATCCGTTCGTCAAATTGGCCTGCAACAGATTCCCATGATTCCTGAGGAGCGATTGGATGTTCAATCCCCCGCTTTTTCAAATACACTTCGCTGGAATATCGGGCATATCGTCTTTTGTTTTCAGCATTTCCTTTCCATCGGCTTGCCTTATCAATCTGACCTGCCCCCTTCTTTCGCTACTCTTTTTCAGACGGGAACGAAGCCTTCTGACTGGACGACTGCACCACCTTCGAAAGATGAGCTGATTCACTACTTGTCCGTACAGCTTGAACGGTTGTCCTCCGCCACCCCTGACCAGCTAGAGGCAGCTTTGCCAGCCCCTATTACAATGGGTCGCTTCCAGTTTACGACGGTAGGAGAAGTCTTTAACTTTGCCGTCATGCACGAGTCCATCCATCTGGGGATCATTTCAAGCATGGTAAAAGTCGTAGGACTGGAAGCATCCAGATAATCACGAAAAAACGAGACCTTCCCATGGTCTCGTTTTCCCATTACCTCGCGATAAAGTACTCGACGCTTTTTACGTTCGCTAGACTTATTTTCCCCGTTGTCCCTTGTAATTCTCTATCCTCGTCTGCATCCCAACTGGAGTCTCGCTTTCTATCCCACGCAAAGATACGTTCCCAGCTTTCCTCTTTTGAAATCATCCCTTTTCCTTGATCGTAATCTTCATACTCTTGTTCACTGTTAGCTAGGAAGTCATTATTTAATACCATGTGCCATTCATCATAGTCAGATAGTAAAACCGATTGTTCATCCAATTCAACTTTGATACGGACGAACTTTACACCACTTTCAAAATAGCCTGTACCCCTCAAATCAGGTTTGTTCACCCACAACCATATTGGATATTCTCCCTCATATTTTGACAATCGCTTCTTCATCTGGTGAATCATCCATTCATATTCTTTAGGGAAGATCGCGTAGTCTCGTTCCCCTTGCAAATATCCCCGATCTTGAGACATATGCCATACTTCTTGGTTTTGTAGCGTCCAAAAAACTCTCATACCCTACACCCTACTCCCATATTTCAAGTCGAGCTCATTAAGCAACGATCAAGCAATAGTGTAACCGAAGTCGTGCAGTCTACACAAAAAAACGAGACCTTCGAATGGTCTCGTTTTTTCGTTTATTCGAACCGAGTGAACTTTTCTTCGGCAGATGTACGTGTGCGTGCTGCTGGTACATTTTCCTGATCGAAAAAACCGAGGTGCAGGAAACCAACGACTTTCTCTCCTGGTGCAACACCCAAGATGGCGTGTGCCTTCGGGTCCCAATTGTGTGCGTTTGTTTTCCAGACTACGCCTAATCCACGCTCCCATGCGAGCAATTGGAAGTTTTGAATGAGAGCAGCCGTCGCACTGAAATCTTCTTCCCATTGTTTTTGGCGCGGATCTTCTTTCATGATAACAACCAAATAAGCTGCCGGTTGGTTGTACATGTCTCTGCGCGCCTGATGGGCTTCTGAAGGATAGCAGGTGATCAACTTCTCTACGAACGCTTCTTTTTTCTCTGATGATACAAACATAAATCTCCATGGCTCACGAATACCATGGTTCGGCGCGTACACTGCGTCATTCAACAGCTCTAGAACAAGTTCTTCCGACACAGTATCTGTTTTATAGTCTTTTTTAATAGAGCGGCGCTCTCGAATGATTTTGGCAATGGACACAACGGTCACCCTCTTCTCTTAGACTTCCACACTTTGATAATGGTTATCAGTCTTATTCAGAACATATGTTATCGTGTACACTCGGCAAAATCAAGTAAGAAGTAAACGAAACTGCACACTACACTTACAGGGATATGGTAAACTTTTGGACGAGGAGGGATGTAGCTTGGTCGAACAGCGCCCAGCTCTCATAAAGCCCGGATTTTTCAGTATCGATGCGCCAGCAGACAGACGACGTAACGAATTTGACTTTCATAATGAAGCGCTGCTCTTCCATCAGCAGCCAGTCGATTTTGTTTTTTTCGGCGATTCCATCACGCATTGGTGGGATCTCGCTACCTTTTTTGGCCGGTCCGGTCAGACGATCGTCAATCGCGGGATCGGTGGTGACACAACCGAACAGGCCCGCAGACGTTTTGTCGCGGATGTCCTTCAATTGAAGCCACGTTACGTCATGATCATGATCGGGATTAACAATACGTGGGCGTTGGACACATTCTTGCCTTCCGACCGACTGACACCCCAAGAGATTTGCCAGCAGGTGACCACTGATGTAGAAGCAATGGTGCATGCGGCTCTCGAGCAAGGCATCCAGCCCATTCTTTGTTCCCTTTTGCCTACATGTATGGACCGATACGCACGCAACCGTGAGCGAAACGAGCTCGTCATCACTATCAATGAACGGTTTCAAGCTATTGCTGAACAAGCAGGCTGTCTCTATGTCGATTATCACTCCCGCATGACGGACGCAGATGGCATCACACTGCGCAAGGAATTGGCTGACGACGGACTTCATCCGCATGTCCTCGGCTACCAGCTCATGGCGACCGTTCTGCGCGATACACTTTATGCACATGACATCGCACTTGGCACACCATCCTGAATGAAAAAAGGATGCGGCTTCTTATGCCCATCCTTTTTTTACTGCTTATTCCGGTCGACGGTCCGTCAGCCAATGACCACCTGCGATTTTGCCCACTGATGCCATCAAAACAGACATATGAGACTTGCCATCGATGCCTAAATATTCGTTCATGTCATGATCCATCCAGTGACCAATCGTCGTTACCCCAAGCCCCAGCCCGTTTGCTACCAAATGCAGGTTCTGCGACACGTGCCCGGAATCCCACCAAATATAGCGGTACGCACGTTCTTTGTATTTGTCTTTCGTGCGATCCACCATCGCTGTCCAAACGAAATTGACAGCAGCCCGTCTCGTCACCTCTTGTTCTTCTGTGAACAGATAGGCGATCTCGGAAGTGTCTTCTCTCTTCAGTCCCTCCAAGCACCAATTCTGTACATCCAGGTGATACAGACCTTTCTCCAGTCCCTCTACGTTGTTAATCATCAGGTACGTCTCAATCGGATACAGGGCACCGGCAGACGGCGTCGTGCGTAACTGATAGTCTCCCATATCATCTGTGATGCCCTGTGTACCCCACAGCAGGAGATTCAATTCGTTAAGCGTCATGGGTTGCTTCAAGAAATTACGCTTGGATCTTCGATTGGCGAGGACCTCCCACAAATCGACGGTCGCTGGAAACTGCGGCTTGCCCAAATCAATGCGGGCAAACACCTCTTCATAGCGCAAATACGTCGCTGGTCTTTTCGAAAAATCGTAACGAGAGGCCCAGCCTTTTTCCAGCTCGCCCACCCGGTAAGAGGTCGCCTCGATAAATTCATTTGCAATTCGCTGCCATTCGGGATGCATCTATGTTCCTCCTCGTATTTTCTTGGTGGTGATGCCTTTTACTATACGAAGCTCTTTTCCATTAGTAAAACAATGATTTATAATATTTTTCATTAGATAAAACTAATGAAAAGGAACGAGGATACATGACGCTTACCCAACTGCAAGTGTTTGTCGCCGCAGCAAAAGCTGGAAGCTTCACGCGGGCAGCAGAAGAAATCGGCTTTACGCAATCCGCCGTCTCGCAAATGATACAGTCCCTAGAAAAAGAGCTAGGCGTCAGTCTTTTTCAGCGAAGTCGCAGCGGGATCACTCCAACGAGCATCGGAGAGCGAATGCTTGCGCACGCTCGCGACATTTTGAACATCACATCCTGCATGACGGAGGAAGCAAACGTGGCCCGCGGGATTACGTCCGGCACCCTGCGTATTGCCTCGATCCCCAGCGTCGCCTCCCGCTTTTTACCTGGACTTTTGGGCAGCTTTCGCAAGCGGTTTCCTACCGTGGACATCCTGCTTTTGGAAGGCGATAGTGATGAAATTAGCAACTGGCTGCACAGCTCAGTTGTCGACATTGCCTTTACCGTCATGCCTGATAAGGACATGCAAACCTTGCTGCTCTTGCAAGACGAAATGATGGTCATTTTGCCAGATACCCATCCGTTGAAGGACAGTCAAACCCTTCGTTTTTCCGAAATCGCGGAGCGTTGTTTTATCATGCCAAAGGATGGCTGCATCCGAAAAATGCTGCAAGAGAATCACATCAACCCAACGGTTACGTTTGAAGTGCGTGAGGTGTATACGATTTTGACCATGGTGCAGGAGTATATCGGCGTCACCATTATGCCTGAGCTGTACATGCCACCTGTCATCCCCAAAGTCGTAGCGATCCCTCTATCGCCGCCGATTACAAGGGAAGTGGTGCTCGCGGTGCGCAACTGGCAGTCGATCTCCCCACTCACGGCAGAGTTCGCCGTTCACAGCCAGCAATATGTAAAAGGCATGGACTTCACGCCAACGAGCAAGTAGCCCCACGAACAAAGCCCTCGCCTATTGGGATTGGCGGGGCTTTTGGTGTGCGAGAACCTCTGTTAGCCATTTTTCAAATTTGTTAGCACTCATGATTTCATGTGCAATAAATTCACCCTGATAAAACAAGCCAAAGGTCGTCCATATGACAGGCGCGTTCTGTGCTGCTTCCCTCGTTGTCAGCTTGTACGAATGAAAGGGAACACTTTTCGCTTCCGCTACTTTTCTCAACTCTTCCAAAACACCAACAGCAAATGGACACTGTGCTGTGTAATAAATGCTGACGCCATTCTCCTTTGAAGAAGTCGGTCCTGTTTTATAAAAGGACGGCATAGCAGCTTGTTCATTCCATTTCCATACCACTAATTGAAAATACGGTTCTGCTTGATCTGCCAGTTCAAACCCCATATGTTCAAAAAAACGTCTTTCACTCAAATACGGGTACTTGTTCTTCCCTACGATATGAACGATTCCGTCCAAGCCACGTTTGATGGCATCCTCCTTGCAATGATGTAACAATTGTTTCGCATACCCGTTCTCTTTATATCTGCCAGACACCCACAAGCAGTTGATATACATATAATTGGGCGCTTCAATTGGAACCCATGCCATTTCCGCAGGCAAGTATTCAATAAACACTTTTGCCCGCTCATCCAAGCGATAAAACACCAACCCTTCATCCATTCGCTCTGTCAACCACTTCTTCTTCTCGGCTACTGCATGCTCGTATTGTTTTGCACCTAATGCACAGCATATGTGCTCCGTTTCTATATTCTTTTTCGTTATTTCTATATATCCCATTTTCTTCCACATCCACCTTTCCTCTGCTTTTATCTACTATCGCGGACGATTTGACCCAGTCTTTCGATACCAGATTCAAAATCGGTGATTCTATATAAAAGTGGTTGGTTTTTTGATAGCCGAGTGGTTGCAGATATTTTACCACTTCTTACTTACTATGGAAAAGAAAGAAGAATCAGTGAATAGCTGGTGGCGTTGTGACGCTTGTCGGTGTCCTGTTCGCAACGATGAAGCCTCGGTTATCCAGAAGGACCGTCAAGCACCAAACCTCTTAGAAACGCCAGTATTTCCATACTTGTCGCTAGTGGCGCATCGATCGGCATCAAGTGCTTGGAGCTTGGAATGACTACCGTTTTGCTTTGCGGATGCCTCGTAACCTTTTGGATGAGAGAGAGCTTCACATCGAGCTTTGGCTCAGTCTCCGCCGGGAGAAACAGAACCGGGCATCTCATTTGTGCGTAGGCATCTTCATAGTGCCAATCACAGACTGTCTCCATGATTTGAAGGTTAATCGCAGTCGGTATCTGATACGTGATCAGACCATCAGACAGCGGGTAGATCGTCACATGCTGAAACCATTTTTCGTAATACGGGTCCCACGGATACCAATGCTCCCTCGCATATGGAGCGAACTCATCTCGATGCTGGAACGCTGGCACTGGACGCTTGCGATACTGCTCCAAAACTTCAGCTTTTGATCCTTCCCGTTCGCCATTTGGGCCCACAAAATCAATCATGCCTGAATCCAGATTGATCAGTGATCGCACGCGGTCAGGGTACCTCGCTGCAAAAAAGGTGGCGATATCTCCGCCGAGAGAATTGCCAATCAGATGCACTCTTTCTACCCCAGCATGGTCGAGAACTGCCCGTATATCCTCACATTGCGTTCTGATATCGTAGCCAGTAGCCGCATGCTCTGATTGGCCATGCCCACGCAGATCCATACAAATGATGTGGAAATTCTCTGAAAAATAAGGTAACATGTCGTTCCAGATGGACGAGGTCCCGCCTTGAGGGTGCAAGAACAAAATGGTTTCACCATTTCGTGCACCTTCCAACACATGCAACCTTGTCCCCTGCTGATAAACTGTCAGTGATTTCACTTTGACTCATCCTTTCATTCGTTTTAGCTAAAGCGAGGAATACGTATGAACCGAACAGGTCGTTTACTAGAACTGCTTGCGCTTTTCCACACAGGAAAAACCTTTACCGTGGGTGATTTAGCCAATACGTTGTCCGTGTCCAAACGAACGATGCTGCGTGACTTGCACTTGCTCAGCGAGGCTGGTGCGCCTTTGCAAGCTTCCCCCGGTCCTGGCGGTGGTTACAGGCTGATTCGATCCCATCAGCTAGCGCCCCTTGCCCTCACGACAGAGGAAGCCGTTGCTCTGATTTTGTCGTATGAAGCTCTTCTCGCCTACACGGACAAGCCTTTTGCAAAAGAAACCTTGTCTGTGATCGCCAAGCTGCTCGCGAGTCTTCCAACAGACGCTTTGACTAGAGTAGAGCAGCTACGCAAAAAGCTGCGGGTGACGAACCCGAGCAGAAGTGTGGAGGCGCCCTTTTTGCGACCGCTCTTGGATGCTGCTCTTTCACAACAAGCTGTGGAAATTGCGTACGACTCCCTGAACCGACGAAGCACCCGCATCATTCAACCCGATTATTTGTACGCTTTCGATGGCTACTGGTACTGCAAATGCTTCTGCTTTCTCAGGCAATGCACGATCAAGCTGCGCGTTGACCGCATCCAAACCATGACGATTGTGGATTCCCCTTCTGTCGTCCTTGATCCGCATGTCTCACAGAATGATGAACGAGAGCAGCTTCCCCTGGAAATTCGCTTGACGAGAAAAGGCTGCAAACTAGCCGAAAGCCACCATCCATTCGGCAATCAGATTACGCTTCTGGCAGATGGCTCCGGCTTCATTACCGATACCGTCACGCCCTCCGAAATAGATTGGGTTGCCCGGTTTGTACTCAGTCTGGGAAGGGAAGCAACAGTAGAGGAGCCTGCTGAGCTAATCGACTGGCTGCATAAAGAGCTTCATGATCTGTATCATTTTTATCCTGGTTGAAAGCCACTCTGTTCGGTCCTGAACTGAGCATAGCAACAAATGGTGTCAATCAATGTCAGTAATAAGAAAAACCAGGAAGACCTTCTTCCTGGTTAGTGCTGAATGCCAAGCTCTGCCGCCAAC
>NZ_CP085876.1:572500-747500 GCF_013284245.2 Brevibacillus sp. DP1.3A | reverse complement strand
AAGTAAGATACCGATTATTCTAACAAAAAAACCACGCTCTGGAAACAGAGGTGGTTATTACTTCATTTGTTAACGACGCCTCTGAAGTTCCGTCAGTACTTCATCCAGCGGCAGCTTTTGCTCGCGTAACAAAACCATCAAGTGGAAGATCAGATCAGAGGCCTCGTACCGCAGCTCCTCACGACTTCGATTTTTCGCTGCAATAATGACCTCTGCAGCCTCTTCCCCGACCTTTTTCAGGATTTTGTCTACGCCTTTTTCGAACAAGTAGGTGGTGTAGGAGCCTTCCGGGCGCTCTACCTCCCGCGCAGCAATCAGTTCCTCCAGCTCACTCAAGATCGCAAACCGATCTGCTTGTACTCGCTCATCTTCTGTATCGGAGAGAACTTCCTTCGAGAAACAGCTGTACGCTCCCGTATGACAAGCTGGCCCATTCGGCTCGACCATCACAACCAGTGCATCTCCATCACAATCATACTGCATAGAGACGATCCGTTGTGTATGACCCGAGGTCTCACCCTTGTGCCACAATTGTTGTCGAGAACGGCTCCAAAACCATGTTTCTTTGGTCTCCAATGACTTTTGTAGCGATTCTTCATTCATATAGGCAAGCGTCAAGACTGTCTTGCTTCCGGCATCCTGCACGATGACAGGAATCAAACCCTTTTCGTCAAAACGCAATTTTTCCACTGCAAACGCTTCTGCTCCTGTCATGGTCGTACGACAACTCCTTTGGTTTGCAAATACTCTTTCACCGAGTGAATCGACGTCTCGTCATAGTGAAAAATGGAAGCGGCCAGCGCGGCATCTGCCTTTCCTTGCGTCAGCACATCGTAAAAATGCTCCCTCGAGCCTGCTCCACCAGAAGCAATGACCGGAATCCCGACCGCTTCTGATACCCGCTTGGTTAATTCGAGTCCAAAGCCTTTCTTTTCCCCATCGTCGTCCATGCTAGTCAACAGGATTTCGCCCGCTCCGAGCGCTTCTGCCTCCTGCGCCCAACGGATGACGTCCCTCCCCGTCGCATTCCGTCCACCGTGGGTATACACTTCCCAGCGATCTTCCCCGACACTTCTCGCGTCGATCGCCACGACGATACATTGTGAGCCGAAGACCGTCGCTCCCTCGCGGATTAATTCTGGACGCAAAACAGCCGCTGTATTCAACGAGATTTTGTCCGCACCCGCACGCAATATCCTTTTCATATCGTCGACGCTGTTAATGCCACCACCAACCGTGAAAGGAATCGTAATGTTTGCGGCCGTTTTTTCGATGACATCCACCATCGTCTTGCGCCCTTCGTGGGACGCAGAAATATCGAGAAAGATCAGCTCGTCTGCTCTTTCCTCGCTATACTTTTTTGCCAGTTCAACCGGGTCTCCTGCATCACGAAGTCCGACGAACTGCACGCCTTTTACCACCCGTCCGTCTTTTACATCGAGACACGGGATGATTCGTTTAGCCAGCATTCGCTTCACGCCCCTCCATACGCTGTAGCGCTTCTTTCAATGTAAAAGCGTCCGTGTAGAGTGCTTTGCCAACAATGGCGCCAGAGACTCCGTTCGAAGCATGGGTAGCCAGCGTCAACAAGTCGTCCAGTTGGCTGACGCCTCCCGAGGCAATCACCGACTTACCTGTAGCCATCGCCAAGGCTGCAATTTCTTCTACATTGGGTCCTGTCATCGTGCCATCACGGGCGATATCGGTGTAAATAAACGTCTCGGCGCCATACGTAACCAACCGCTTGGCAAGCTCTGTCGCTTGCACATCTGTCGTGGTCAACCACCCTCTGGTAGCCACCAGCCCATTCCGGCAGTCCAAACCAATCGCAATCTTGTCTCCATAGCTTTGAAGAATTCGCTTCGTAAAAGGCTCGTCTTCGATAGCAGCAGTCCCGACGATCACTCGCGCAACACCCGCTTCCAAATAGTCCGCGATCTGCTCTTCTGTTCGAATGCCGCCTCCAACCTGCACGGGTACAGGGATCGAGCGCGCTATCTCTTTGATGAGCGCTGCATTTGCTGGCTTGCCTTCCTTTGCCCCGTCCAAATCTACGAGATGAACCCAGGTCGCCCCTTGCTCTACCCAGCGCTTCGCCATCGCGAGCGGCGAATCAGCGTACACTGTCTCTTGCCCGTAATCTCCTTGGAATAGTCGAACGCACTTGCCCCCGCGAATATCAATCGCCGGATAAACGATAAAGCTCATGTCAAAACCCCCTCGCATTGAACGGCAAAGTTACGCAGCAGCAGCATTCCTGTCTCTCCGCTCTTTTCTGGGTGAAACTGCATACCATATACGTTGTCACGATTCACAATGGCTGTGACCTCCTGATGATAGTCACTCGTCGCAAGCAAGACATCAGACTGGCACAAGACATGATACGAATGGACAAAGTAGACGTAATCGCCATCCTGCACACCGTTTAATAACGGTTGCTTTTGCTTTATTATCAGTTGGTTCCAGCCCATGTGCGGTACCTTGTAATCCCCGCGAAAGCGAATGACCTCACCACCGAGCAGTCCCAAACCCGTATGCTCGCCATGCTCTGCACTTTTCTCAAACAAGAGCTGCATGCCGAGACAAATGCCCAAGATCGGACGACCTGATGCTGCGTATCCCTTGATCGCTTGCTCTAATCCAAGCTCACGTATGTTGGCGATAGCATCCCCGAACGCCCCGACTCCCGGTAAAATCAACCCACTATATTCTTGCAGACGTTCAGCCTGCGATACGAACTCGTACGAATAGCCCAGCCTTTCCAACGCCTTGCTCAAGCTGTACAAATTCCCCATGCCGTAATCGATGATGCCGATCATACTATAAAACCCCTTTTGTTGACGGGACCCCTTTTACACGCGGATCGATCGTCGTCGCTTCATCCAGTGCACGGCCCAGCGCTTTGAAAATCGCCTCGATCATGTGGTGCGTATTGTGACCGTAGTGCAGGATCACATGCAGATTGATCCGCGCCTCCAGTGCAAGTTTCCATAAAAATTCGTGAACCAGCTCTGTCGGAAACTGACCAACCATATTTGTAGGGTACGTAGCGCGATATTCCAGATGAGGACGGTTGCTGATATCAATGACGACCTGCGCGAGCGCGTCATCCATCGGGACAAACGCATTTCCATAACGCTTGATGCCTTTCTTGTCTCCCAACGCTTCCCGCAGAGCATGCCCAAGACAAATCCCGATATCCTCCACCGTGTGGTGATAGTCGATTTCGATATCTCCCTTTGCCTTGACAGTCAGGTCAAAATGTCCGTGTCGGGTAAACAGGTCTAGCATATGATCCAGAAATGGAACACCCGAATTTTGCTTGCTCTCACCCGCGCCGTCTACACCAAAGGAAAGCGCGATCTGCGTCTCATTCGTATTGCGTTCGATCTGTGCTGCACGTTGATTCCCTTCACTCATCTCTTTTCACTCTCCTGCTCTTTGGTCTCAAAATCTCGCAATCGCGAAAGGATAGCTCGACCGTGCCCAGACAATCCTTCCTGCTCTGCCAGTGCCACAATTTTATGTCCATTGTCTCGCAAATCTCGCTTGCTGTAGGAAACAACACTCGACTTCTTGATAAAATCATCGACGGATAATGGCGAGGAAAAACGCGCCGTTCCATTTGTAGGTATCACATGATTGGTACCAGCAAAATAGTCGCCGACTGGTTCTGAGCTGTATGGGCCGAGGAAAATCGCACCTGCATTTTCCACTTTTCCGAGATGCTCAAACGGCTCCGCCACCATGATTTCTAAATGCTCGGGTGCGATACGGTTGATGACGGCAAAACCTTCTTCCAAATCGTCGACGAGTAAAATAGCGCCGTAATCGCGTATCGCCGCTTCCGCAATCGATTTGCGTGGAAGATCGGCAAGCTGTCGCTCGACTTCCTGCGACACCTGCTCCGCCAACGATTGCGATGTCGTAACCAATATAGCGGCTGACATCGGATCATGCTCGGCCTGAGACAGCAGGTCTGCCGCAACGTAACGCGAGTTGGCCGTCTCATCTGCGATCACCGCAATTTCACTAGGCCCTGCCACCATGTCGATACTGACCAATCCGAAAACTTCTCGCTTTGCCAGTGCCACAAAAATATTGCCAGGCCCGACGATCTTATCTACTGCTTTGATTTGCTCCGTTCCGTAGGTCAGTGCCGCGATCGCCTGTGCCCCACCTACCTTGTATATCTCGGTTACTCCTGCGATTTGGGCCGCAACGAGTATCGCAGGGTTGATTTTCCCGTCCGCTCCTGGTGGTGTCGTAATGACTACTTCTGGAACACCTGCAATTTTGGCAGGGATGGCATTCATCAATACACTGGAAGGATAAGCTGCCGTTCCGCCTGGTACATACAATCCTACGCGCTGCAATGGACGTATCAATTGGCCTAGCAAGGTGCCACTCTCTTTGGTGGTAAACCAGGACTGACGCACTTGTCGCTCGTGAAATGCCCGAATATTTTCGGCCGCTTCTATCAATACTGTTTTGACTAGTGGAGAAACGAGCTCACTTGCTTCTGTAAATTCACCTTCGCTCACACGGAAGTTTTGTAGAAGCACACGATCAAATCGTTCTGTGTAATAGCGCAGCGCTTCGTCCCCTTGCTGGCGAACCGAGGTGAGGATCGCCTTCACCACTTCTTGCTGTTCTCTCGTCCCCGCGTCTACCGATCGTTTCCCGTCATACTGGCTGGCTGACATGATACGCATGACTGTCTCCCCTTTTTCTCTAGTTCCCGCGAGGAATGACCTCTAAAAATTTTCCGGCGATCTCGTCCACCGCTTCACTTTTCATCCGATAGCTGGCTCGATTGGCAATCAGCCTCGTCGTAATTTCACAAATGCTCTCCAGTTCGACCAAGCCATTTTCCCGCAATGTCCTACCTGTTGAGACAATATCCACAATACGATCAGCCAGTCCAATCATCGGTGCAAGCTCTACTGAACCATTCAGCTTGATTACCTCAACCTGCTGTCCCTGCTCACGAAAATAACGTGACGCAATCTTCGGATATTTCGTCGCAACACGCAGCGCTTCCGACGGTTTCCAATCTGGCAGACCCGCTACCATCATGCGACAATAGCCGATATGCAAATCCAACAGCTCGTAAACATCTCGTTCTTCTTCCAATAAAACATCCTTGCCGACGACTCCAACGTCAGCCACCCCATACTCGACATAAGTAGGAACATCGGTAGGCTTCGCCATAATGAATTCAAGCTTGGCATTTTCCACAGGGATAATCAGTTTACGAGAATCTTGTAGATCCGCAGTGACCTGCAAACCAGCCTGCTGGAGGAAGTGGACGGCCTCTTCAAAAATCCGCCCTTTTGGCATGGCGATCGTCAGCTTTTGGTCGTTTTTCGTGAGTGCCATCTCCTACTCCTCCTGTTGTGTCATGCAAATGACCTTAGTATATCCCGCTTCTTGTCCAACCTGTTTCTCATCTATTCTGGAAACGAGACGTGTCACCACCACGAGCCCGTTCTCACGCAATTGCTGTGCCTCTGCCAAAGCGGCGCCGCGGCAATCCTCGGTGTATACAAGCAAAACTCGCGCAGGTGCTTGCCCTTTTTCGAAAGGAGTGACCTGAAGCAGCCGATCCATCTTGATCGCAAAGCCTGTGGCCGATGCCGCACGCCCAAATTGGGAGAGCAACTGATCGTAGCGTCCTCCGCCCAATAGTGGGGAGCCCAGGTCTGCCGCGTACCCTTCGAAAACGACTCCTGTATAGTAGTTCAAATTGATGATCAGATTGAAATCGATCAGCAAATCCTCCGTCACTCCGTAGGCTTCTAACGACTCCCACAAGGAAGCAATCGTCTCGACTGCCCTCCTTGCCTTTCCGTTGCCTGCCAGTTCACGCGCGACTTCAATCTTCCCTTTTCCCCCTTGCAGCCGTAGCAAGGCTTCCAATCGGCTTTTTGCCTCTGTAGGGATGTCTACTGTTGCTAGTAGTTGCCGGAAGCCAACGAAGTCCCGCTCGTACAAAAACTGGCGGAATTGATTGCGAACATGCTCATCCTCAATTTCTTCCTCCAAAAGACCGTCTACGAAATCGACATGCCCAATAGCAATGCGAAACGTCTCTACACCCGCTACCCGCAAGCAAAACACAGCAAGTGCAATGGCTTCCGCATCCGCATCGACAGACGCATCTCCGATCAGCTCGATCCCGGTTTGACAAAACTCTGCATTCCGTCCCGCTTCTTTTTCTTGTGCCCGAAACACATTTGCCTGGTAATACAACCGAATCGGCAATGGAACATCTTTATAAAGGGAGGAAACAACCCTTGCAATTGGCGTTGTCATATCCGGACGCAGGACTACGGTGTGGCCTTGTTTATCCAGGAGGCGAAACATCCGGTCTGTTAGTGTCGCACTTGCTGCTCCTACCGTATCGAAGTACTCCAGAGAGGGTGTGGATATTTCCTCATAGCCCCATCTTTCGATACACTGCCGCAGCTCCCGCTCCAAGTACCGTTGTTTCGCCAGTGATTCCGGCAGTATGTCCCGCATCCCGAGCGGCTTTTCGAATCCCAAGGGTTTTGCCATCCTTGTTCCCTCCATCACATTCGCTTTACTCTGCTAATATGGTAACAAACTAAAGTGTTATGAAGAAGATTACCACGTCGAGAATCTTAGGTCAACCAAGATAAGAATAGTCGGAAAATTTAACACAAAACAAAAAAACCGCCAGGATAAACACCTGACGGCTGATCATAATGGAAGAGACTCTACATGACTTCTTCCTCTGAAGCTTTCATTCGAATGAGCTGCATGGGGTTCCCACCTACAAAGGCACCAGGCGGGACATCTTTATGAACAACCGTTCCCGCTGCGACAATGGCCCCTTTGCCTATCGTTACTCCAGGCAAAATGGTGGTGTTGGCCCCCACCAGGACAGCATCCTCAATAATCACTTCTCCCAAACGGTATTCATCTATCAAATATTCATGCGCAAGTATCGTCGTATTGTACCCGATCACGCAATTACGACCGATCTTGATTTTCTCGGGAAACATAATATCCATCATCACCATCAACGCAACCGCACTATGCTGCCCTACTTCCATACGCAAAAATGCGCGGTACATCCAGTTCTTCCACGAAACAATCGGCGTATATCTGGAGAGTTGGATGACGATAAAATTTTTCATGACTTTCCAGAAGCTTACCGTTTGATACATGTGCCAAAGCGGATTTACCCCATTTACGGGATAACGTGTTGTCTTCCTCATATGCGTCTCTTTCTCCTACAAGTCAGAATCGGCATCTTCTAAAATGGCATTCGACTGTTTCCGTGTGAAGTGCATCGCTGCGTTGTAACCCATCCGTTTCAGACGGAAGTTCATCGCTGCAACCTCAATGATGACTGCCAAGTTTCGTCCTGGTCGAACAGGAACGGTAATAATCGGAATTTCGGTATCCATGATCTTCAATGTTTCCTCATCGAGCCCCAACCGCTCGTACATTTTATGTGGCTCCCACAGTTCTAGCTGAACAACCATCTCGATGTTTTTTACATTGCGCACGGCACCTGCACCAAACATCGTCATAATGTTGATAATCCCCACACCGCGGATTTCCAAGAGATGCTGAATCAACTCAGGAGCGCTACCGCTTAGCTGCCCACCCTGTGTCTGCTTAATCTCCACTGCGTCATCTGCTACGAGTCGGTGTCCGCGCTTTACAAGCTCAAGTGCGGCTTCACTCTTCCCGATCCCGCTCGATCCCATAATCAAAACGCCGACACCGTAAATGTCTGTGAGTACCCCATGAATCGTCGTCGTTGGTGCAAGACGATTCTCCAGGAAGTTGGTCACTTTCCCGACTAGCGTCGTCGTTGCGAGCGGGGACTGAAGTACAGGTACCCCCAACCGATTGGAAACGTCAATCATCTCTTCAGGCACCATCTGATTACGGGTCACACAGAAGCAAGGAACCTGACTTTGCATGAGAAAATTCATCCGTTCCAGCCGTTCCTCTGGAGTCAGCGTTTGAAAAAAGTTGATTTCCGTCAAGCCGAACAATTGAATCCGCTCTTCCGCATAATACGAATAGTAACCGGCTAACTGCAGGCCGGGACGACTCAAATCCGTTACGGTAATCTCACGCCCCAAGCCCTCTTCCCCGCTCAAGATCGTCATATTGAAATGGTCCACTAGATGGCTCACATTCGTCTTACGCATGAAGCTTCCCCCTCACATGGGATTTTCCGTCCCTATGGTTGTGTCTCTATTGTATCGAAACCTCTGTACTTACGACAACCTAATAAGACCGAGCATCCTTATTAGGCAAAAACCCCGCGACTCGTTTGAGAGAATACGGGGCTTTTTCGAACATACTACCTCTTTTCTTTTTTCATCCCTACTACAACTTCAATGAGGTAGCCAAAAATACTCATCAGTGCTGCTGCCACAATGACCGTGCCAATGTTATCAGGCCATGGCCCCACTTCAAATCCATCAATAAAATAGGCAGTCAACGCAAACGTCACGGCATTAATGACAAACCAGAACAAACCGATCGTCAATACTTGCAAGGGAAAAGTAAAAAACAGCAGAATCGGCCGAATCACTGTGTTGACCATCCCTAAAATCAACGTAGCCCATAGTGCTACAGTGAAATTCGCGACATAAATGGAATGGAACCAATTGCTGATCAAAAGTAGCGCAGCCCCATTTAAAAGCATTTTGATTATCCAGCGGCTCATGGTGCATTCCCCCTATACAGTCTTGCCTTCGCGCAATGATTAACGATTCCCCGTTACTTCCCATTCCCATTGCTCAAAGAACGTTGTCATGAATCGATGCCTGTCTTCAGCGATTTTCTGGGCAGTTTTGGTGAAAAGCTTGTCTTTGATGCGCTGCAGCTTCCAAGTGTATTCCTTATAAGGTGTATGCTGATTGGGGTCATCCGATTGTATGGGTTGCCCAATAACCCCAGTATAAGCAAAAACCCGAGCCACTCCAATAGCCCCAATCGAATCCAGCTTGTCTGCATCAAACAAGACCTTTTCTTCCAAGGTATGTGGCGGTCGGTCTTTGCGAAAACGATGGGCGAGAATTGCAGACTGTACACGTGAGATGAATGCTTCCGTCATACTGCGTTCGGAGAGCCATTCCCCTGCTAGTCTTGCGCTGATTTCGGCATGGCACTCGCCTGTTTGCCGTTCTTCTGCTCTCCCGATATCATGCAGCAAAGCAGCGAGGCGCAGCACTTCCATATCTGCCCCTTCCTCGCGACCAATCCGCTCACACATCGCCATCACACGCAAATTATGTTGCCAATCGTGAGCAGGATCTTGTCCATCAAAGCGCTTCTGTGCTTCTGCCACCAGATCGGCAGGTAGTGCGGCAAGAGAATCCTTCACGTAATCCATCTTTTCTTCCCCCTTTGCGTCCACCTAGAAAAGATGCCCCCCTGGATCAGGGAGGCTATCTCTCGATTACTTCGAAACGAATTGCTCTAGCTTGGCATTCGTCCGTTCTTTATCGCGTTCCAAAATCGGCTTCAAATAGATACCCGTGTACGAGCCTTCCAATTGTGCCACTTCTTCCGGTGTACCCGTTCCGATAATCTCTCCGCCGCGGGTACCGCCCTCTGGACCTAAATCTACGATGTAGTCCACCGTTTTGATGACATCCAGATTGTGCTCGATGACCAGCACCGTCTCCCCGTTTTCCACCAATCGTTGCAGTACCTTCAATAAACGATCAATGTCATCCGTATGCAGACCAGTTGTCGGTTCATCCAGAATGTAAAGCGTACGCCCTGTGCTGCGTCGATACAGCTCAGATGCGAGCTTGACACGTTGCGCTTCCCCGCCTGAGAGCGTCGTAGCAGGCTGCCCAAGCTTTACGTATCCTAGCCCTACGTCTACAATCGTCTGTAGTTTGCGCTCAATCTTTGGCAGGTTGCGGAAAAACTCTACGCCATCCTCAATGGTCATTTCCAGCACATCTGCAATGTTCTTGCCTTTGTATTTTACATCGAGCGTCTCGCGGTTGTAGCGTTTGCCATGGCAAACTTCGCAAGGCACATACACATCCGGCAAAAAGTGCATCTCGATTTTAATGATCCCGTCACCACTGCACGCTTCACAACGGCCGCCCTTGACGTTAAAGCTGAAGCGACCTTTTTTATAGCCACGCACTTTGGCTTCGTTGGTGGAAGCAAACAGGTCGCGAATATCATCAAAGACACCTGTATATGTCGCCGGATTGGAACGTGGTGTACGTCCAATTGGAGATTGATCGATGTCGATCACCTTATCCAAATGCTCCAGTCCCAGGATGCGGCGATGCTCACCTGGCTTCACCTTTGCCTTATTCAAATCACGAGCTAGTGTCTTTTGCAAAATTTCATTGATCAGCGTGCTTTTTCCTGAGCCAGATACACCTGTTACGGCAACAAAAACGCCTAGAGGAAGCTTCGCAGTGACGTTTTTCAGGTTGTTTTCCTTCGCGCCCTCAATCTTGATCCATTTATCCGAAGGCTTGCGACGCTCCATCGGAACAGGGATGAATTTGCGCCCACTCAAATAGGCACCCGTCAAGGAGTTAGGGTCCTTCATGACTTCATCCGGAGTTCCTGCCGCTACGATTTGACCGCCATGTATGCCAGCGCCCGGTCCAATATCAATAATATAATCGCAGGCCATCATCGTATCCTCGTCATGCTCGACGACGATCAATGTATTCCCCAGCTTGGTCATATGCTCCAACGTCTTGATCAGACGCGCGTTATCCCGCTGATGCAATCCGATACTCGGCTCATCCAAAATGTAGAGAACCCCCATCAGACTAGAACCGATCTGCGTAGCCAGTCGAATCCGCTGCGCTTCTCCCCCGGACAATGTTCCCGCCGCTCGGCTCAGCGTCAAGTAATCCAGTCCGACATCAATCAAAAAGTTCAGTCGCGCCTTGATTTCTTTTACGATCAAGTTCGCGATCTTCGCTTCCCGCTCTGTCAGTTCCAGCCCATCGACAAACTGATGCGCATCGAGAATCGACAGTATAGTCAGCTCGGAAATACTGCGCTCCCCGACCTTTACTGCCAAGCTCTCTTGACGCAAGCGTTGGCCTTTACAGACAGGACACGCCTTTTGGCTCATGAAGCCTTCGATTTGTTCGCGGATGTAATCCGAGCTCGTCTCCAGATGACGTCGTTGCAGGTTGATGACGACACCCTCGAACGGTACGACTGCCTCGCGCACCTGCCCAAACTCGTTCTCATAGCGGAAGTGAATTTTTTCGCCTTCACTGCCGTACATCAAGATTTGTCGGTGCGCTACCGTAAGCTCCTCATATGGCACATCCATCCGAATGTTAAAGTGACGGCAAGCTGATTCCAACAATTGTTGATAGTAAGTAGAAGTCTTCGGCTCCCATGCGCCAATCGCCCCGTCATCGAGCGTCTTCGTCACATCGGGAACGACCATATCCGGGTCTACCTCCAGTTTGACACCCAGTCCATCACACTCCGAGCAAGCACCAAACGGGCTGTTAAAGGAGAAAATCCGCGGCTCCAGCTCTCCGATGGAGAATCCGCATACTGGGCAAGCATGCTTTTCACTGAACAGCAGCTCCTCTTGCTCCATCACATCGACGATGACCTTGCCATCTGCTAAACGAAGTGCCGTTTCCAGGGAGTCTGCCAGACGCGCCTGTACATCCGGCTTCACGACGATCCGGTCAACGACAACCTCAATGTTATGCTTCTTGTTTTTTTCCAGCTTGATGTCTTCGGACAGATCGGTAATTTCACCATTGACCCGCACACGGACGAAGCCTTGCTTGCGGATGTCCTCGAGCAGCTTGACGTGCTCTCCCTTGCGTCCTTGTACCATAGGCGCGAGAATCTGCATTTTCGTGCGCTCAGGATACTCCAATAGGCGATCGACCATTTGTTCAATGGTCTGGGATTGGATCTCGATGCCATGCTCCGGGCAAACCGCTCTACCGACACGCGCATACAAAAGGCGCAAATAGTCGTAGATTTCCGTAACCGTACCTACCGTGGAGCGAGGGTTGCGGCTCGTCGTTTTCTGGTCAATCGAGATCGCAGGGGAAAGTCCCTCAATCGAGTCCACGTCCGGCTTGTCCATCTGCCCGAGAAATTGACGGGCGTATGCGGACAGTGACTCGACATAGCGTCGTTGTCCCTCTGCGTAAATCGTGTCAAAAGCAAGTGAGGACTTACCCGAGCCAGACAAACCCGTCAGAACGACGAATTTGTCCCTCGGAATCACTACATCAACATTTTTTAGGTTGTGGGCACGTGCACCCTTTACGACAATATGTTCTAATGGCATGAAAAAAACCTCTCCTTAGAGTTCCGCCTTCAGCTCAAGAATCAAATCACGCAATTCGGCCGCACGCTCGAACATGAGGTTGCGTGCCGCTTCCTTCATTTCTTCTTCCATACGTTCTATAACAGCCACGCGATCCTTCTTCGGCATTTTCTTGAAATCTGCATGTGGCAAGTAATCTGCTTTTTCCTCCGCTACCTTGGTCGCCTCGATCACTTCGCGGACGGACTTTTTCACGGTTTGCGGCGTGATGCCGTGCTCTTCATTGTAAGCCATCTGAATTGAACGACGACGGTCTGTCTCACGAATCGCAGAGGTCATCGAATCTGTCATTTTGTCAGCGTACATAATAACGCGTCCCTCTGCGTTCCGCGCAGCCCGACCAATCGTCTGAATCAGCGAACGCTCATTGCGAAGGAAGCCTTCCTTGTCTGCATCCAATATCGCTACGAGTGATACTTCAGGCAAGTCAAGACCTTCCCTCAATAGGTTGATCCCGACTAGCACGTCAAATTCACCCAAACGCAATGAACGTAAGATCTGCATCCGCTCAATCGTTTTAATATCCGAGTGAAGATAGCGGACCTTGATTCCGATTTCTTTCAGATAGTCCGTCAAATCCTCAGACATTTTCTTCGTCAGAGTCGTGACGAGAACCCGCTCGTTTTTCGCAATCGTGGCTTGAATTTCGCCAATCAAATCGTCAATCTGTCCCTTGATCGGACGTACCGTAACCGTTGGATCAATCAAGCCTGTCGGACGAATCACCTGCTGTACCATTTCCGGACTGTGTTCCAGCTCATAAAGACCAGGTGTAGCCGAAATGTAGATCGCTTGTTTCAGCTTTCCTTCAAACTCCTCGAACTTTAGTGGACGGTTATCGCGTGCAGAGGGCAGACGGAATCCGTGATCGACCAGTACATCCTTCCGTGCGCGGTCACCGTTATACATCCCTCGAACCTGCGGCAAGGTCATATGCGACTCATCCATCATGACGATAAAATCTTCTGGGAAGTAATCCAGTAAGGTATAAGGAGCATGCCCGGCAGGCAGTCCCGTCAGATGGCGTGAGTAGTTTTCAATACCGGAGCAAAAGCCCATCTCCATCATCATCTCAATATCGTACCGTGTGCGTTGCTCCAGTCGCTGTGCTTCCAGGAGCTTGCCCGCATCACGGAATTCTTTCAGTCTTTCTTCCAGCTCGGCCTCGATGCTTTGGACAGCCAGCTTCATTTTTTCCTCGCGCGTCACGTAGTGAGATTTAGGGAAGATGGCAATGTGATCACGCTGTCCCAAAATCTCGCCGGTCAGTACGTCAATCGAAGTAATCCGCTCTATTTCATCTCCAAAAAACTCAACGCGAATCGCCTGCTCACTCTCTGAAGCAGGGAAAATCTCCACGACGTCACCCCGCACACGGAACGTACCGCGCGTGAAGTTGATGTCGTTGCGTGTATACTGGATATCGACCAGACGATGCAAAATCTCGTCCCGTCCTGTTTCCATGCCAACACGTAAAGACAAGAGCAGCTCCCGATACTCCTCGGGAGAACCCAATCCGTAGATGCAGGAGACAGAGGCAACGATGATCACATCTCGGCGTTCAAACAACGCACTGGTAGCGGAGTGACGGAGCTTGTCGATCTCGTCATTAATGCTCGAGTCTTTTTCAATAAACGTATCCGATTGGGGAATGTACGCTTCGGGTTGATAGTAATCGTAGTAGCTGACGAAGTATTCCACCGCGTTGTTCGGGAAAAACTCCTTAAACTCTGCACAAAGCTGAGCGGCCAGAGTTTTGTTGTGTGCCATCACGAGTGTTGGTCTGTTCACCTGAGCAATTACCTGGGCAGCCGTATAAGTCTTTCCCGTTCCCGTCGCACCCAGCAATGTCTGGTGTCGCTTGCCAGCCTGTAACCCTGCCACCAGCTCGGCAATGGCGGTCGGCTGGTCACCGGACGGTTGAAACTCCGATACCAATTCAAAACGCTCCATTCCCTCGTTCATCTCCTCATAGCATGACTGTTTCTACTTTCCATTATAACACAATTCCGGCTAGTTTAAGCCCAAAATTCGAACAAACGTTTGTCTTCATCTTTCCACTGATTTTTCCGATATAAGATGAAGGAAGTGCAAACATGCGCAGATAGACTCGCCACCTTCAGGGAGGATTGACATGTCAGATACCGGAACAACCGTTAAAAATAACCCTTATATACAACCGCATTTGAGCTATAAAGGCAAAAAAGAATTCACCACCGAGCTCGACCAAAATGCCTTTATGAAGCTCATGCTCGAGCAGTTAAAGCATCAAGACCCTATGTCCCCAATGGACAACTCTCAATTCATCCAGCAAACAAGTATGCTGACCATGGTAGAAAAAATCACAAAAATGACCACGCTGATGGAGCAATCGAACAACAGCATGGTCACTTTAGAAAAGTATGAAAAGCTAGTAGGTCGTACAGCCTCGTATTCCCTTACTACAAAAGACGAGATGACGGGAGAAACTTCGACGCAGAAGAAAGAAGGCGTACTTGATGCCGTCTACATGGATCAAGGCAAAATCTACTTCCGCATCGCAGGCGAATCGACACCGATTCCTCTGGCAGACGTCTCCGGACTGGAATCGCAAGGTCTGGCTGGTAATACGCTCGATAACAGCGTGAAGTACATGGAAATGATCGGTCGAGAGATTTCCTATAAAGTTACCAAGGAAGTCGACCGGGATGGCAATCCAGATACCACACACGACGTTTCCAAGGTGGATGAAATCTTGAATGGCGTCATCACTGGCTTTACTACCAAAAATGGTACCGCACAATTCCAACTGGATAATGGATCAACCGTAAAAGCCGAAGAAATCGTAGGCATGACGGTGAAACCTGAAAACAGAACAATGGGCAACTCCCTTGCCTACGCGCAAATGATCGGCTACAACATCACGTACAACCAGTCTCAAACGAATCCGGACGGCACCACTACCAATACGCCTCTTACAGGCGTGGTCAAAGCTGTCAGCATGAAAAACGGAGTAGTCGAATTCGTCCTCCAGGATGATAAGAAAGTCGCTCTCAATCAAATCACAGGATTCGAAGCAACTGCCTAGAATCCCATACAAAAAGCCGCACATCTTCGCAATCGGAGAAGGCGGCTTTTTCTTTTGTAAGGTGCTATTCGTTTACGATCACTTTTCCGGTTATCGCATCCACATAAAACGTATCATCTACTTTAAATTCTCCCCCGCAGAAGCAATGCGAGCGAGCTTGGCGAAACGAAAGGTCATAGCCGAGCTTCCAGGTAATCGTGTCTTTCTCGTGATCTGGCTTGTGGATGTAGGTCAACTCAAGTGGATAGGTTTGGAGTAAACGGGTCATGGCCACTTGTTCTTTAAGCGCTTGGGAACGGGCCGGGTATTTGACACTTGCCGGTTTGTTTATGCTCACCTGCTCCCATTTACCCGTCCATGAATCGATTCGAATCGTATACATCCCCTGTTCCACACTCTGGTTGATCCCATAAACCGGAATGCCGTTCACAAGGGGATCAGCTACGATCGAAGTGTACCTTTCATCTCCATCCTCCTTTACTTGTATCTGATTGCTTCCAGACGGAGTCAGTCTTTTCAAAAGCTTTTCCGCTTCCATTCGATCCCGCTTCTTATCCGTTTTCACGTTAGACCCTTGCGGATTGTTCACCTTAGTAGAAAATTCAAGCAATTCACCAGTCTTTGAATCCGTCACGAGGAGATGATGCTGCTCGCCGTTACTGCTTCCCTCAGGAAAGGTCGCCATTCGAGATATCTTGTCGGCATCGGGAACCCCCTCGCCAAAGTTTCCCCATATGAAATAACGAAGGGCTGGACCATCATTGTAACTCGCCTCGTAGATGGATAGCGGCAGCTTTTCTGTTTCGATTCTAAACAGCATGCGTAACAAATCACGCGCTTGCGTCTCTGTTTGCGCTACCCACTTTTCACCTGTTCCAGTCACATTGATGGTCTGAGACGGGTTGGTTGTCGCTCGGGTATTCGTTGTTAATAATCGTTTACCACTAAAGGCATCCAATGCACTACCTGTATGTTGTTTCGTTATGATTCCATTTTTCAGGACATAAGCGAGTTTTGCTTCTACCTGATCGCTTTGATTATGAATGGGTAATAAATAAACAAGTTCTAATGGACGGCTTTCTTGCCACTTTCGTACTGCTTGTTCGGAGGAGATGACGCGCTGCGGAGATGGGAGTGAAGAGGGACTAACTTTTTCGTATAATCTGCCATCAAACGTAGAAAACCAAACGATTCTTCCCGATGCATCAAAACTGACTAGACAATCATAATCGTCATCGAGCACCACATTATTCAGGACTCGCACCAGTCGAACCGTCAATAAGTCCTTATTTTTATAAACCTCTCTCGCTTGATAAGTGTTACCTGTGCCTGTTCCCTGCAAACCAGCGACAAAAGCCAGCGCACGCGTTTTTGCCTGCTGCTCAGTCGGATAGGTAGGCTTTGTTGCTGCTTTCGAGGTAAGATTCAGTCTGAGCAACTCCCCTGTCTGTCCGTCAAAAATCGCATCATCCATAGACGATTCAGCCTCAGCAGCAGACTGTGCAAACGTGACCACCACCCCGCTAACACCGGGTCCATCCACTTCACCACCGTAAACGACATAGCGCGAAGACAGCTCCGGTAAAAGCTTGACTAGCTTTTGGACACCTTTCGTCACATGCATCGGCACAGCCACAACCGATTGAGCCTGCGCTACGGTCACAGGACTCGTTGCGCCTACTCCAGACAAGGGGGAGGCAAAAACTGTGGCGGCAGCTAAAGTACCTGACAAAAACCACGAGACCGTTCTTTTCACTTTGAACACCGAACCCACTCCCTCTTTTTTCCTCCTACATTGAGACGCAACAGCCACCCGTAAGTTTCCGAATGGACAAGCTATACTCGAAAAAAAGAAGGTATGCACGTTTGTCTGCATACCTTCTCCCCAACTATCCTTATGCTCCTACATTCAGCTTCTCCAGCTTTTGCTTGATCAGCTCGACTACACTGGCGCGTTTCAAATCAACAAATGCACGGGTATTTGCATCTGGAACCACAATGATCCCCAGTTGGTGATGATTGCCCGCATAGACCGCACACTGTACGAACTTCAGCTCGCCTTCACGCGTGAGTACTTCCATTTTGCAAAAGGCAGGATTGGCTTGTAACGCTGGATATAGATCTTCTTTTTCCCGCACCGAAATGCCATTTACTTTCACGATAATCTCACCGGGCGTGATGCCGATCTCCTCTGCTCTCGTACCCGGAATGACACCCATTACTTTTACACCACGCGAAGACTGGATGAAATAAGGCGAACGTTTTCTTTCTTGATACTGACTCCAGAAAAACAACGCCTCATGACCGAATAGTGCAAAGATCGCGGCCAGCAAGATCAACGGATAAAACCATACAGCCAGAGCACATAACCCCAACAAACCAATCGCATACAGAGTCAAATTTTTCGCAACCTGCGTTGCTTTTCTATAAGGTGTCATCGTTTGCGTCATATCGGAGAATCCGGTCACCGTCGGCAAAAGCATCAGTCCGAATGAAGCGGCTTCCGGCGAAAAGAACGGCCACCCCGGATACAACGCACCACTGATAGCACCTGGCTCCATCTGTACGAACAGCACGACTGGCGTCAGCCAAAAAGAATGAAGCAAATAGGCACCGACGATCCGACCACGCTGCCCTTCCACGAACAGCGGAGAAGCGTCCCGCCCGCCATTCCAACGTACAAGCAACGCTTCAATCAGATGCATGACCGCAACTAACGCAAGCAACGGCAAAGGTTTCGCCTGACGAATCATTTCCCAAACAAAGCTCAATCCAGGAACATCCGTAACCGGTGGAATGACCTGTGTGATCGCATGTAAAATCGCCAAAATCCCTGCAGCATATGCGAAACAGAGAAACCGTAAACGAATCAGCGCCAAGATGAGCGCCAATCCCCATAGTATCCACAAATCCTGTGCTTGCACGACCACGCCGAGTCCTGCGCTAAGAAGAGAAATAAGCAAGCCTCCCACCAAGCCCATCCCTACAGCCCGTATCGTCGAGAGCAAGGGGGACTGAATGCGCGCAGAAAAAAGCTGCCTTTCCAGGTTCATCTGTCTGCGATAATGCAAATAAATAAAAACCAGAAAGAGATAGAAAACAGGATTGATAAAAAATGCGGCAAAGCCATATGCAATGGTAAGCATATCTGCCTGTATCGCCAATTGCCTCACCTCAACTAAAAGAAAGAAAAACCACGGCATTTGATTTGCCGTGGTTATCATTTCTACGGATAGAAGGTAATTACCTGCTTCCATTTTCTTGATTATTCATTACTTGCCCGTGACTACTTCCAGAGCTTTTTGCAATTGCAGGTCATTTTCTGGCTTCGTCATCGTTTTACGGAGACTTTCTTCCAGCGAAGAGCGTGTCTTCGCGTCTACTTTGCCAGTTACCTCAAGCTTGTTGGAGGTTTGGAACTGCTTGATTACTTCCTCTGTCTTTTCATCAAAATAGCCATCTTCTCGTCCTGGGGACAGATTCAAGCCCTTCAGGATGAGCTGCAGGTTTTTCACGTCAGTACCGGCCATATCGCGCTGCAATACTTTATCTGCCGGCAACAGAGTTGCGTTGAAATAGTCTGGTTGCTTGACTGCAAAGTCTGGCGTAATGCCTTTTTTATGGACCCATTCACCTTTCGGTGTGAGCCACTTGGCAATCGTCAGCTTCAATTGGCTCTTGTCGTTCATTTCCATGGTACTCTGAACGGTTCCTTTACCAAATGTCTTCTCACCGACCAGCTTGTAGTTGCCGCTATCCCGCAGAGCACCTGCGAGAATCTCCGAGGCACTGGCGCTTCCGCCATTAATCAGTACCGAGATTGGGTAAGGCTTAGCAGCTACTGTAGTCGAGAAATACTCTTCCTTTTGCTGTCCGCCATTTCCATACTCGATTTGCACGATCTTACCTTTATTCGGTACGAGGATTTCTCCGATTTCTTTCACGGCTAACAAATACCCGCCCGGATTGCCTCGAACGTCAATTACCAACCCGCCAATCCCCTTCTGTTCGAGAGCAGCCAACTGATCTTTGAAGTGCTTAGCTGTTTCTGTAGAGAATTGGGTAAGGTTGATCACGCCTACTTTGACACCGTTCTTCTCGAGTATCTGACTGTTTACCGTCTCAATCGGAATATCGTCACGTACACACACGATGGTAAGGGGCTCCGGTACTCCGGCTCTCACAACTTTGAGAACCGCCTTTGTTCCTTTAGGCCCGCGAATCTTCGTCACTGCCTGATGCAGGTCCAATCCTTCAAGGGATTCATCATTTACGCTCAAAATTTGGTCGTTTGGCCGCAGCCCTGCACGCTCCGCTGGGGAGTTTTTGAATGGCGAAACAACCGTTACCCGACCATTTTGCATCGTAACTTCTGTCCCGATCCCTTGGAAAGTCGAGTGTAGGGTAGATGTGAACTCCTCAGCAGAACGAGGGTCCATGTAATCACTGTACGGATCTTCGAGCGACCCGACCATTCCGCCAATTGCACCTTCTACTAACTGCTCAGTGGTGACATTTTGGATGTAATCTTTCTTGATTGTTGAAAACGCCTCGTACAGCTTCTGGAACTCTTTCGGATAATCTCCGCTCCCAGAAAACAGCGCCATGCTGGATGCTGTTAAAGCCCCACCTTGACTCGAACTGGCGCTAGCCGATGTCTTCATGATCGCCATCGTAATAAAACTGCTGGCTACCATCGAGATGAGTACAAGCGCGATTACGGTACGTCCTTTCCATCTCACTGTTACGTCACCATCCTTTGTGCTACCGGAAAAAGATATGCTGCTAGTGTATGCATGTTCCGTTAACAATATTTGTCTGGTCGCACGAGGGTCTACTTCAAGTACGGCATTGGGTTAACTGCTACGTCATTTTTATAGACGGTAAAGTGTACGTGATTTCCGGTTGAGCGACCTGTTGATCCTACCTCTGCGATCTTTTGACCTCTCGATACGGCTTGCCCAACAGAAACCTTGATACCTCCCTCGCGAATATGACCGTACAGAGTGGTATATTCCGCGTTATGCTTGATCATTACTGTATTCCCGTAGCCGCCGTTATATCCTGCAAAGAGAACGATTCCGTCAGCCGCTGCCATAATAGATGTTCCTTTAGGTGCTGCCATATCTAAACCATTATGCCCAGCCGAGCGGCCTGTAAACGGGTCTGACCGCATTCCGAAGCCTGAAGTGAAGCGGAATTGTCCACTTGCGACTGGCAAGGCAAACTTTCCACCCTTGTAGCCTGTACTGGATGCGCTCATCGCACGTACTCGTTCCGCGTATTTGGCTGCTTCCAGTTTGGTGCTAGCCAAAAGCTCCTGTCCATACTGCTCCAAATCTACTTCCAGTGCAGATTCTTTCTTATCCAATTCAGCCTTGACCACTAGACTTTGCTTGTACTGCTTGTCCAATTCGACTTTGAGTTCCTCAGCCTCGTCGAACATCCCGGCGTACACAGTCAGCTGATGATCAATTTCTTTCTTTTTGGTCTCAATCGTTTCCTTATCGCGAATGTTATCCTCTAAAATACGCGTGTCCTGCTCCAAAATAAGCTGCAAGGCCTGCATGCGCGTCAAAAAGTCCCCAAAGTCAGAGGAACCGAGAAGTACATCCAAATAGGAGATCGTACCGCGTTCATACATGGAAGTCACACGCGTTCTGAGCAAGGCATCCCTTTTGGCTACGCGGTCTTTTGCTTCATCCAGCTGATCCTGAGCGTTTGCTGCTTTTTCCTTGGTATCATCCATTTGCTGCTCAAGCTTGTCCAGCTTTTTCTGTGTATCGTTGCGCCGCAAATCGATTTGCATCAATTGCGTTTCCAAGCCCTTTTTCTCTTTTTGCACGACATTGATCTGTTCTTCGGTCTTCTTCAATTGCTGCTGCTGGCTTTTCTTCTTCTTTTGGATGTCTTTTAGCTCTCGATTAATCTTGTCTAAAGAGGCCTTACTAGGCGCTGCCAAGCTCACATTTGTCGGGAGCACAGTACCGACCACAAGCCCAGTGATTACGAGTGCTAGCAGGATTCTCTTTCTCATGTTACTCCTCCCACGCTCTTCAAATTATTAAACTCGCAAGAAGCGACGTACAGACACCAAACTTCCCCAAATCCCGATGAATGCACCAATCGCAAGCAAAGCCAGCGCCACTTGATACACGAGCGGGAATAGCGGCAACAGTTTAAACAGTTGGGAAGCTTCAAAGCTGGAGTGAATGGCATCCAGGAGGTAGTAATACCCAACCGTTAACATAATGGTCGGAATCAATGCCCCTGCCACACCCATCAACAGCCCTTCCACAAAGAATGGCCAACGGATAAACCAGTTCGTGGCCCCAACCAGCTTCATGATTTCAATCTCTCTGCGGCGTGCCACAATCGTCAGCTTAATCGTGTTGGCAATCAAGAACATCGCTGTAAAGCCAAGTCCAATAATAAAGGCAATCCCAACATTACGAACTGCTCCTGTCAAGGAGAACAGCTTATCCACAGTGCCTTCCCCGTAGGTTAGGCTTTTGACATACTGGAGATTTTTAATTTGAGCGGCAACAGCAGCAGTGTCTTGCGGTTGCTTCGTTTTTACGGTAAACGCATCCGGCAGAGGATTGCTTTCCTCCAATCCTTCAAACAAGTACGCTTTTTCACCAAGGCTCTCTTTAAACTGCTTCAGCCCTTCGTCTTTCGGTATAAATGAAACAGACTCCACTTGCGGAAGTTTCTTGATGTTGGTCTCAACCTGCGTGATGTTTTCTTTTGTCGCAAGCAAGTCCATGAAAACGCGAATTTCCACTTGTTTTTCGACGGATTGCGCAAAGTAATTGACGTTCATCGCCAACACGAGAAAAACTCCCAAAATAAACAGGGTAATGGTCACGGCACTAATAGAAGCGAACGACATCCAGCCGTTCCGCCCGAGGTTTTTGACCCCTTCACGGACATGGCGCCCTAGCGTCCTAATCTTCATAACCGTATTCCCCTCTCTGCTCATCACGGGCAATTTGGCCTGCTTCGATTGCAACTACCCGTTTTCTCATGGTGTTTACAATTTCCCTGTTGTGGGTCGCCATGACGACCGTCGTTCCTCGCTGATTGATTTCTTCAAACAGCTTCATGATTTCCCAAGAGGTCTCTGGGTCCAAGTTTCCCGTCGGTTCATCCGCGATAATAATTCCCGGGCTATTCACCAGCGCTCTCGCCAAGGCAACACGTTGCTGCTCACCACCGGACAGCTCGTTTGGCAGCATTTTGGCTTTATGCTTGAGCTTTACGAGGCCCAGAACATCCATCACACGCGGCTTGATTTGTTTAGGATTACTCTCGATTACTTCCATCGCAAATGCGACGTTTTCGAAAACAGTCAATGTCGGCAGCAGTTTGAAGTCTTGGAACACAACACCGATACTGCGGCGGACTAATGGAATTTGACGTTCTTTGATTCTGCTGACATTGAAGCCACCCAAAAAGATTTGTCCTTTCGTCGGCTTCTCTTCACGGTACATCAATTTGATAAACGTAGATTTACCCGCTCCACTGGGGCCAACTACGTACACAAATTCACCCTTTTCGATTCGAATGTTGATACCTTTCAAAGCATTCGTACCATTCGGGTATGTTTTCCACACATCGAACATTTCGATCAAGCAAATCACATCCTACTTCGTCAGATCCTTCTTTATGTATCTTGATCCTGATTTTTTGTTAACGGTAAAATCGACAAAACCCCTCTACCCACTAGCAACCGCTGACATACCTTGTTGAAAAACAGCGGGATTTCCCATCTTATCCATTATACCACCACGATTCAAGGATGGTATCCACTAAATCTCTCATTTCTTGTCGAAACAGCTTCGATTGTTAACAACTGTCACGAATTAGGGAGAAAATATGATTGCACATTCCCGCCTAGCTTCATGGAAAACAGTTGGCTACAATGAGTGTGACAAGAAAGTCATCATGTAAAAGGAGCTGGTTATACCGTGGAAAATTTTGTTTACCATAACCCGACACAGCTGATTTTTGGACGGGGTCAATTGGCCCAGCTCGAGGAAAAAGCAAGACAGTTAGGTCCCACTGTTCTTTTGGTATATGGTGGTGGCAGTATAAAGCGAACTGGTCTCTACGACAAAGTGATTTCTCTCCTCCAGTCTGCGGGCTGCCGCGTGCATGAGTTGGCAGGAGTGGAGCCAAATCCACGTCTGAGTACCGTGAACAAAGGAATTGAGCTATGCCGCCAAGAAGGCGTTAATTGGATACTCGCTGTTGGTGGAGGCAGTGTAATCGACGCGGCCAAAGCAGTCGCGATTGGTGTGCCTTACGAGGGAGATGTATGGGATTTTTATAGGCGAAAAGCGGTCGCACAAGAGGCCCTACCCCTCGGTACCGTACTGACACTTGCTGCTACTGGTTCTGAAATGAACCGGGGAAGTGTCGTCACCAACTGGGAGACACAAGAAAAGCATGGAGCTGGCACGACGTTTCCGGCGTTTTCGATTCTGGACCCTGAGCATACGTTTAGCGTACCTCGCGACCAAACAATCTACGGAATCAGCGACATTTTGTCCCATGTATTCGAGCAGTATTTCACGCATACAACCGAAATTCCATTGCAAACACGTTTTGCTGAGTCGATCATGAAGACCGTCATCGAAAATGCAGAACGCGTCCTCACCAATCTGGAAGACTACGATGCCCGCGCCAACATCCTGTACTGCGGAACAATGGCATTGAACGGCACACTCCCGGTTGGCGTCACAACAGACTGGGCAACCCACTCTATTGAGCATGCTGTCAGTGCTGTTTACGACATCCCGCACGGTGGCGGTCTGGCGATCATCTTCCCGAAATGGATGCGCTATGTGTACCGTGAAAACGTCGCTCGCTTCGTGCGCTTCGCAACAGAGGTATGGAATATCGATCCTTCCGGCAAGACAGATGATGAGATCTCCTTGGAAGGGATTGCCGCTACAGAAGCTTTCTTTGCGCGTATCGGTGCCCCGACCCGATTGGCTGATTACGACATCACCGATGAGCACTTGCAACTCATGGCCGAAAAAGCTACTCCATTTGGGCCGATCGGTCAGTTTAAGACGTTGACGAGTGACGATGTGGCACAGATTCTTCGCATGTCTTTGTAAACACAAACAAACGCCGCCTTCCAGAAATGGGAGTACGGCGTTTGTTACTTTGATCGTCAGTTTTGATTCAGCCATTTTTTCCGAATTAGATTTCCGCATAACAGCACCAACGGTACACCGATGCTGTAGGTAAAATCATAGAATGGCCAGTACTTCGAAATGATGTCTCCAAAGACGACAATATTGGGCGAGAATATCGTGGACATCACCATGAGCAAAACGATGTACGGCAAGATCAAGACCTTGAAGTTGTCGATTCGAAAGACGTGACGGACCCCTAAATGAAAAAACAGGCAGTACAGCGTAATTTTGACGCTCACCGCGATAAACCAGATCACCGCAATAATCGCCTCTAGCCGCTGAATGAAATCCCCAAGCTTTAGCTGTTTGATGAGAACATAGGTCGGATAAAAATGCCGCGCAGTCTGATCTGCCCCCAAAACAAGAATACACATCAGCATGATGATGAACAGGACAATTCCCCCAAGCAATGTCCCCAAGAAAAACGATCTCATCCGTTTTTGGATGGGCGAGACAAACGGAAGAACCGCCATAAAAATGACCAACTCTGAATAAGGAAAGGCAATTGCCGCCGTAGATCCCTGCAAAATAGGCTTCCACCCGTTTTCAAATATAGGTTGAATTCTCGATATTTCTGCCTGTGGCAGTAGAGTAATCATGAGTAAACCAAAAAAGAAAAAGAACCAGACAAAATAGATTTCTGCCGATTCTGCGACTGTTTGCAGTCCCAAACTGACACCAAACATAATCACAATGACAAACAACAGCTGTATCGCGAATCTTGGAGTCGAGACTAATAGATGCGTGCCAACAAAGTCGCCAATTTCCATCACATGCGCCCCTGCTGAAAACAGCGTATAGCTAATAAACGAGAGTGTAATGATCGTTCCTAGTACTCTCCCAACCGTTTGATCAACGAAGGTGAAAAAGCTTTGATTCGGATAAAGCTTCCCCACAGCTATGAGTAAGACAATATTGAGCAGCCCCACCATAAGGCCGACCAGGACAGATATCCACGCATCCTGTTTAGCAAGTGCAGCCGTCATGCCAGGCAGGACGAGAACGGAGTCCCCAATGGTAACAAGGGTGACGAGCATCAATAGTTGACGGGGACTGATCTTGTTGGTCTCTTGCATGATTGCTCCCTGCTCTCTTTAGGCCTTCGATCCCTTTGTACAATTATTTCCTCCATGATTCGGCGCTAAACACATAAGCATTTCATGCTATGATAAAGAAATATATGTAAATTTCGAAATGGACTGGAGGACTGCAACTATGTACAGAGTAAAAAAGCAGGACGTGATTTATGCCATGTCTCCTGAGAATCAGCCGGTCTTGAAGGTAGAAGCAGGCAGTATCGTAACGTTTGAAACCTGCGATTGCTTCGAGGACCAAATCCAATCGGCTGACACCGTGTTTCAAGAGCTTGATTGGAATCGGATCAACCCTGCTTCCGGCCCTATTTATATAGAAGGAACAGAACCAGGCGATATTTTGGTTGTTCATATTCAGAAAATTGAGATTAAAAATCAAGGCGTAATGGTTACTGGACCAGAACTGGGTGTAATGGGATTCGCCCTGCAAGAAAATGTGATCAAAATGATTCCGATACAAGATGGACAAGCTGTCTTGTCAGACAAGCTTCAGGTTCCGGTCAATCCCATGATTGGCGTAATTGGAACAGCTCCTGCCAAAGAAGCCATTTCGTGCGGTACGCCAGGCGATCACGGCGGCAACATGGACTGTAAGCAAATACGTGAAGGTACTACATTGCTTTTACCCGTAAATGTTCCCGGCGCATTATTTGCCCTGGGTGACCTTCATGCTGCAATGGCTGACGGTGAAGTAGCTGTATGTGGTGTGGAAATTGCCGGGGAAGTAACCGTAAAGCTCGATGTGATAAAAGGAAAGCAGTGGCCGTTACCGATGGCAGTCAACCAAGAGCACCTGATCACGATTGCGTCAGAAAAAGAGCTGGACAAGGCTGCCGATCGAGCGGTAATCAACATGGTACAATTTCTACACGAAGAGCTGGGCGTAGAAAAGGCCGAAGCCTCCTTCCTGCTCTCCGCTGCGGGCGATTTGCGTATCTGTCAGGTCGTCGATCCTCTAAAGACAGCCCGCATGGAGTTGCCTCTAGCGTACGCAACCTCATTAGGCTTTGATTCAAAAATAATCGGTAGATAAGGATAGAACGCAAAAAAACCCCAAAGCTTTGGGGTTTTTGCTTTTCCTACATGTTCGTTTTTATGCAGGTGAACCGACATCGATCAGGGATTCAATCATGACCTTTTGACTGTTTTTGTCCACCCAAGCATGTGTTTCTACCAGTTGCTTGCGGTACCAATCAATTTGTACTTCTACCTGATTACGAGCAGTCCCACCCAACACGTTGCGTGCATTGACAACTGTCTCAACAGCTAGAGCGTCATACACATCTGCCCCAATATCCTCTGAGAAGCTCTGGAATTCTTCCAAGGTCAAATCGAGAAGATATTTTTGCTGCTCGATGCAGTACAAGACGGTTCTCCCTACGACTTCATGCGCCTGACGGAACGGCATGTCTTTGCGAACCAAGTAATCTGCCAAGTCTGTCGCATTGGAAAAATCGTTGGTAACTGCTTGACGCATGCGATCTGCTTTGACATGCATCGTCTTAATCATCGGCGTGAGCAACGCTAGTGCCCCATGAATGGTCGCTACCGTATCGAACATGCCTTCTTTATCTTCTTGCATGTCCTTGTTGTACGCCAGCGGCAAACCTTTCAATACGGTCAACAATCCAAACAGATTGCCGTAAACACGCCCTGTTTTTCCGCGAACTAGCTCTGCTACATCAGGATTTTTCTTTTGCGGCATGATACTGGACCCCGTGCAAAATGCATCGTCTAGCTCCACAAAGGAGAATTCCTGGCTGCTCCAGATGACGAGCTCTTCGCATAGACGGGAAAGATGGGTCATGACCAAAGAAGCGTCTGCCAAAAATTCGACGATGAAGTCACGGTCACTCACCGCATCCATGCTGTTTTGATAGATACCGTCAAATTGCAGCAATTCCGCTACAAACGTGCGGTCGATCGGGAATGTCGTACCTGCGAGTGCACCTGCTCCAAGCGGCAGCACATTCACACGCTTCCACGTCTCAGTCATCCGTTCGATATCGCGTTGCAGCATGGACACATACGCCATTAGGTGATAGCCGAACAATACCGGTTGCGCACGCTGCAAATGTGTATAGCCTGGCATGACGGTATCGAGATGCTGGCTCGCTTGCTCGAGCAATGCCTCTTGCAAATACATCGCCAATTGGATAATCTCCATCAGCTTTTCTCTGAGGTACAGGTGCATATCCAATGCAACCTGATCATTACGGCTGCGGCCAGTATGGAGTTTTCCCCCCACCGGACCGATCTCTTCAATCAGCATCTTTTCAATATTCATATGCACATCTTCATGCGCTACGAGAAACTCAGCTTGCCCGCGCTCAATTTTCTCTTTTACTTTTTTCAAGCCAGCGATGATCTGTCTTACTTCCTCCATCGGCAGGATGCCGCACTTGCCCAACATGGCAACATGTGCCAGGCTTCCGACGATGTCCTGTCGCCACATTTTCTGGTCGAAAGAAATAGAAGCGGTATACTCTTCTACGAGTTGATTCGTCGGCTTCGTGAAGCGTCCTCCCCAGAGTTTCATTGCTTGATCGCATCCTTTTCATCCAAAATCTTAATGGCAGTGTTTTTATTCTCGTTCAGTACACCCTCGTTTACCTGTGCGTATACCTTTGTAGGCAGACCCCACAGCTTGATAAAACCGAGTGCTGCTTTGTGGTCGAATTGGTCACCTGCATTGTAAGTCGCTAGCTCATGGCTGTAGAGTGACGATGCAGAGGTACGGCCTACAACAATCGCATGTCCTTTGTGCAGCTTCACGCGTACAACACCCGTTACGTGTTTTTGCGTTTCTTCAATGAATGCCTGGACAGCATTGCGAATTGGCGAATACCAGAGACCTTCGTAAATCACTTGCGCCAGTTTCTGTTCGACAATTGGTTTGAACTGAGCCACCTCACGAGGTTGCGTCAAGAATTCCAGCTCACGGTGAGCCAAAATCAAGGTAGTCGCAGCCGGTGTCTCGTAAACTTCGCGAGATTTGATGCCCACCAAACGGTTTTCCACGTGGTCGATACGGCCTACGCCATGGTTTCCAGCGATTTTGTTTAGCTTGAGGATCAGCTCAGCAAGTGGGAGCTCTTCGCCATTCAATGCAGTTGGCTTCCCTTGCACGAAAGTGATTTCGATTTCTTCTGCCTCTTCTGGTGCATCTGTGATCGACTTCGTCAGATCGTATGCACCTTCTGGAGGAGCTGCCCATGGATCTTCCAGAACACCGCACTCGCAGCTTCTGCCCCACAGGTTTTGGTCAATGCTGTATGGATTGTCCAGATCGATTGGGATCGGGATATTGTTCTTTTGCGCATATTCGATCTCTTCGTCACGCGTCCAGCCCCATTCACGAACCGGTGCCACGATTTTGATATCCGGGTTCAGCGCTGTAAAGGAAACATCGAAACGTACCTGGTCGTTTCCTTTTCCTGTGCAACCGTGTGCGACAGCTACCGCGCCTTCTTTTTCCGCGATTTCAACCAGCACGCGCGAAATCAGGTAACGCGACAGTGCAGACACTAGCGGATATTTCCCTTCGTACATCGCGTTTGCCTTCAGAGCTGGCAATACAAATTCCTCTGCGAATGCATCTTTTGCATCCACTACGATGGATTTCAATGCCCCAACCTGCAATGCTTTTTTCTGTACGAAATCGAGATCTTTCCCTTCCCCTACATCCAATGCAACTGCAATGACATCGTAGTTATACGTATCTTGCAACCATTTAATTGCTACCGATGTATCTAAACCGCCTGAATAGGCCAACACAATTTTATCTTTTGCCATCATTCTCTCTCCCCGTTTCGAAGTTTCTCTTATGCGAGTAATTATACAAACGAACTAATAAAAATACAACTATTTTTCTTGTATATTTCTTGTGAATTCACAGACAAAAACGGAGATGCAGAGGAATTATACATTTTTCGCATAAAGAGTATCTTGTTTTTATGCATACTCATCATCTGTTTATGCATAAACGTTGCGAGATTGAAAGGGAAACTTATCCAAGGTAGAGAATGAATGAAAGGAGGAATTCCATAGGAGATATCTGTTGGAGGGATTATGAAAACAATTTATTTGGTACGTCATTGTCAGGCTGCTGGCCAAGAACCCGAAGCACTGCTCACGGAAAAGGGAGAAGTACAAGCTCGGGAGCTTGCCACCTTCTTCGCAGGTTCCCCCATTGATCGAATCATTTCGAGTCCGTATCATCGGGCGATTGCTACCATCCAACCACTTGCACAGGAACTCGGAATCGTGGTTGAAGAAGACACGCGTTTGGTTGAGCGCGTCCTTAGCGGAGTACCACGTGAAGATTGGTTCGAACGACTGCGCGATACGTTCAATGACCTGTCGCTTGAATTCGAAGGGGGCGAATCCAGTCTTACTGCTATAAACCGGGTAAATTCATTGCTCACTGAGATTTTGGCAGATGCGCATAAAGAAATCGTGCTTATTAGCCACGGATGCCTGCTGGCCTTACTCATGAAATCAATTGATGACCGCTTTGGCTTTCACGATTGGGAGAAATTAAGCAATCCAGATGTATTCAAGCTTACCTGCCATTTAGAAACCAAAGAGCTCGTCCGCATATGGTCGTAAACGAATAAAAACAGTTACAAGGGGCAGCTTATCTGATTGCCTCCTGTAACTGTTTTTGTGGGATGGACTCCATTCCGATAATGCTCTGCAACTCTTCGTATGGCAGTCGCTGAACGATTCTGATAAAATGCTCCGCCAATATCGGATCAAATTGGGTACCGGAGCCCCGTCTGATTTCTTGAAGCGCTTCCTCCACAGGCAAGCCTTTTCGATATGGCCTGTCCGCGACCATCGCATCGAAAGCGTCTGAAATGGCTAAAATTCTCGCCATCAGCGGAATCTCATCCCCAGCTAAACCATCCGGGTATCCCCTTCCGTCTATTCGCTCATGATGGGAGCGGATCGCAGGAAGCAATTCATTGAACATCCCTGCTTGCAAAATAATTTCGTAGCCAATGACCGTGTGCTGCTTGATCTTGTCGTACTCTTCCGGGGTCAACTTTCCTTTTTTATTGAGAATTTCGTCTTCGATGCCGATTTTTCCAATGTCGTGCAGGATTCCCCCGATATAAACATCCTCCACTTTTCTTTCGGATAAACCAATATCTCTCGCAATTTCTCTTCCCCAGTAAGCTACACGCTGAGAATGTCCACTTGTGTATCGATCTCGTGCGTCAATGGAAGCAGCCATCGTCGTTAAGAAGTTGTGATTGAATGATTTGACCTCTTCTACTTTTTGCTGAAGCCTTTGAAGGTTGTCATAGTAATGATGAAATACGTAGCTGATCGTAATAAACGCAATCATCATAGGAATTAGTGTTAGCGGGCCATATGACTCTACTAACCGTGAACCTACTCCGGCTAGAATTAAAAGCAGCAAGTAAGTCGAGGTGAAGCCTTTTGCCATCATCTTTACGGTTCGCGCCCAAGTCATTTGATGAAAATAGGAAATACCCAATCCACATAAAATCAGGTTCACAAACCAATACACACCAGCCAAAAACAAATCGCTAATAATGGGAGAAATGGTTCCGAAGCCCTCGATCCAATCCTTCAAAAACGCTACTGTCCATATTGTCATTAACAATTGCCCAATATTAATGATAGCTTTTAGCGGATTAAACCTTACCAGGAAAGCAATGATTAAAGATTCAATAACAGCAGCCCATACTCCGACCCATACTCCGTACAACAAAATACCCGAAAAGATTACAGCATTGTTCACTGTTAAAATCGTATTCGATATACGCACGGGAGCAAAACAGGAGAAAATGGTCAAGAGGGTATAGGTAGATAATACCCCCCAATGCTCACGAGCAGTCCATTCAGATGAAGATGTGTAAAAAATATAGATTGCTGCAATGACAAATCCAACCTGTACAACAATCCCCTTTATCCAAACCGCGTAATTAGTTTTTTGTCGCATAACTTTTACCTTCGCGAAGTTGTAGTAATGAAATAGGTTTATTCATCAATCGCTGAACAAGTAAAAAGGCTCCTAACATAATAAAAATATCGCCGATGCTAATAATCCGAGGAATGATAGATGGCATGTAGATGACATCGGTCAAAAATGGAAAATTTGAACTTTCCGTCAATACACTATGCTTGAAATTCGTTCCATTTATAACTGGTTCTAAATCATAAGGAAGCTTTGCTGCTTGGACTAAATCGATTGGCATTTTTCCATTGTTAGACCAAATTGCAATCGCATTCAGAAACCAGCCGATTAAAAATATCCGCATATCTTCAAATTCTCGATTAAAAACGAGGAAAGCCAAAATAAACACATACGCGATCGATATGAAAAGGCCACCGATCGTAGGGAAGATGACTGCACAAGCCTGCAGCAATATGGTAACGATAAGAAGTTTTAGTTGATTGAATTTAGGAAATTCCTTGATTCTTCCCCCTCGCAGCAATGCTACGAGAAAAGATAGGGCAATTACATCCAATAGCATGTTGTTTCCTCCAAGCTTGAAGAAAAAACACCACTCAGCCAAGCGGTGTTTGTTTCTCCAATACGCTTATTATCCAATATGGAAGTTTGCAGAAGTAGCTGCTACGATTGCAACCACCATCATAATTGCCGCGAACCATTTTTTCATTTTCTTTTCCCCCCTTCAGGCATAGTGGAGAAAGCTGGCTTCGCTACTGTCCGTGATGCAGAGGCCAAGCGACCAAGTACAGCCCCTGCTCCTCTTTCCTTTTCCATTATGGAAAAGGTTGGATTCGCTACTGGCTCCATACGGACCAAGCGACCAGATACAGTCCGTACTTCTTCGCTTCTTTCCTACCTTTATTTTACACATAAGTGACAAAATTCGGCAATCATAGATTCATAGTCTATTCGATTTAATTACAGCTAGTTCTATTTAACTAGAACTATGTTCACACCAGCGCCGCCAATATCGCCTTTTGTGCGTGCAATCTATTTTCAGCCTGATCAAAAATGACAGAGCGCGATCCGTCGATGACCCCGGTTGTCACTTCTTCCCCACGATGTGCTGGCAAGCAGTGCAAGAAGAGATAATCACGATCTGCCGCTGCTACCAATTTTTCGTTCACTTGATAGTCGGCAAATGCTTTCAATCGCACCTCATTTTCTTCTTCAAAACCCATACTAGTCCAAACGTCCGTGTATACAGCATCTGCCCCCATGACAGCCTCTGTTGGATCGGTGGTCACCATCATGTTTCCACCACTTTGTTTCGCGTATTCTGTAGCCTTTGCGACAATTGCTGCATCCATTTCGTAGCCTGCCGGAGTCGCCACCCGCACATCCAGACCTAGCAGAGCTGCGCCCAGCACCAGTGAATTCGCCACGTTGTTACCGTCTCCTACATAGGCGAGCTTGACTCCTTTCAGCTTGCCTTTATGCTCCCAGATCGTAAGCAGATCAGCCAACGCCTGACACGGATGGTACAGATCGGTCAAGCCATTGATAATGGGGATCGACGCGTGCTCGGCAAGCTCTTCTACATAAGAGTGGGAAAAGGTGCGAATCATGATGGCATCCACGTACCGAGAGAGAACTTTCGCTGTGTCGCTGATCGGCTCCCCGCGTCCGAGCTGTAGCTCTTTTCCGCTCATGAACATCCCCAAGCCGCCCAACTGATGCATCCCTACTTCAAAGGAGACGCGCGTGCGGGTCGAAGCCTTGTCAAAGATCATCCCCAACGTCTTGCCTTGCAAAGGCTGGAATGGCTGTCCCAGCTTTTGCAATTGCTTGACGTGAGCAGACAGATGGAGCAGCTCCATCAATTCCTCTCCGTTGAATTCATCGACGCGTAAGAAATCTTTTCCTTTATGCTTTTGTAACGGCAAGTTTTGAAAGTGTTCCAATATCTTCACTGGCTGCATGCGAGCCACCTCTTTTCTTCATAATAGACTTCACGTATAACTCGAACGTATCGACAGCAGAGAACAATGGCACACCTTGTTGTACCATACGGCTTCGCAGAGCAAATCCTGTCCGGCCCTGACGATTGCCTTTCGTCGCAGTAACAAGAGCGAAGGCCGCTTCTTCCTTTTGCAACAGCTCGATCCACGCCTCTTCATCTGCCACGATATGCTTCACGACAATTCCTTCGGCTGTCAGCCACTCGGCTGTTCCCGGAGTTGCCGCCAGATTGGCACCGTCTTCTTGAATTTGTCCAATCGATTCTCTTACGCCGCCCTGCTTATCTCCATCTGCCAGAGAAATCATGACCACCTGACCTTTTTGCCAGTCGCCGTACAAATTGTCTTTGAAAGCAAAGGCTTTGCCTGCTGCCTCTTCGAAAGAACGCCCCAGGCCAAGAACTTCGCCCGTCGATTTCATCTCTGGGCCTAGTACCGGGTCTACGCCGTTCAGCTTGATCGTGGAGAAAACTGGCGCCTTGACGACTGCAAACGGAATCTCTGGCAAAAGCCCTGTACCATAGCCCATCTCCGACAGCTTTTCACCCAATTGTGCGCGAACCGCTAATTGAACCATCGGGATGCCCGTCACTTTGCTCGTAATCGGTACGGTCCGTGAAGCACGAGGATTTACCTCCAGTACATAAACCGTTTCGCCATCAATGACGAACTGGATATTGATTAACCCGACCGCTTCCATTTCCCTCGCGATTGCTTCTGTATAGCTCGCGATTTTGTGCTTGATGTCATCCGTCAGTTGAGGAGCGGGGAACAAGGCTACACTGTCGCCAGAGTGGATGCCCGCTCTCTCCACATGCTGGAAAATCCCTGGGATAATGACAGATTGTCCGTCGCATACCGCATCTACTTCTGCTTCCTTGCCTGGGACGTATTTATCCACGAGAAGTGGGAAAAACATGCTCATGTCCGGATGGTTCAGCCAGTCGTGAATGGTAGCTTGCAGTTCCTCGATATTGTGGACTACTACCATACCTTGCCCGCCGATGACGTACGAAGGTCGCATCAAAACAGGGAAGCCGATTTCATCCGCTATCGCGGTCGCATCCGCCAAAGACGATACTCCTTTACCGGGGATATGAGGAATGTCCAGCTTGCGCAGCATGGCGTAGAACAGCTCGCGATCCTCCGCACGTTCGATGGCTGTAAGCGACGTACCCATTACTTGCAGACCCGCATGCTCCAGCTTTGCTGCCAGATTGATTGCGGTTTGACCCCCAAACTGAACCATGACGCCCTCCACCTGTTCGCGTTCTGCGATATGCAGCACGTCTTCTACGTGAAGCGGTTCAAAATAAAGATGGTCGGCTGTTTCATAGTCAGTGCTGACCGTCTCTGGGTTGTTGTTCACAACCACAGCTGCAATACCGCTTGCCTGAAGTGCTTTGGCTGCATGTACGGAGCAATAGTCAAACTCGATACCCTGACCGATGCGAATGGGACCTGAGCCAAGTACCAGTACTTTGCGGCCAGACAGTGACTCGACCTCATCTATTCCTTGCCAATCCGAATAGTAGTAAGGGGTTTGGGCATCAAATTCTGCTGCACACGTGTCCACGATTTTATAAGTAGGCGTAATGCCCGATTCTTGACGAAGTGATTTGATTTCGGTAGGTGTAGCACCCACTAGTGAAGCGATGGTTTCATCGGCAAACCCGCGACGCTTTGCTTCCAACAACAGTTCTGGGGTCAGTGTTTTCCTATCGTGGCAAGACAGCTCTACTTCCAAGTCCACGATTTTACGCAAGCTCCGCAAGAAAAACGGATCGACACCAGTCAGACTGTGCAGCTCACTTTCTGTAAAGCCTTTGCGGATCGCCTCAGCAAAAACAAACAGTCTGATATCAGTCGCTTCCTGTAAGGAATGTGCAAGCTCCTCACGCGTCCAGGATGCCAGCTCTGGTCGAGTCAAATGTGTGCAGCCCTGTTCCAGAGAACGAACTGCCTTCAAAAGTCCTGCTTCCAGATTGCGGGCGATCGACATGACCTCGCCAGTCGCTTTCATTTGCGTCCCCAGCTTGCGGTCTGCCAGTGGGAATTTGTCAAACGGGAAGCGTGGTATTTTGACAACGATGTAGTCCAACGCTGGTTCAAAGCTAGCGTACGTATAGCCCGTGATTGGATTGAGTACCTCATCCAGTCCGTAGCCCAATGCGAGCTTGGCGGCGATCCGCGCGATTGGATAGCCTGTTGCTTTAGACGCCAACGCACTTGAACGACTGACACGAGGATTTACTTCGATCAGCACATACCGATCGGAATTCGGATCAAGCGCAAATTGAATATTGCAACCGCCTACTACCCCAAGCGAACGAATCACTTTCGTTGATACGCTGCGCAGCATTTGGTACTGGCGATCTGTCAGCGTCTGAGATGGCGCGACAACAATACTGTCTCCCGTATGAATACCTACTGGGTCCAAATTTTCCATATTGCACACGATTATGCAGGTATCATTTGCGTCCCGCATGACCTCGTATTCAATCTCTTTCCAGCCTTTTACACTGCGCTCAATCAATACCTGACCAATTGGGCTAGCCGCAATGCCACCGGCTGCAACCTTTCGCAAGGACGCTTCATCCCCTGCGATCCCGCCACCTGCTCCTCCGAGTGTATAAGCAGGACGGACAATCACTGGATACCCTATCGCGTTCGCAAACTCGATTGCTGCTTCTACAGATTCGACTGTATCGCTCTCTGGAACAGGCTCTCCGATTTGTTGCATCAATTGCTTGAACAGCTCACGGTCTTCCCCGTTTTGAATGGCAGCCAACGGCGTACCCAACAGCTGCACACTGTATTTTTCCAGCACGCCCGCTTCTGCCAGCGAAACAGCAAGATTAAGTCCCGTTTGGCCGCCTAACGTAGGCAAGAGGCCATCGGGACGCTCTTTTGCGATAATAGCTGTCACGGATTCCACCGTGAGCGGCTCCAGATATACTTTGTCCGCTACTTGTTCATCTGTCATGATCGTTGCCGGATTGTTGTTCACCAGCACGACCTGCACGCCAGCTTCTTTTAGGGAAAGGCAAGCCTGTGCACCTGCATAATCAAACTCCGCTGCCTGCCCGATGACGATCGGACCAGAACCGATGACCAATACTTTATGAATGTGTGGCAATTTAGGCATATCTCTTCGCTCCTACTACGCGCATCGACTGCAAGAATTGGTGGAAAATGTGGGACGTATCACTAGGGCCCGGATGTGCTTCCGGATGGAACTGCACACTGAAAACAGGCAGACTGACGTGTCGCAATCCTTCGACTGAACCGTCATTGACATTGCGATAGGAAACCGTTAACTGACGTTTATCCAGAGACTCTTCCTTGACCACGTACCCGTGATTTTGTGAACTCATATATACTTTGCCAGTCATCAGATCCTTGACCGGATGATTGCTGCCGCGGTGACCGTATGCGAGCTTTTCTGTCTTGCCGCCGTACATCAATGCCAATACTTGATGCCCCAAACAAATGCCCAATGTCGGGTACTGCTCCACGGCTTTGCGCCATTCGCTGCAATACGCAAGCAAGTGCTCCGGATCGCCAGGCCCATTGGAAAATAACAAGCCGTCTGGTGCGAGAGCATTGATTTGGGCAAAACTCGTATCAAAAGGAACGACCGTAACACGGCAGCCCTGCTGGAGAAGAGCATCCAAAATCGATTGCTTCATGCCGAGGTCAATCAAGACGACATGCTCCCCTATTCCTGGGTACCGCTCTACCTGTTGTCTGGATACGTTGGCAACTAATGATTTCTTAGCGTGCTTGTAGCGCAGGGACACAACTTCCTCCACCTGCATAGGCTGATCGGAAATGACACCGAATACAGTACCGTCTTGACGGACGCGCTTTGTAATCGTTCGCGTATCAATCCCTGCAAGGATCGGGAATCCAAATGCTTCTGCCGCTTGGGCCAAAGTCATGTTTGATTCGTAATGGCTTGGCTCCATGCATAGCTCGCTGACAATCATCCCTGTCAAAGCTGGCTTGGCTGCCTCATAATCCTTTTCGTTGATCCCGTAGTTTCCGATCAAGGGATACGTGAACGTAACGATTTGCCCTGCAAAAGAAGGGTCTGTCATCACCTCTTGATATCCCGTCATTCCTGTATGAAAAACCACTTCTCCGAATCCGTTAATTGGGGCGCCATACAGCTTCCCTGTAAAAACTTCGCCGTTCTCCAGCGTTAAATATCCTGTTCCTAACGATTGATTCTCTCTATCCATCTATAAAGCCACTCCTCTCCAATGGGCACCGGACTGATCGCTCTTATCGAAAATTTATGCAACCTTTTGTATTAATATACATTTGGGATTATAAAAATGCAACGAGTTTTTTGACCACTTTCACTCGTTGCATTCTTTGTTTTTTCACCTAAACCTGAGATAGCGCCTCGCTTAATACAGCAACGGCCTGCTTTACTTCATCATCGGTCGTTACAAACGAAGGCAAGAGTCTCACTACTTGTGGACCAGCCATCAGCAGAATGACTCCTTTTTCCCGTGCATACGCAACCAGCTCACCAGCGGGAATCGTTAGCTCCACACCGAGAAGCAATCCTTTTCCCCGAACCGTAACCACTTTGTCTGGATGCTCTGCCTTGAGCTTCTCCAGCTCTTTGATCAATACGTCATGGATATGGGCTACCCGCTCCAAAATCTGCTCCTCTTCCATCGTCGCAAGTGTCGCGATTCCAGCAGTTGCTGCCAATGGATTCCCGCCAAAAGTAGTACCATGCGTACCCGGAGCAAACGCTTCTGCTACTTCCTTAGTCGAGACAACCGCACCAATCGGGAACCCACTTCCCAAGCCTTTTGCCAATGAAATCGCATCTGGCTTCACGTCATACTGCTGGAAGGCAAACCATGTACCCGTGCGACCAACCCCAGTCTGTATCTCATCGATTAACAGGAGTAATCCGTGCGCATCGCACAATTCACGCAGCGCCTTCACCCACGCCTCTTCTGCCGGATGTACGCCGCCTTCACCCTGAACCAGCTCCAGCATGATCGCGCATGTCTTGTCTGTAATTGCTGACTTGACTGCATCAAGGTCGTTGTAAGGAACGGTGACAAATCCTTGCGGCAATGGTGCGAATCCGTCCTTCACCTTTTCCTGTCCAGTAGCCGTCAGGGTAGCCAATGTCCGTCCATGAAAAGACTGTTCAAAGCTGATGATTTCGTAACGGTCAGTCCCTTTTACTTTTTGTGCATAGCGGCGGGCGAGCTTGATCAACCCTTCATTCGCCTCCGCCCCACTGTTGCAGAAAAAAGCTTGATCCAGTCCAGACAGACGGCTCAGCTTTTCCGCCAAAATCTCTTGCTGAGGAACATGCACCAGATTCGAGCAATGCCACAACGTATCGAGCTGTTCGTGCAGCTTTGCCGTTACTTTTGGCGGGACATGCCCTAACGAGGTCACGGCAATTCCTGAGGTAAAATCGAGATATTGCTTGCCTTGATCATCCCACACCTGGTTTCCTTGTCCTTTTACCAAACTGATTGGCCATCTCGCATAGTTATTCATGAGATGCACAGGCGTTGTTGTTGTATGCATATTCATTTCCCTCCCACCTAAGCGTAATTAACATTCATACGAACGGTTGTCCCAACTGCCTGCCCCGCACAAACACCGAGCAGATCTTCAGCGGTTCCCCGGCAGATGACAACCTGCTCCACACCCTGTCCGAGAGCGTCGAGAGCTGCCTGAACCTTCGGAATCATTCCACCAGTAATAATCTCTGCCCGAATCATTCTCTGAATCTCTTCTGCACTTGTGGCTGGCACTACTACCTTGGTTCCGTCTGGCTGAGGTTGCATGATGCCCGGAACGTCAGTCACCATGATCAGTTTTTCGGCGCTAAGTGCTGCTGCAATCGCTCCTGCGGCTACATCAGCATTGACATTAAATGTCTCTGTGCCATCTTTACTAACGGAAAGGGGAGCAATCACCGGGACATAGCCCTGCCCAAGAATCGCTTTCGGAATGGTCGTATCAGCCTTCTTGATTTCCCCTACCCATCCGAGTGGCTTTGAAGTTTTTGTTGCCAAAAGAGTCTGACCATCGATGCCACTAACTCCCCATGCCTTGGCTCCTGCCTGCGTCAGCCTTTTTACCAGTGTCTTATTGATACTACCGCACAAGACCATCTCTACAACACGCAGCGTGTCCTCGCAGGTAACACGAAGCCCATCGACAAATTGCGGAGTGATCTGAACTCGATCGAGCAGACTGTTAATGGCTGGTCCGCCCCCATGGACGATGACGATCTCTTGTCCTTGCGCCTGCAGTCCGGCAATCGCCTGAAAGAAGGAGTCAGGTAGCTGATCCATGGTGCTACCGCCACATTTGATCACGACAATTCCTTGCATCTGCTCTCCTCCTCTACGGGTACACGGGTACAAGCGGCAAGCCCGTTTTCTCAGGCAAATCAAACATGGCATTCATGTTTTGCACAGCTTGACCAGCTGCGCCCTTCATCATGTTATCGATTACTGACAGCAAAATAACACGCTTCGTGCGCTGATCAACATGAATAGCGATATCGCAGTAATTGGAACCATAAACTTCTTTCGTATGTGGATGACTGCCTGCAGGACGTACACGCACAAAAGGCTTATCCGCATAAGTAGCTTCGTATAGCTCCTGGATTTGTGCTTGTGTGACATCAGTGGTTAGTTGTCCGTAAGCCGTGACTAAAATCCCTCGGGTCATCGGTACCAGATGTGGCGTAAATTGAACAAGCGTCTCTTCCCCGCTTTGTTTTTGCAGCTCCTGTTCAATCTCTGGTGTATGCTGATGATTCGCAACTTTATATGCATGAATGCTCTCATTAATCTCGCTGTAATGAACACCGAGCGATACTCCACGTCCAGCACCGGACACACCTGATTTGGCATCGACGATCCAGCTGTTAGGCTGCACCCAGCCTGTCTTCACCAGCGGAAGCAGGGCAAGGAGCGTAGCAGTTGGATAGCAGCCTGGATTTGCTATGAGACTGGCACCTGCCACTTGCTCTTGATTCCACTCGCTTAAACCATAAACCGCTGTTTCTACCCATTGGGAAGGGGCCGGCTCATGTTTGTACCACGTTTGGTAGACCGCACCGTTTTCTAGACGAAAATCCCCAGATAAATCAATGACCTTTACGCCTTTTTCGACCAGCTTTGGAGACAGCCCGCTACTTACTCCCGCAGGCGTAGCGAGGAAGATCAAATCGTTCACACCGCTCATGCTGTCTGCATCAATCGGTGACAATGTGGGCAATCCGAGCCCAGCTGCATGTGGAAACGATTTTTCTAAGCTTTCTCCTTCTGATGAACTTGAATATAAATTGGCAATCTCAACATGCGGATGCCCAGCCAAAAGACGGATCAACTCCGCGCCACCATACCCCGTTGCTCCAACAATCCCGACCCGAACCATACTCTCTCCCCTTTATTCAGTCCTGTATTTTTATACATGAATAATAATAAAAATCCATATAGAATACAACAGAAAAACTTTTTTAGGTCCAAAGAAAAAAGCGCCCGAATGCTCGAGCGCTGGTTTGTTGCCCTGTTTACTTTTTGTCCGCTAACCATGCAGCGATGTTTTCTGCATCTTTTCCTTTGACGAGACCCGGAGGCATTGATCCTTTTCCTTTTTCCAAAATGCCCATGATCTCGTCCTTGTTCAACTGACCGCCGATCTTTTGCAAGTTCGGTCCAACTGCCCCTTCCAACGTCTGGCCGTGGCAGCCTGAACAGGTATTTTTGTACATGGTTTCTGCAGTTGCTGCATCATAGCTGCCAGATGGTGTCGTGGCTGGCGGAGTTTCTGTAGCCGGAGCCTCTGTTGCCGGTTGATTGGCTGGCGGCTGTGTTTGCTGATTTCCGCCACCACAGGCACTTAGCGAGAATGCGAGTACAGCCGCTGTCAAAACGAGTGGAATACGTTTCAAGGCTGTTCCCTCCTTTTTTCGGATTTCTTCGCTAAGTATGCCTCCGACTACCACTTCTCATTCTTGCTACAGCCATTTAGGACAAAGGAAACTCTAACGGGCTCCATTCACGCAACTCCAACGTCCGTGCGCCTTCCACGACAACTGGATCAGCCTCAGCCAATTTGCGAGCTTCTTCTAGAGAATCCGCTTTGTAAATAACCAATCCGCCAAGCTTATCTGTGAAGGGTCCTGCCATGAACACTTTCCCCTGCTTGTACAATTCATTGATATACGTTAGATGCGCAGGTCTTACTTGAGCATTCAACTCTTGATTCACGATTGGCAAAAATGCAGCATACAACATGGACGGTTCCTCTCCTTTTTCATGACCTTGTTCTTTCATGAAGTATAACATAATTAAGAATACGGACTTTTGTCCGGTAGGATTTTTCCTTTCTACAGCGAACGATTCAAAGGTAGCAAGTAGCAACAGAGAGGCGGATAGGTATGGGCACGCAGATACAGTTATATACATCTCTCTTCCACAACAATCCTGACGCTGTTTTCATGTTCGACATGCAGGGCAGATTCACAGGAGTAAACGCTGCTGGTGAAGCATTGGTAGGATACACCTCTCAAGAATTGCTGCACATGCAAATTTGGGAAATTCTCGCTTCTACAGAAGGTCTCGACAGTAAGGAACAACAACAAATCCTCTCTGCAAGAATCCGAAAAAATAAGCATTATCAGTTGCGCCATAAAAACGGGCAGGTTGTAGATATTATCGCTTCCAGCTTTCCCATTTTTCAAAACGGCGAAATTATTAGTCGCTATTCCATTGCGAAAAACATCACGCAGCAAAAGAAAGTGGAAGAGGCTCTTCACCAGATGCAAGAGAACTTTCGGTTAATATCTGAAAACATTATGGATTTGATTTTTATTGTAAATGTGGATGGAATTATTACCTACGCTTCCCCTTCTGTTCAGGCGGTTACTGGTCTCACGATTGATCAAGTGATCAATCAGCATTTTTCGATCTTAATTCATCCTGACCAAGTAACCAACGCAAAGAGCGATTTTGCTCAAATGATGAAGCAGAAGATCACACTCGACGCCGAGTACCATTATCTGCACCCAGACGGAAGAATGTTGCTATTCGATGTGAAAGGAACACCTGACATTTGTTCGTACGGTCATATTCTCAGCACGGTTTTTGTGGCACGTGATATTACAGAACGTCGGCAATCAGAGGATTTGCTTCGTTACTCTGACAAGCTGTCGGTTCTAGGAGAGCTTGCCGCGGGAATCGCCCATGAAATTCGCAATCCACTTACGGCCTTGAAAGGGTTTATTCAACTCATGGAAGGCGACGAGTTCGCCAATCAGCAATACTTGCAAATTATGCGATCCGAAATCGACCGGATCACTTCGATTACCAGTGAGCTCTTGATAATGGCGAAGCCGCAAGCGTTGCGATTTGCTCCCAATGGCCTTTTGCCATTGCTTTTGTCTGTCATTAAGCTTTTGGAACCACAAGCACTTCTTAAAAATGTATCCATTCTTACTGATTTTCCGCAAGTCACGTCCCTCATCTTGTGTGAGGAATATCAAATCAAGCAAGTCTTCATAAACATCATAAAAAACGGCATGGAAGCCATGCCGTTAGGTGGAAATCTCACAATCAAGGTTGTAGAGCGCTCTTCCGATGTTATCATCCGAATCAGCGATCAAGGACAAGGCATCCCTGCTGAGCTACTTCCCCGATTAGGAGAGCTTTTTTATAGTACAAAAGAAACAGGAACTGGCTTGGGGTTAATGGTAAGCACAAAAATTATTCGCGATCACGGCGGTACAATCAACATCGCCAGCGATGTCGGCAAAGGAACCACCGTATCGATTTCCATACCAAAAGCCTTGAAGCCTTCTGTTTCGTTTAACGATTAATCTGCGCGCGCAGATAGGCATCGATAAACGAATCAATATCACCATCCATGACTGCTTGAACGTTTCCTACCTCCATATTCGTCCGGTGGTCTTTTACCAGACTGTATGGGTGGAAGACATAGGAACGAATTTGGCTGCCCCATGCAATATCTTTTTGTTCACCTTGAATCGCGGCCAACGTTTTCTCTTGTTCTTCCCGTTTTTTCTCAAACAGTCGTGCCGTCAGCATCTTCATCGCACGCTCCCGGTTTTTAATCTGGGAGCGTTCTGTTTGACACGTCACCACAATTCCAGAAGGCAAGTGAGTAATCCGTACAGCGGAGTCAGTCGTGTTGATATGCTGACCACCCGCACCACTGGAACGATACGTATCGACTTTCAGGTCTTCTGTACGTATGTCTACCGCATTATCGTCTTCGATCTCCGGCAGGACGTTGCAAGACACAAACGATGTGTGACGACGTCCAGAGGCATCAAACGGAGATATCCGCACAAGACGATGAACCCCTTTTTCTGATTTGAGGTAGCCATACGCATTGTAGCCCTTAATGAGGAGAGTGACACTTTTTACACCGGCTTCATCGCCAGGCAAATAGTCCAATGTTTCAACCTTGAAGCCCTTGGCATCCCCCCAACGTGTATACATACGTAGAAGCATGGACGCCCAATCCTGGGACTCTGTACCACCCGCTCCCGGATGTAGCTCCAGAATGGCGTTGTTTTTGTCGTATTCATCACTCAAAAGCAATTCCAGCTCAAAGCTCTCAAATGACTTCCGCAGCTCCTGCGTACTGTCATACAGATCTTGAATGAGGGATGAATCCCCTTCTTCGATGACGAGCTCCAGCATTACCTGGAGATCCTCATACTGAGAATCCAGCTTGGTCATCGTCTCTACGAGGCTTTTGATTGCATTCAGTTCACTGATTGTCTTCTGCGCTGCATCATTGTCATCCCAAAAATCGGGTGCCAACATGCGCTCTTCCAGTTCACCAATTCGTTCCTGCTTTACTGGGAGGTCAAAGAGACCCCCTAATATCCGCTAAACGCTTAGCCATGCTAGACATCTCTTGTTTGATGTCCGCAATATCGATTAATGCCATGTTGCGAATCACCTTCTCTTTACGTAAGCTATGTTTTATTGTAACGTAATTTGCCAGATGCGCAAATACGGCAGCTTGTCACGTTTAGAAAAGGGACTTCGCCGCTACACTTTGTCACGTTGCCACCGGTGGTGATGGCGAGGATCTCAGGTCTCGGATTTCATGTGGTTGTTTATTATCCGCCTGTGGTGCGGTAACCAGATAGAGATGGGTACGCCGAGCTTCGCTTGCTTTCAGCTGGTAAGCTTGCTTGATGAAGGCTTGTCGCTTCCAGTTGTGTGTTTTTCGATATTTTTTGGCTAGCGGACTTTCACGTGTTCGATCCACCATTCCATTCGGCGGTGCAATCAAGGCCTCATTCCAATTTGGCTCCGGAATTTCCTCTATCAGTCGCTTGTCCTCAAAGACCGGGTCTTGCGCTGAGATGACTCTCGGTAATTCGATTCCCTCCTCCTTTTCAATCAGCTGTATTTTTTTATTTTCTTTTCCTGTCTTTAACACTGCTTTTAAAGTAACGGAAATGCGCTCCATTATATTCTTCGTTTGTATCCCCATCACGTTCACTGACGTTCTCATTTGTTCATTCCCCCGTCTTCGTGAATTTTTGGTAAAAGTGTTGTACTTACGATTCTATTTATTTTTCAGATAATTACCACTTGAATCGTTCGATCACATTTACCAGTGTTAGACAAATTGATCGTTAATATCAGACGAGGAAGAATAGATGAGGACGAATACTGTCAAGGCATTAGGAATGGGCAAGAAAAAAACATCCCCCTCGTACCGAATTTGCCGATACGAGAAGAATGTTCTGTCCTTGCTTAGTGTTTCTTATTTTGACGTTTGCGTCCCTGCTCCTGAGCGCGACGCTGTGCACGGTTTTTCGGATCAGCATCACCGGAGGTCTCCGGATCTGGACGATCAGATGGTCCGGAAGTTTGCAAGTTGTCCGGGTCGATTCCTTGACCGCGAATAACATCCTGACGTTCCAGGTTTTGGCTGACTTCTGCCTTCATGATATACATAGCAACTTCTTCCTGAACTGCAGCCAGCATACCTTGATACATTTCGTATCCTTCGAACTGGTACTCACGAAGCGGGTCGTTTTGTGCGTAGGCGCGCAGGTGAATCCCTTGACGCAATTGATCCATTGCATCGATGTGATCCATCCACTTGCTGTCGACAGCACGCAGAATGACGACTTTTTCAAACTCGCGAATCGATTCGCCGATTTCTTCTTCACGCTGTTTGTACTGCTTATCGACTTCTGCTTTCAACAGCTCGAGAATTTCTTCTGCTTCCATGCCTTTCAGCATTTTAGCCGTAATCGTTTCTTCATGGAGGAACCCATTATTGGCAGCATCGGCCATTGCTTGTAGATCCCAATCCTCTGGTACCTCTTCTTTTGGACAATGCAGAGACACTGCACGCTCCATCACTGCGTAGATCATATTTAAAGCAACATCGCTGAGATTTTCCTGTTCCAGGATGTCTTTACGCTGTTTGTAAACAACCAGACGCTGCTGATTCATCACGTCGTCGTACTGGAGAACGCCTTTACGTGCATCGAAGTTGGATCCCTCTACACGCTTCTGCGCGGATTCTACCGCACGAGTAACCAAGCGGCTCTCGATCGGCATATCCTCTTCCATACCCAGGCGATCCATCATATTCATGATATTGTCCGCACCGAAACGACGCATCAGCTCATCTTGCATCGAGAGGAAGAACTGGGATGAACCCGGGTCCCCCTGACGACCGGCACGACCGCGCAGCTGATTGTCAATCCGACGGCTCTCGTGGCGTTCTGTACCGATAATATGAAGACCGCCTACATCCGCAACACCTTCGCCAAGCTGAATGTCCGTACCACGACCCGCCATGTTTGTCGCAATAGTAACCGCTCCGTACACACCTGCACGTGCAACGATTTCCGCCTCGCGCTCATGTTGCTTCGCGTTTAATACGTTATGCGGTACGCCTTTTTGCTTCAGCATTTGGGACAAGCGCTCCGAGTTTTCGATGGAGATGGTACCTACCAAGATCGGTTGGCCCTTTTTGTGACGCTCGACAATGTCGTTTACAACCGCACGATATTTGGCTGCCTCTGTTTTGAAAACAAGGTCAGGTGAATCGACACGCTGTACTGGCTTATTCGTTGGAATAACCACAACGTCGAGACCGTAAATCTTTTTGAATTCTTCTTCTTCCGTCTTCGCTGTACCTGTCATACCCGCCAGCTTCTCGTACATACGGAAGTAGTTTTGCAAGGTAATGGTCGCCAGTGTCATGCTCTCGCTTTGGACACGCAGACCTTCTTTGGCTTCAATCGCTTGATGCAAGCCATCGCTGTAACGACGTCCAACCATCAGACGGCCGGTGAACTCGTCAACGATCACAACTTCGCCTTCCTGCACCACATAATCGACATCGCGCTTGAATAGCACTTGTGCTTTCAACGCCGCCGTAATGTGGTGGTTCAACGTGATATGTGCCGTATCGTACAGGTTGTCGATGTTGAATGCCTGTTCGACTTTGGTTACACCTTCATCTGAGAGGTTGACGATTTTCAGCTTCTCATCGATTGTAAAATCTTTTTCTTCTTCCAGGCGTTTCACAAAATGCGAGCAGATGTAGTACAGCTCTGTCGATTTGTTAGCAGAACCGGAGATGATCAACGGCGTACGTGCTTCGTCAATCAAAATGCTGTCCACCTCGTCGATGATAGCGAAGAAGAGCGGACGTTGCACCATTTGTTCCTTGTACAGAACCATATTGTCACGCAGATAATCGAAACCAAATTCGTTGTTCGTACCATACGTAATGTCACACGCGTATGCTTCGCGTTTTTCTTCAGGGCTCAGTCCATTCTTGTTCAAACCGACTGTCAGTCCGAGGAAGTTATACAGCCTACCCATGATGGTCGAGTCACGCTCAGCCAAGTATTCGTTCACGGTAACGACGTGGACGCCTTTGCCCATCAAAGCATTCAGGTATGTCGCCAGCGTCGCAACCAGCGTTTTACCTTCACCCGTCTTCATCTCGGAGATACGGCCTTCCTGAAGCACCATACCACCAATCATCTGGACGTCAAAGTGACGCATGCCCAGTACACGGATCGATGCTTCACGTACAACCGCAAACGCTTCATTCAAAATTTTGTCCAGTTCTTCTCCATTTGCCAAGCGAGCCTTAAACTCAGCTGTCTTCTCCTGTAATTGGTCATCCGAGAGTGCCTTAATCGTTGGTTCCAGCGCGTTGATACTTTCTACACGCTTAAACATTTTCTTTACTTCACGTTCATTGCTATCGCCGAATATCTTTTTAACGAGTCCTAACATGAGGACACCCCTTCCATATGCTGCCAAACAAAAATGCACAAGCCAGCATGAGTCCAGATAATAAAATAAGGATACCGATTCTACGAAAATAATACTTTCTAAAAAGATATTTTATCAAATAGAGCATCCTCTACACAAGTAAAGGGAGTTGCCAATAGCAACTCCCTAGTCTTATACGAATGAGAATGTGTAAAGTTTCGTTATTTTGGTTCAATCAATCCGTAACGCCCATCATTGCGGCGATACACCACACTGACGTCATTGGTGTCACTGTTTTGGAAAACGAAGAAGCTGTGTCCCAGCATATCCATTTGCATGACCGCTTCCTGTGCATCCATCGGCTTCAGATCGAAGCGTTTGGTTCGAACGATATCGATGTCTATGTCCATATCATCCTCATCCACATCCGGGATCATGACTGCTACTGGCTGACTCTCACGCTGTGCGATTCTTCCTGTCGAATCAACCCGAAGCTTCCGCATCAGCTTCGTTTTGTGTTTGCGAATCTGACGTTCCAGCTTTTCTACTACCAGATCGATAGCAGCATACATATCTTCGTGCGTTTCCTCCGCTCGGATAATGACCCCACTCAGTGGGATAGTTACCTCGATCGTGCCCTCTCCGCGATGTACATGCATGGTGACTTGTACTTCTGTAGGCTGTGGAGTTTCAAAATATTTTTCCAGACGGCCGACTTTCTTTTCGACATATTCTCTAAGCGCAGCGGTGACTTGAATGTTTTCTCCACGAATGTTAAATTTCATGGTTCCAACCTCCTTCCGTCTATACATACGTATTCGCCACTTCTGTAAATAATCCTTCCACTCAGATTAAAAAAATCTTTGCAAATCTTTTACAAACCATCAATATCCGACATTATTTTACCAATACTTACTAGATTCCCTATGCTATAATAGGACAGGTAGTCATCCAATCCTATATCGCGGTCGTACATCGCACTGGAGGAATCCTCATGGCCGAGGTAAAACCTTCCCATTCACTTATCGGAACAACACTCGCTCAAGACGTCTACAATGAGTACGGTCTGCTTTTACTACCCGCTGGTGCAATCCTTCATCTAAGTGATATACGACTGCTAGAGGCTCACCAGGTGGAAGCCGTACACGTTACTACTGACTCGGAAGCACCCGAAATGCCTTTTCCTCTCCTTCATTGGAGTGAGGCAGAGGCTGCAAAGGCCTATATGGTGGCCGTACAAAAAACCGAGTATTTATTTAACCAGCTCGCAAATGGGGATACCCCCCAACTGCAACAATTTAGCGACGCTGTTCATCCTATGCTCGATCAAGTTCTTCATCACATGAGATTTCTGCGCTTCATTTATTTGAATGAAGGAACAGAAAGTTATACGTATCGCCACTCCCTGCATGTAGGTATCGTGGCAGCTTTAATCGGAAAAATCATTGGACTGCCTCAACGTGATGTTCATTTTTTAGGCCTTGCAGGTCTTCTCCATGACATCGGCAAGATGAAAATTCCCGATGAGCTGCTGTCCAAGCCAGAGCGTTTGACAGACGAAGAGTATACGATTATGAAAAAGCATACCGTATACGGCTACGAGCTCTTGCGCACCATGGACGATGCCGACAACTTGCTAGCACAATGCGCTCTAATGCACCACGAACGTTGGGATGGAAGTGGATATCCCCTCGGACGAAAAAAAGATGGCATCCCTTTTGAATGCCAAATCATCAGTGTCGCAGACGTATTTGATGCGATATGCACAGATCGCGTGTATCGGAAGGGAACCTCTCCCTTTGAAGCAGCGAATGTGCTGTGGGAGTTAGCTTGTTCAGGCCAATTAAATCCGATGATTGTATCTCGTTTTATCCATTACATTATCTTACTTTACATCGGTTCCCATGCGCTTTTGAGCAATGGCGACCAAGTCGAAATCATTATGATTCATACTGATGAGCCAATGCGCCCTCTCGTTCGTAGAGGTAATGATTTTATAGACCTGAGACTGCAGCGTTCCCTACGCATTCAAAGAATGATCAGTTAAACACGTTGAAAGAACGAATCCCCCTGTCCGATCAAGGAACCAGGGGGATTTTGCTATTTGTTTCGATTATAACTTCACGACGTTCGCCGCTTGTGGACCGCGGTCCCACTCCACAACGTCGAATTCTACAGCCTGCCCCTCATTCTACACGCTCGCTCATTACCGTGTGGAATATTTTTTCTCAAGTCCTCTCACGACTACACGGGACAAGAACAACGTAAGTACCAAGTAAACCGCCGCTTCTGTTAAATACGGGGGATAGCGCTCAAATGTACTTTTCGCCACGTTCATGGCTGCGTAGTTTAATTCCGGTGTCGCGATTACTGCTAGAAGGGACGAATCTTTTAAGAGAGCAATAAACTCATTTCCGATCGCAGGCAGCATACGTGTAAACGCTTGCGGAAGTATAATTTGACGCATAGCAAGGCCCTTGTTCATGCCAAGTGATCGTGCCGCTTCCATTTGTCCCGGATCAATGGATTGGATGCCAGCCCGAAAGATTTCCGCCATATAGGCAGCCGCATTGAGCGAAAGCGCGACAAAACCTGAATAAATCGCTTCCGGGCTGCTCGCTCCCGGATACAGAATCCCCCAAATCGACGGAATCACCGCGAAATGAATCAGCAAAATTTGGACCAACATCGGGGTTCCCCGAAACAGCTCTACATAAATCGAACAGGTCCACCGCACGATTCGTTTGGAGGACATTTTGCCCAAGCTGATGAACAACCCCAAAAATGTTCCGCAAACCGTAGCCACTGCCGTTAGTAAAATCGTATTAATAATGCCTCGGATAAACAGTTCTCGGTAGTCGTAGATGACACTCCAGTCCAATGGCTAATCCTCCCTTCTCATGTCAGCAAGCCAAGTTGCGAACAAACGCCGGCTACGTCATAGGGACGCACCCGGCCATTTTGCTGCCTACTTATTGCCAAAGTACTGGGTGTAAATTTCCTGCAGCTTTCCATTTTCTTTTATCTTTTTCAATCCGTCGTTGATTTTGTTCATCGCATCGGCATTGCCCTTTTTCACAATAATTCCGTAAAATTCCTTTTCAAAGGAATCATCTTTAATCAGCTTAAACTTCTTATCTTTTACTTTATTCACGTAGTATGACAAAACACCATTGTCGCCAATCACTGCATCGACGCGACCATTAAAGAAGTCATCGACGGAGGATGGCATATCATCATAGCCTTTCAAGCCTTCGTACGTATCTCCAAACGCTTTTTTGACCACTTCTTCACCCGTGGTCGCAGCTTGAACCCCGATCTTCTTGCCTTTCAAATCTGCCAGCTTCGTCACTGGAGAATCTTCCGCTACCAGAATGAGTTGGTTCGCTTCAAAGTATGAGTCCGAAAAATCGTATTTCTCCTTGCGCTTCTCCGTGATCGTGATGGACGAGATCCCAATATCAACCGTCCCTTTGTCCAGTCCATCAAAAAGTGGGTCCCACCCGGTGTTTTTCCACTCGATCTTGAATCCGCCAGCTTCCGCGATCGCGTTCATCACATCGATGTCATGCCCACTAATCTTGTCAGCCTCAAGCATTTGGAACGGTGGATATGCCGCATCTGTACCGACTACGTACACCTTGTCACCCGAACCGCCACTGCCAGACGTTTGCTGACCACCCGATCCACAGCCTGCGAGGAGTACCCCCACACCGACGACCAACGCAAGCGATTTGAACCAATTTGTCCCGATACGCATTTCGAAATCCCCCTTGTGTCTCTCTATCTGTCCATTTTGTCCCCAGCAATGTCCACATGGAAATTACGGATTTTTTGCGTTCTCCACAGAGTTATCCACATTATCCACATACCATTGTGCACAAGCTGGGTATAACCTTTTTCCTGTATATTCTGCCACTTTAGTACGAAAGTAAGGGGAACGAAATGGGAGTATAAGTGGATCTAGCAACAAAAAAACAGGATTCATATATACGGGATATAGTTCTATCCTGCATATAAAAATCCTGCTTTTATCTGAAAATAATGAATTATTCTTTTTCCCCCAAAATCACGATCTCTACCCGACGATTCTTCGCACGGTTCTCCGCGTTGGAATTGTCCACAAGCGGTTTGTATTCCCCCAAGCCTGCCACTGTAAAGCGAGACGCTGGTAAAGAGTGGGCATCCACCATTTCACGCATGACAGAGATCGCGCGCGCCGAGGATAGCTCCCAGTTGGATTGGTAGGAACTGCGCGATATCGGCACATCATCTGTATAGCCCTCGATTCGCACCTTGTGCTCAAATCGCTTCAATACCCCCGCTACGGTACCGACGACTTGCTTCCCTTGGGCCTGTAGGTCTGCCGAACCACTCGTAAACAAGATCGTTTCCGGCAAACGGATACGCAAGCCTTCTTCGGTCTCCTCGTAGTCGAGATTCAGCTCAGCCAAAGCGGAGGATAGCTGGTTGCGCACCGTCTCCATATCGCGCTCACTCGAGTCAGATATGCCCATTGGCGGCTTCGGCACGTTTACGGTGTCTTCGGAGCCTTCTTCTTCTTTTTCGCCTTTGAGCTCCTTCTGGCGAGCCTCCAATTGGTAGACCTCTCGCTGCAGCTCCAGCTTTTGCAGGTTGAGCAGGTCGAGACTCTCATGCACCTGCTCCAAGCTCGCTTTTTCCTTTTGGACCTCTTCCTTTTGTGACTGAATGCTCTTCGTCTGCGTCGCCGCGATAATAATCACGATCACGAACAACAGCGTAATCAGGTCACTGTAACTCAGCAGCCAGCTTTTTTCTAGCTCTTTTTCGTCGTATAACCGTTCGTCATGCATAGCGGTCATGCCTTTCAATCGTGCCCTTCATGCTGCCTGCTTCTTTAATCAGCACCAGCTTCTGGTCACCTGGCAAGAATGAGTTCAGCTTTTCAAACAACAAACGTGGCGTCTCCATGCGCTGCAAGCCAACGCAACCTTCGACGAAGAGACGCTTTTCAAACATTTCCCGGTCGTACAGATCCATCAGACGGTAGTAGCATGGCAGCGCGAACAGGTTCGCCAAGAGCGCGCCATACAGCGTCGCTACGACCGCTGCGCTCAGACTGTGTCCGGTCAAGGCCATGTCGGAGAGCGACTTCAGTACACCCGTCATCCCTAAAAGCGTACCAACCAGCCCCATCCCCGGCGCCAACAAGCTAATAAGGCGAAAGAACCCTGCCGACTGTTGGTAGCGATACTGCTCGCCCTTGAGCTCGTTCTCCAGGATCAGGCGCAGTTCTTCTTCGGGAACACCCTCGATCGCCAGTAAGCTGCCGCGTTGGACAAACGAATCGGGTTCTTGTTGCAGCTCCTTTTCGAGCGCGATGTAGCCCTGTTCCTTCAGAACGAGCGCGTAATAGTAGAAGCGCTTGATCGTTTCTTCGACGTTGCTTTGCCGGCCGTGGATGAGCAGGCGCCAGATTTTTTTCAGGTCGAGATGCTTGCGTTTGACTGCATAGGACATGACTACGGAGAGCGCGACTAGCTCGATAGCGGTTACGTTGAGGAGGTCCGATAGAGTTCCGTTTAGGTAGACCGCGTGTATGAAGATGAGGAGTACGGCTCCGATTAAGACGAGTGAGCGGCGTTTTGTGGACAAAAGTGATTCACCTTCCTAGTTTTTCAACAAGATGTTCTTAAAGTATAGCAGATGGTGGAAAAAAGATGAGAGAATAGAGTCATAGTTATAGTGAAGCTTGGTATAGAAAATGTCGATAATGATAAAGAAAGTAATTCTAACAAAGAGGTGATCATCAGTGAATGCCGTACAATTAAAGCAAGCTGTTACTATTAGTTTGACGAAGCAAGTGCAGGAGACTGCGCAAGCCCAAGCTTCCATCATGTTGGAGGGTTTTGCTAAGACTCAGCAAAATATTCAAACGGCTCAAGCAAGTCATCCATCTCTTGGAAAAGCGATCGATATTCGTGCATAAGTTGTGAAAAGAAAACGGCCGGTTCCCCGGCCGTTTTTACTTTTTGCGGTCGAAAAAGGCACCATAGCCGTTTGGACCTGCTTCGTTGTACGTATTCATTGCGAGCTTGCTGCGTTGGAGGTTGTTTAGTTGTTGCTGGACGCCTTGCATTCTTCCATCGATCAGGGGAATGAGGCGTTGGTTAATCACGTAAATTTGCTCCATCTGTTGCTTTTGCAAGGCAGATAGCGATTCATTGTCTAAACCCTGATGCTGAATTTGAGAAATCAATTCTTCTCTTTCGTCCAATACAGCCATCCATTCATCCGGTTCAGAATCCTTTACACTTACTACTTTCTCTAAGCGTAATGTTGTTTCAAGCAGACTATTTAGAAGAACATCGACTGTCATTTCCATATTGTATACCTTACCCTTGTTTCTTCGCCAAAAGCATGGCTTCTTTCCAAGTATCTCGAAATTGAATGAACAGGTCTTCTACTTCTAATAGAATGTTAAGGTCTTTGTGCATGTTCGCCTCAATCGTACGTTGAAGCATATATTCGTAGAGTTTGGCGAATTCCTTGGAGATCTCATAGTCGCTTTTTAAAGTGGATATGAGCTCATAAAGGATATTCTGAACTTTCAATGAGGCCTCGTGAGATTTTATTACGTCCTTTTCCTCTAAAGCTACTTTTGCCTGTTTAATGAACTTAAGTGCTCCATTGTACAGCATTAGTGTCAAATCAGCAGGAGTAGCGGTTGTTACCTGATTGGACTGGTATGTTTGTGCAGCATTTTGTAACATCTGCATCACTCCCTGTTATTTCTGCCCTAACATTTGTGCAAACCATGAACCCTGGGATTGGGCTTTGGACATTGCTGTTTCCATAGCAGCGAATTGTTTATAATAGCGATTCTCAATTATTTTCAAACGATCTTCCCAAGAATTGATGTCATCTGCGAATTGACCGATTTTTTTGCTGAGATAACTGTCGTCATTTACAACAGTTCCGCTTCCTGCTTGCTTAGTAATATCTGACATAGCTTTGCTCAAGTTACTATAAAGTCTCTCTGCAATCCCGCTTTCGTTGTACTTTGTACCAGTATCTGTACTAGAACTGAAACTGGTGAAAAGTTTTACAACATCTGCGCCATTACTGTTAATCGCATTCCGTAACTTTTCTTCATTTAGATATAGCTTTCCATTTTCTTGATAAGCTGCCTTACCTGTTGGAGGACCTCCGATACCTATTTCAGAAAGCGTATCAAATGCAGAATTTACTCCTGTACCTGTTAGAGGAGCGCTAACCGAGCGACGCATTTCATTCAGAGCGTTAGTTAAATACGAATCGCGAATCAAAATTCCGCTCTTCGCCATTTTATCCATTTTCTCTGCTGTTTTATCGCCGAGAGCTTCTTTCTCTTCATCCAGTAAAGGCTGATATCCTTTGTACTTTGGCTCAGCTATTTTCTTATTAATTGTCTCAATGACATTATTGTACTTTTCTACAAACCCTTTAATAGAATTAAAAACAGCCTCTTCATCAGTTTTTGAGTTGATTGTTAGTGGATTACCCGTATTGATAGTCTTAACAGTAAACTCCACTCCATCATACTTAAATACGTTGGATTTAGATGTCTGCTTTACACCGTTAATTACGACAACTGCATCTTCACCTGCTACTCGAGTAGAGGATGGATTAGAAGTTGCCGCTGCCGTCATACCTAAAACGCTACCATCTCCGCCACCTTGAACTTTAATATCGAATTGGTTATCTCCACCGAGATTATTACCATTGATAGATTTAATGACAAGTTTGTTGTCTATATGAAATGCTTCCACGCCCTTACCAGAGCCATTGATTTTGGCAATAACACTATCGATCGTGTCCGTTGCTTCAACTTTGATCGTGTTGGCTGTGTCACCATCAATTGCAAATTCAAAGGAAGCACCTAACTGTTGTTTTGAACTAGTAATAGATGCTGCAATATCAAACTGCATCGAAGCAGGCATTTCTGACTTTGCTAACTTTTGTACTTCAATAGAATATGATGACAATTTTGGCGTGCCCGTTACTTTTGCAGAAGCAATCGCATCATTTTCTGAAGAGGCAACCTTTTTATTAAAATTAGCCGAATAACGTATGTCATTGACTGTCTTTTGAAGATCAGCCAAAAGCGTATTCATCTCACGATACGCGTCTCTTTTCCACTCGGTTGAAATCTTACTTTTTTCCAGCCGATTTACTGGTTGTCGTTGTGCTTTCATCAAATCTTTAATCATTTTCTCAGTGTCCATCCCTGAAGCCATACCTGTTAAGCGGATTCCCATACATCATGCCCCCTATCTTTTTTCGTCCACCAGCAGACCGATCATTTCATGCATTTTCGCTACCATATCCATTACTTTCTTAGAAGGAATTTCACGTATGACTTCATTTGTCTGATCATTTATTACTTGTACATAGTACTCGTTAAGATCTTCATGAAGAGTAAACTTAACATGAGAACTTGTTGACTGCAGCCACTTATTAATACCTGCAATCTCCTTCTCAAAATCATGTTTATTATTCCGTTGTTCCTGTATGGATACTAGCGTCTCTTGAGGTTGACTATTCGTTTGAGTAAACTCATTATACGGTTTTGGTTTCATAAATCCTTGAACTGAATTCAGATCCATGATCCTTCCTCCTTAGGAGATATTTTCCTAAGATAGTTATCGGTTTTTTCGTATCAACCCTTTACCACTCGCAGTTTTCTTCACTTATGTTTCTTTATGATCACTTACTTTTTTTCATAAGAATTCTCGCAAGATATGGGTCTTCATTTTTATAAACTGACAATCCGGTTCCTTTAATGAAATCAATTTTAGAAAAATTATACTTACTTTCTAAATTACTAACGAGATCCTCAGCATCAATAAATCTTCGATAGTGGTCATCATATACTTTGTCCCGACCATAATCTTCTATCGTTCTAAATTCTGCAGCAAAATAACAACCTTTCGGTACATGTTTCGATATAGTTCTTAGTAGTATTTCCTCTGTTGTTTCATTTATCGAATGTAATAGGAATCTAAGATATACAACGAGATTTTTATCTTCCGAGATAGCTTTACGGCTTATCGATTCTATTATGTCATTTAATGTTCTCTCATCACTGAGATCAACTACATGAAAATCCAGTTTCGAAGTGGAGAACTTTTCTTCTTTTGTATTTCTATTAATTTTAATTACCTCTTTAGACCTATCAATCCCAACAGCTTCATAGCCATCTTTAGCAAAAGAAAATGTATCTCTTCCAGAACCACAGCCAATGTCCAATACGATTGCATTTTTGTCTATTTGTTTTTTTACATATTTACAAAAAGTTGACTCTTCTTGCATCGCTGCCTTCTTATAATATTCATCCCAATATTCCAAATTTGCCTCTTCGTTGAGCAAATCTACCTTTTTTGTGTTCGGCATATGCTTTCCCCGTCTCCTACTAATTAGCTTCTTTATCCCATCTGATAAAATCTTTTATTAGTTCAAATACGACTTGCTCATATTGATTTACTTTTTCTGCGTATAATATTGTATCGTCATTTTGGGTCTCTTTATTAATGAGAACCACTGTGAAATTCTCAACATTAATGGACAAGTCGTCCCCTACGTTATCTTTTGTTTCGAAATAAAATAAATGTAAATCGTCGGAAATAGCTGCCTTGTAGGACTGATTTGGATGGAGCACTTGGGTAATAGCAAACTGTCTTTTGGATTCCCCTCCAAAAGACGTCGGTAACTTGCCGTCTATATGCTTGGGAATTTCAATTCCACATAGCTCCAGAATGATCGGTAAAATATCTACTGCCTCCATAATTTCATCCGACATCAAATTGGGAACATGGTTTCCTTTTATCATCAATGGTATTTTCCGGCGACTGTCATGTAAGATGTTACTCTCTTGCTCTTTCTCATTCTCTAAAAATGTTTGTCCGTGATCCGAGTGCAATACCACTAAAATTTCATCATTTGTATATTTATTACTAATATAATCAAATAGCGTACCAAGAAACACATCGACTCTTTTGATTTCTTGATAGTATTTAATAATTTTATTTTCATCGTATTTTGTTAAGACAGATGTTTCTCCTTTATTCTTGGTATCTATACGATACCTAAGATCTGTATTCGTTTGACCATATAACGTATCTTCAATTTCATCAGGTACATTATGCAGATCCATAAGTGAAATGGACACGTAGTTATTATGCTTCTCAAAAGCCGCCAAATGCTCTATCGCTTCCGCTATGACTTCTCCACAATCCATGCCCCCACAAAAGTTTTGATACACGATTCGGTCAAAACCCTTATAGTATCCAAATGAAGGGGTAGTTCTCCAGTTCGTACATATTTTAGTTGTAAAATAGCCCGCTTTCTTTAAATAACCTGGTAACAGCTCATTGAATTTTTCGAAAGCAAAATTGTATGTTGGATGCAGTAGCTTATGATTAGTCGCATATTTGCCTGTATTGATACTAGCCTTACTTGGTAAAGTCCACTCGCTAGTCGCATAGCAATTTGTAGATATAAATCCATCCCTGAAGAATTTATTTGTGTTCGGCATGAGATGATCCATGCCTTTTTGTTCTAAAAACTTGAATGCTAATCCATCAATGAATATCTTTAGTACTAATTTTGGATGTTTAGGTTGCTCCGCAACTTCAATGGGATTCCCCACAAAGATATTTTTATTTGTTTTAATCTTCACGTTCCCTTCGTCCAATTTAAGATAGTGGTATCTGTTGTATACAAAGTGTTCCTCTTCAAATTGGAATTTTTCATTGTTGACGGTTACATCGACTTTTGTAAATGGTTCAATCAAGGAAATCGGAACTATAGCAGGATTCTTTAGATTAAAATCTATCTCCCCTTGATTATTCTTTCCTTTGAACAATTCTGTCTTGAAATACATCGCAGTGCTATTATCAACATCCGTTACTTTAAAAGATTTGTACATATTAACCAATAACTCTTCATCAGTGCCTGCATGCAAAATGCTTCTTATTAAACTTTTGCCATTTTGATCAAGTGGGAACGCCCTCCCATCCTTCTCGTTTAAAATATCTCGGCAACGCTTAATCTCACTATGTATCTGTTCGTTATTAGTTTTAGAATTTGTTAAGAGCATCCCTGAGACTCTTTGAATATTATCTAGTGCTTTGTCTTTCTCTTCTTGTCCCCTAGCATATTTACAAGCATACGTATAATACTTCAGGCTTTTTATCGCTTCTTTAGTCTCATAAATAATTCCAAGGTTATAATTCATTTCATAATGAAATGGATGCTTTCCAATACCTTCTATTAATATTTGGAGTGCATCGTTAAATTCACCTATTTGCAATTTATATGACGCTAAAAAAGAATAATAATCAGCATCTCTTAGGTATTTAGCATATTCATCTATCATTTCTTTGGCTTCTTCCAAGCGACTACGGTGTAATAATTCTTCGATTTTACGATTTAGTGTTTTTAGGTATCCGATTAAGCTTTTAATCTCTTGCTTCATGTTGATGACACCTCTCCGTTAGCTATTTTGAATTTGCATGTCGTTTTTCAATATTGTTTCAATAATCAAAAAGTCTAAAGGAGTGTCCAAATCGTATGAGCGCTCTTTAGGCATTACAAAACCAATTGTTTCACTTTGCAAGAAAGATCGGGTTCCGTATAACCAATTGGCCGATGCGACATATACTGCTCCGTTTAATACATATACATCTGGAGCATCCTGTCTCCTCAAAACTGGCTGTTTCGAGTCAATTACTGGTTCTAACATAGCCTCTTCTGATAGTTGATACATCCAGAATGGCGATTTGTCAGTCACTGTAACGGATACACACGCATTTGCCTTCTCATTTATACACTTCTCTAAACAGCTATCGATATCATCTGTATTCCTTAACGGCGACGTAGGTTGAAGCAATACAATATAATCAAAGCCGGGCAACAACTCCATTGCGTGGAGGATAGGGTCAATACCTGGTGTATCATCTTGAGCAAGTGCAGATGGACGAATAAAGGGAACTTCACATCCCCACTTCCTTGCTACTTCTGCTATTTCCTCATCATCTGTCGAAACAACTAAGCGATCTATATGCTTAGACTTCTTCGCAGCTTCAATAGTCCAAGCAATTAGAGGCTTTCCAGCCAATTCACGAATGTTCTTCCGCGGAACTCCTTTCGATCCACCGCGCGCAGGAATAATCGCCAGCACAGTTTTATTGTCTATCATCCAAATACCTCCGCAAATTCCATATTGGCTCGTTCAAAGTCAGATAATCGGCCAATGTCCAGCCAATATTCTCGTATTGGAAAAGCAGTTGTATATAATTTTTGTTTAATTAAGCAATCAAATAACGTAGGCATATCATAGAATTCATTATTTGGAATATAGTTTAAAGTGGTAGGATCTAATAGATAAATTCCCGCGTTAACAAAGTACTTCTGAATTGGTTTTTCCTCAATACCTATAAGCTTTTGCCGATCCAATAGAGCAACACCATATGGAACTTGCTGGCTAAATTCCCGGACACACATGGTTCCTATCGATTGATAAGAATTATGAAAATCTAATAGTTGTTCAAAATTAATTTTCGTTAAGAGGTCACCGTTAATGACAAAAAAAGGTTTAGTTGGGCGAAGAGGAAGTAAACTTAGCGCCCCTGCTGTACCTAATCTCTTATTTTCTTCGATGTATGAAATTTGAACCCCCCAGCGAGAGCCATCCCCAAAATAATCTCGAATCATCTCCGCCTTATAATTTACAGAAATATAAAAGTGATAGAATCCATATTCAATAAAATTCATGAGGATCGTTTCTAAAACTGGCCGTTCTCCCACTTTTAACAATGGCTTTGGACAATCATCGGTGAGAGGTCTAAGCCTTGAACCCAGTCCTCCAGCCATTAAAACGACAATATTATCACGCTTTTCCGGCTGCATTAACTCTTCCAATGTCTCAACCTGAATGACACTGCCATCTTCGTCAAGAACGGGGATTGCCCGTAACTGTTTAAATTTCATTAGTTGCAGAATATTTTCTTTTGAATCATAAATAGAAGCCACGATTGGGAATGGATTCATTACACTTTCAATTGGATCGTTTAATGTTTTACCTTTTAACAGCCCCCTACGAATATCACCATCTGTAATTGTCCCTAGAAGTCGTCGATTATCATCTACAACAATTCCGATTTGTTTTGCTCCTGAGTCTATGATTTCAAGCGCCCTTAAAATTTCTGTGGAAGGAGCAACTAATATTTTTTCCCAATTTAACATGGCTAAACCTCCTTTGCAGGAACTCCAACAACTTTTACACCCTCTGTAACGTTTCGTGTTACTACAGAACCAGCACCTATGATACTGTTCTTTCCGATACGTATACCTTGTATTACCGTAGCACCTGCACCGACATGTACGTTATCGCCTATAATTACATCACCACAGATGATAGCCCCTGGAGATATATGAACGTTGTCACCTATAAGGCAATCGTGTTCAATCGTAGCCCTTGTATTAATAATCGTGTTAGCTCCGACGATACATCCTGGCTGTATAATCACACCTGCCATTACCTGTACCCCTTCTAGTAGCCTCGTATCTTTAGATAGAATCGCAGACGGATGGATGACATTTTCAAACTGATATCCATTATTTTTAAAAGAATAGAAGAGTTCTTTTCGAATACCCGGTGATCCTATTGAACCAATTCCATTAACCAATTTATATTGAGTAGGGTCAAAGCTTCGAATGATATCATCCGTACCCAATCTTTTTACTCCAAAAATAATTTTCATTTGATCTTCTGAATCGGGCGTTGTAAATCCCTTAACATCAAAGCTCGTCATTAGGAGGGTATTCATAAGCACTTTCGAATGCCCTCCTCCACCTAATACGATAATTGGCAGTTTCATTCTCTGATCATCTCGTCCTCTTGATAAGAGCGGACAGCTTTTTTTCCTAGCCAAGACCAGTATTGCATTGGAGATATTCCTCCTGCTGGACGTTTCACGGTTAAATTTTCAACAGTGAATATTTCTCCCGCTGTTATATTTCGCGCTGCAACAAGACTTTTTTGGGCCACTTCTTTGTTTTTTCGTTCCGAACTCGTAGGAATCTTAGTTACCGATCCTAATGCGTCTTCCACCTCGCGGATAGACTTTACCAACGCACAGAGTTCTGTTGGATTTAACGAAGCCTTGTGATCAGGACCTGGAAATTCTTTATCTAGAGTAAAATGCTTTTCAATTACACTTGCTCCTCTGGCTGCTGCAGCGATTGCAACAGAAATGCCATTGGTATGATCTGATAATCCTACTCTAAGGTGAAAAGCATTTTTCAGGGTATCCATAGCCTTAAGATTCACATCACAAAAAGGAGTTGGATATTCTGTTGTGCAATGGAGCAACGTAACATTTTTTTGCAACATTTGTTGACCCTGCTCAGTGAAGTAGGCCAGATCGAACTCACTAATGGAACCAGGAGCAACGGAACTAGTGTACCCATAGGCTAATACACTTAAAGCGGATTCAATTTCACCAAGCGTACTCATGCCCGTTGAAAGAATAATTGGTTTTCCTGATTGAGCGACATGAAGTAGGAGGGGAGCGTTTGTCAAATCTCCCGAAGATATTTTGATAACTGGTACATCAAGTTCTTTAATTAGAAATTCAGAGCTTACATGATCAAACGGGGTCGAAAGAAACTGTATTTTTTTTGCCAAACAATGCTGTACTAAAACTTGATGCTCTTGATGACTCAATTCCAATTTTTTCAGCATCTCAAATTGGGATTCCGAATTACCAGTATTAATCCTTTGATAATCTGCCTTTCTTGCAGATTTGCTCACCAAATTTTCTGCTCTAAAGGTTTGGAATTTCACTGCGTCTGCACCTGCAGCGGAAGCAACATTAACTAACTCAACTGCCAACTCTAACGAACCATTGTGATTAACTCCTGCTTCTGCAATGATGTATGCGTTCATTTTCACAATATCTCCTTAAGCAACATAAATGCCTCTGCAGATTCGCAACCTGCGGCTACTCCCCGAACCCTCGCTTGCGCCTGTACCGCCTGGTTACTCCGTGGGAAAGGGAACTCCCCCATTTCGCTCTGAAAAACATTTAGTATATCCAGCTTTTTCTCTAGATACGGCGTAATATCGCTAAACACGTTAGGTCGAAACCCGTTATTATCCGGATTAATACCAAAGTCAGTCTCTGACAAAGTTTCATAAGCAAGTACCTTTTTTACTGAACTGTATCGAAACCATTTGCTGCATGAAACTACCGCATCAAACACTACTTTATGATCTGTATGAACATCTCCTCGATAAGGTAAGTACATAATTTCCGGTTCTAATTGATTTATTACAGTTCCAATCTGAGCGACGATGCTCTGCATAGGGATTGTATCGAGATTAGTCGTAGGGAGCTTAAGGTTAAATACATTGTTAAATCCGTACATTGTTTTAACTTTTTCTATTTCTCGCTCTCTCCGATCTATCTGCTCATCGGTGTGGCCAAGATTACTGTGCATTCCCGTAACAATGAGCCAACTTACTTCATCTTCATTAGCAATGTGTTTGAGCAACGTCCCCCCACAACCAAGCGTTTCATCGTCTGGATGAGGAGCAATAACTAGCACTTTTTTCATAATCACTTATCCCCTCTTTCCTTTAATAGGTTATTTTTTTCGCAAGTAGTTTTTCACGAGACGGAAGTGACAACAAGATTTGCAATGTTTTATCGACCATAAACCCATCACCATATATAAACTGCTCGTTATCGAGTTCATTTCTATAATCTACGTCGTAGAGTGCTTTTTGCAGCGCACCTCTTACATCCTCCTCATTAGCAGGTACAAATTGAACGTTCTTTCCAGCAATTCTTCCTTTTTGACGCTCTCCGACGTTTACTGATGGTAAACATAGATACGGAGCCTCATGGATTGCCAAAGAAGAATTCCCAACCAAGCATCTTGCATTTCTTAGTAAATTTACAAATATATTACGCGCTAAATTCTTATATAAACATACTTGAGGATGGTGAGCATACTCTTGCAAAACTTGTACAATATCTTGGTATCCAGGATCACTGTTTGGAGACCCAATAAAAATGTGTAAGCCTGTTTGTATACATTGTTCAATGCATAATCTTAATTCTTCTGCAGCTTGGGCTACCGTTGAACTCAAAGGATGATATATAAGCACAATATAATCCTTTTTAACACCTTCTCCTAAAAGGTTAGCTATCTCCTCCACACTTAGGGATGGTTCCATCCGCAAGCGATCGATACCTGGGCTGCCTACAGTAAAAACCCGCCAAGACTCTTCCCCGAGCTTTTTGATGCGCTCCGAATGTTCTTCCATCATGGTCAAATGAACATGGCTTAGTTTTGTTGTTGCATGCCTAATTTGTTCATCGACATCCCCACCGTTTGGACTTGTGTTATCACCACCAGCTATATGCACTGCAGGTATATTCATGTAGGACGCCGTTAAAGATCCGATGATTGCTTCTTCTCGGTCACCAAGGATTAACAATAAGTCAGGTTGTACACGCAATAAAGTCTGTGCAAGTGATTGCATTAATATGGCAGAAGACTTTGCTTTACTTGAAAATGAATCCGCGTACAGCAAGTTTTCAATGTGATCCACTACTCGAAATTCATCTTTATCTATCTGTCGAACTGAATAATCATGCAAAGGAGACAAATGAGCACCAGAAACTATTACACCTAGATCGAAGTCCGGATGACTATCAATTCCTTTTAATAATGGATACAAAAGGTCATATTCAGACCTAATCCCAGTAAGAGCAAGGATATTTATTTTTTTATTACCACTCATAGATCTGCACCTTTTTCGTAACTCACAATCCAATGTTTACCATGATACTGGCCGAAATCATATCCGAATTCACCGATAGTCAACTTTTCATTAGGGAAGCATTTTGAGAGATCGTCTTTATCTACTATTATGACGATTGCTCCTTCTTGACCGGGTACAGTAGATTCATATAAATTGTTACCCAAAGAACGACTATAGGTATGTGAAAAGTCGCCTATCGCACCCATCGTTCCAAGAAATATTCCGCCACTACGAAGCACCCTATTAATTTCTTTCATAGCAGCGTAAAAACCAGACCAGTCGTTATAGTATAAAACTTGCCAAGCAACAACTACATCGAATGAATTATCTGGAAAAGGAATTCTCCCGTCCGTTAATAACTTTAGATCAGGAGTGATCCCCATGGATTCCAATCTATTTGTTAATTTTTCGATGGCACTCTCACTAATCTCTACTCCAGATACTTGGAAGCCTTTCTTGCAAAAGTGTATAAAATCGGCTCCTCCACCAAAACCATAATCTAATACTTTCTTGTGTTTCTCATTATTTAAAAGTCTATGTGAAACTCTAACCAAAATATCATTAGGATAAGTCATTCCATTGCTTGAAGAACTATAGATGTCGTCCCACAATTTCACATTTGTCTCTCTAGCATCCATTTCTTTCGCTCCCTATCTTTAATTAGAATACAGGTACTCCTGAATTAAATCTTCAGGCGAATTTAGTAGCATATCAATCATAGACAATCCAGAAATAAATTCTCCTTGGACTTGTGGGTAAACAGGAGATATTGACTCAAGATAATTTATTTCAACACCAGATTCGATAAATTTATTTTCATTAAGGTAGCTTTTCGAACCGTATCCACTGATGTACTCCGTTGCACACAGATCCTTACAAATATTAAGAACTAAGTCCGACTTCTCTCCAGTAACCTGAAGCTCTGATAAAAAGACAACCTGAGTATTAATTTTCAAACTATCCATCAAAAAAATAAAAAAAGCTTGATTTGCTTCAAATAAGGTAGAATAACTTTGTTGATAAAGGAACTCTATTTTATCAGCATATAATTCCCACTTTGGTGCTGAGCGATATGCGCTTTGAATGGATTTCCAATGCTTCATCATCCATCTATCCGACGCTAATCTCTTTTCAGAAATTACGTCTGTTAAATTCCCTGTAATTGGTATCGTTAACCAATAGTCACTGTTTTTATCTCTTATTCTATTCCGATTTTGCACACCATTTTTTTGGTATTGAACACTATCCATCACAACGAAAACATCAGACATTGCAATTTTTTTAAAGTACGGTGCCCATGGTATATACTGGCTCTGATGTATAGATATTTTCTTCATATATACCTCCAAACAAGATTACTAATATAACAATTTGGTCAATCGCTAGTTTCTCGTAAAGGGGTATCACATTTGCAGAGTTCCACTAATGCCTGTAACTCCGCCTCATCATCCTTATCTAACTAAACCTGGGCTACTTGGAATATTAATAATTCTTCTAGCTAAACTTTCAACTACATCTAAGTTCATCTTGGGGCAATTTTGATACATCGAAATCTCATGAAGCGGCTTCCAAACTGGTCTAGTCATGAAACCCGTCTCATTCGCTGCTTTAAGTAATTTCTCTTTTTCAGAAGCAAATTGTTCTTCTAATATAAGAACTTGTAGCCAATAATTGCTTTTTGCAAAAGAAGGCTCCATAAACAGCTTAACGCCATCTACCCGAAGAAAAGCATTAGCATACATGTTTGCTAAAGTACGCTTTTGTTCTATAAATTTGGATAACATCTCAAGTTGAGCACAACCTAAAGCAGCATTCAAATTCGGCATTCTATAATTAAAGCCTATGTGATCGTGATCAAACGCCCATGGGTGTGGTTTTTTCGCTGTTGTAGTGATATGTTTCGCCATCTTCCCTAATTCATCATTATTAGTGAGAATGGCTCCCCCTCCACCTGTTGTAACTACTTTGTTTCCGTTAAAACTAACAGCAGCCAATTTGCCCCAATTGCCCGTGTGTCGCCCTTTATAATAAGAACCGAGTGATTCAGCGGCATCTTCAACAAGTTCTATCTTATAGCGATCGCAAATTTCTAACAAAGCGTCCATATCAACTGGGTGGCCAAAAGTATGCATAGGAAGTACTGCCTTTATTCTTCTTCCTGTGATCTTGTTATAGCATCCGTCTTTGCGTTGTACACTGATTTCCATTAGATAATGATCCAACTTCACCGGATCAAGTCCTAGTGTTTCATAACTGCTGTCCACAAAATGAGGAATAGCTCCGCAATAAGAGATAGCATTAGCACTGGCGATAAATGTTAATGCAGGCACAAGTACCTCATCATTCGCTTCCACACCAGCAAGTTTAAGACAAACATGTACTGCAGCTGTTCCATTTACTACTGCTATTGCATGTTTTACCCCCGTATAATCTGCTAGCATCTCTTCAAACTTATTCACATACTTTCCAACTGAGGAGACCCATCCAGTATCAATGCACTCTTTCACATATAACCACTCATTCCCCTGAAACGAAGGCTCATGGAGAGGAACAAAATTTTCCTGTTTAGAGGTTACTTTTTGCAACGCTTCTAAAATGGCCTGTATGCGAAATGTAGTTGTCATATATTGTACATCCCTGTCTTATAATTTTTCAGATTTGATGATGTAGTAAACCAATCAATTGTTTCTTTCAGTCCCCGTTTGAAGCCATCACGCTCACCGTAGGTCGGGTACCAACCAAGTAATTCTTTTGCTTTTGTGTTATCCGCCCACAGGCGTTCCACTTCGCTTTTTTCAGGTCTTAAGCGTTGGTCTTCGGTAAGAATTTCGATATTTTCACTCATTAATTCTGCTATCAGATTAGCCGTCTCACCTATTGAAATTTCATAGTTACTTCCAATATTAATGACTTCGCCAATTGATTTGTCGGATTTTGCGACAGAAATAAATCCATTTACCGTATCTTTCACATAATTAAAATCACGAGTGGGGTGAATTGATCCCAATTTAATTGCTTTTTCTCCACTTGCAATTTGGGTAATAATTGTAGGAATAACAGCACGAGCAGATTGTCGCGGTCCATAGGTATTGAATGGTCTAATAATTGAAACTGGTAAATTGAAAGAATTATAAAAAGATAAGGCTAATTGATCTGCACCAATTTTACTGGCTGAATAAGGTGACTGTCCTTGAAGTGGATGCTCTTCTGTAATGGGTACGAACTTAGCTGTTCCATAGACTTCACTAGTTGAAGTATGAACCACTTTTTCAATATTAAGTTCTCTAGCTGCTTGAAGAACATTTAATGTACCCTTGATATTAGTATCAACATATGTGTCAGGTGAATGGTACGAATATGGGATAGCAATAAGTGAAGCTAAATGGAGTACAACATCATACCCCGTCATCGCTTTCTTAACACCGTAAGGATCTCGAACATCACCTGCAAAAACGTTTAATTCCTTTGTAATTTCATGTGGAGAGTGATCTAACCATCCCCAAGAATTAAATGAATTGTAATTTACAAATGCGCAAACATCGTAACCTTGACGAACTAATTCTTCTACTAGATGTGACCCAATAAATCCATCTGCACCAGTCACCAATATTTTTTTTCCATTTAGGCTCATCTTATCTCTCCTGTATCACTGAAATACTCTTCTCCAATACAATATCTCGCATCTCTTCCAACAGTTTTTTAGTAAGCTCTAGATCTTCTTTGCACACTCTTAAATAATCTTCGAACTCATCTGCTACCTGCTTGGCTTTACCAACTGGATCATTACTATACCTTACCTCTTCGAATACTTTCATAACTAATTGAAAACTCAATGGATTCATTGGCTGGATGATTACTAAATTGTATTTATTTTTTTGTAGTCTATCAAACATCTTATCAAACATATTAAACAGCTTTTCGAGCTGTGGCTTATTACGTGTAGTAATATAGTGTCTCATTTCCGTTAAGATATCTTCAAAACGCCGGAATATCTTAGATAGGTCCTCAGCACTTCTAAACATCTCTGCAGCAGCCTTTTTAAAATATTCTTGATCATACTCAATGTCATGTTCAAGTTGTTCAAACCAATCATGTACGACAGTATTGGTTGTGGTAAAACTGGTTTCAATTATATGTTCCAATCCCTGATAAACGGTCCCTTCAATGTGTGCACCGCCCTTACTGCTATTAATAATTTTTGCAGTCGGGAAAGAACCAATTAGTTCTTCCATTTCTTTTCTCATATCTATGTGCAGACGACTACTTAATGTTAGATTTCCCTCTACATCTCTTACTTTTAAAGCATTTTCCTTTTGTTGATCACTTAATTCAGCATCAATATAATCTATTCCCTTTGCATAATTAAGATCTGCGCGGTATGCAAAATTTTGACCTACAAGGACAATAGGTGAAAAACCCTTTCTAATAAGCACTTCTAGTGCAAGTGTTGCAACACTTGTAAAATACCCAATTTGATTCATAGATGTTCCATTGTTTCTCTTTGCGAATAAATTTACAATATCATCCTTTTCCACTAATAAACTCGCCTTTTTTCCTGGATAATCTATTAGTGTTTCAAAACCAATCGTACTACCAAAAATCAGAGGAATTTGATCAATTCCTTGACTTACGATGTCATCAAATACCTGTTGGTTTAAAATACTTCCGTCATATGAAAATGTCGCATCCGGCTCAATTCCCTGACTCAGCAGAGCATTTACAGCTGAACCTACTGAAAAAATATACGCCAATCCATTTTCCTTTATATATCTTAATCTATCATATTCATCATTTAACGATGGTCCTGCAGACACAATGATTGCTGGTTTTCCTTTAAAGATATTTGAATCATCACCCATGAAATCCGGATTGCTCACCACATATGGTAGGTTACGAAAACCATTAATTACTTTCCTCTTAGCGAAGAGTTTACTAGTACTAATCAATTGTCTTCTCTCATAAATGACTTGACGAAAGGTATCCATAAAGTTCTTGGTTTCTTCGGCAAATATCCGTTCATAACTAGGTAAAATGGCTAAGTAAATCTCTTCACTAAGAAGATTTGTAAAAGAGAGTAAGTTGTTTCTACAATCAACCGAATTTTCTTCAACCATTATTCTTTTAAGTTTTTTTCCTGGTGACCACATTTCAAGATTTTTATGCCTCAACAATTCTTGAAATATCTCGATATTAGGCTCATATATAGAAAATTTAGAGTTGGGGTACAGTTGGACAAATGCGTCAATATGATAGCCCAGCCCTACACCATAAAATAGAACATGTTTTTCACCAATATCTTCAAGCGACTCTATAAATCTTTTTGCTTCTTGAATCGGATTATATTTACTATGTATATAATTCAATCCAGACTCCTTAGAAATGGCAACTACTGGTTCATTCGTTTTCGATTGTTCTAAAATTACATTTTCCCTATTTTTTATTAGCGAATCCTTATATGCCGCCCAAAAGTTTGGAAAGTTGCTTTTTAATACTGTACTATTTTTAAAGATCATCGTTTAAATCCCTCATCCCTTACAATACCTTCGAGATTTTTTTGGATAACCTCAAAGCGTGGAATAAGTTCATATTCAATAATGTCACCAATCATAACCGTATCGTGCTGTCTAATTGCTTGATCTAAGGTTTCTAATTCTTGTGTGAATGTAAGGTTATTATTAAGATACTCAGATGCTTTTTGAATCCACTGTAGTCCCTCGATTAGTTGGCCAAGTTGAAGCCAAGTGTTCTCAGATGGCGCCCCAGAGTAAAATTCCTCCACCAAAGCTGGTAGTATTACAAGAGATCTCACCGTGTAATCACGAACAGATTCTAGCGTTTCATGGCGTAATTGATCTTCCGTTATTACAATTGGCTCAATCGTATCTATTCTATCTAAGTTATTCATTATTACATTTTCAAAATGATCATATATTTCTTCTCCATTAATTTTCAGACCGCAAAAAACTAAACTATTTTTTGTTACAAATGATTCAATTACAGATAGAACATTACTCGCATTCTCAATTTTAGATATATCAATCATCAATTCTTGTTCTCTCAATAGTATTTTCATATTCTTACTACCTCCCTTACTACTCTCATTTATATATCGGTAACTTTTAGTTGCTTAATTACAGGATAAAAGTGGCAAAAAAAAGTATGAGCTTCTAGTTAGAAGCTCATACTTTTTAATTGAATATAGATTAACGGAGCAATTGCAGAACGCCTTGTGGCAATTGGTTAGCTTGTGCCAACATTGCTTGGGACGCTTGAGTCAAAATGTTATTCTTAGTGAATGACATTTGCTCTTTCGCCATATCAACGTCACGGATACGGGATTCAGCAGCAGTCAGGTTCTCAGAAGTGATGTTCAGGTTGTTGATAGTGTTTTCCAGACGGTTTTGGTTCGCACCCAGGTAAGAACGAGCAGCAGATACAGCGTTGATTTGAGCCTCAACATTGCCCAGTGCAGATTTTGCACCAGATTGAGTACCAAGAGCATACGCTTTTACTGCAGATGCAACAGCTGTAAGGTCGAATTTAGTAACATCCAAAGTCAGTGTTTGAGCTTTTTCTTGACCGATTTGCAGATCGATATTCTTGCTACCGTTACCGTTCAGCAGAGAAATACCGTTGAATTTGGTGTTGTCTTTGATGTTGTCAACCTCTTTGCTCAGTTCAGATACTTCTTCTTGGATACGAGCACGGTCTTCAGTATCAGTGTAAGTTCCGTTTGCAGATTGTGTTGCCAGTTCTTTAATACGAACGAGCATGTTGTTCACAGTTTGCAAAGCACCTTCAGCAGTTTGGATCAAGGAGATACCGTCTTGGGAGTTACGGGAAGCTTGTTCCATACCACGTACTTGTGCACGCATACGCTCGGAGATGGAGAGACCAGCAGCATCGTCAGCCGCACGGTTGATGCGGTAGCCGGAAGACAATTTTTCAACGTTTTTAGACAGGTTGCCAGTGTTTACACCCAGTTGACGATGAGTGTTTTGAGCAGACATATTGTGTTGGATAATCATGTGAAGTTCCTCCTTGAGTTGTCGACAGTCACGTCCATGTGACTGTTGCATATATTTGAGACGTATCACAATCGCGCGCTTGTGACTTTGTCTCTACATTATTATTATCGGTTAGCAGCTTCTGGGTGTTTAGTGCTTTTTCTGCTTTTTTGCAAAAAAAAAAGATGTTCTACTGATCATCTTTTTTTTCCGTGCTTGTTTGAAAAAGCTGTTTCATAGCCGCCCAATCACTTTGACTCTTCATCGCCAACCGATTTTCTTCCTGAATGGCATCAAATATCTCTTTCCGATACACATCCAAATTACGTGGTGCGTCGATTCCGAGTTTAATCTGGTCTCCATCAATAGAAATGATTTTAATCTCGATGGTGTCACCGATCATGATCGATTCATTTTTCTTTCGAGAAAGGACCAGCATGTAAACACCACCTACTTTTGATCGACAACACATTGCTCAAACAATGGCTGACGAATGGAGTATGTATCTTCCTGCAAAATGACCTGTCTGCCCATCCGATTGGTCATATTCACTACAATTGGTGCCTTTAGATTTACTGTAGCTTTATTGTTTTCGCGTATAGAAACAATAGAAAACACACCGATTTGAGAGTCTTCCATCACTCGCAATGCCTCTCTTGCTACTTCCGAGAGCTCAAAACTGTAATCCGGGAAGAAGGCAAAGGGATCAATGACCCAAAATCCTACATCTATCTCTTCTGTCGATTGAATCAGAAAAAAAGGATTTCCCTCTTCTTGCATCAACTGAAAAAATTGCAGATGGGAAAACCCCGGGATGCCATCTTCAAAAAATAGCTTACCCATTTCCACTTGTTGACTTGTGTCCATGTTTTCCCCTCACTTACATCTTTTGATCCAGTTGACCGCCGACCACATCTATTTTCAGACTATTATATTGTATCATATATGGCTCTACCTTGCCTGCTGTATACGAAAACTCTGGAGGTCTTGTAACAGGATCTATGCTCATCCCGTTACGTTGTACGTTAATCACGGTTGGTTTGAGGTCCACATTGATTTCGACTCCATCATCCATCGACGTTGCGGGAGGAGTGTAGCCCCCCTCCAACGCCCGTAAGCCTTTTTCTCGTCCAATTGACGCTATAGCGTTCTCTTTTGTGTATATCTTCATTAATCGGTCGCCCTCTTGACTCTTTTCTGCGATAGCCTGGAGAGCCTTTTGTTTTCCATAAGAAGCACTGCTATCACTAAACTCCACAGAGGTCATGATGCCTATATTGGCACGTGCCTGACTCGAATCTATAAATAGCGTAGGACTCCCTTGCTCAATAGAAAGCGTAGCTGGTTTTTGCCGTAAATTCATTTCAGCTTGCGGTTGTTTTATTTCATGAACAGGTTTACTAATGTTCAAACCTAGCCGAGCAAACGTACTCTGCATTTGAATGTTTGGAATTTGCATTGGTCATTCTCCTTCATTTTCTATCTAGCGAAGGAAGTCTAACAATGATGGTTGAATGATCCGAGCTCCAGATCCTAACGCTGCAGAATGAACACTTTCTTGTGTTTTTAAATTTGTCATTACCTTCGCCATGTCTGCATCTTCATTCTTTGACAATAATCCCGTGATGCTAACCTCTTGTGTCTTCAAGCGTTCTGCAATTAGTTCTACGCGGTTCACACTTGCACCTAATGAAGCTCTTTCTGCCAACAATTTATCATATTGTTGATTCATAGCGGGTTGAAACTGTGCTGCACTTCTCCCATTGTTAAGCTCAGTAATGATACCATCGAGCACTTTGAACATATTATTTGCGTTATCAGGGAAGTTAAATATGTTTTGAGCATTAATATTCGAGGTTACAAAGACATTTTGGCTCACTTCCAAATTAATGGGAGAACTGTTCGTACTAACGAAGTCACCTTTTCCACCATTGGCTGTTAAATCATAGGGTGCTTTATTCGTATCTGTACCTGCAAATATATACTTTCCATTAATTTGTTGATTGGCTAGAGTTCCTAAATGATTCTTTAATTCCTGAATCTCTGACCCCATCGTTTTCAAGTCATCAGGTGAAATAGCTCCGTCCGCAGAATAAATCAGGAGCTCTTTTACACGCTTCATGACATTTCCTACTTCATCCATGGTACCATCTGTCATATCCATCCACGATTGTGCTTCATCAACATTCCGTTTGTATTGGTCATTCTCCATTAAAGATGACCGATAAAACATCCCCCGCGCTGCAACTACAGGATCATCGGATGGCTTTGCAATTTTGCTACCGGACGCAAGCTGATGTTGCAACTTATCCATGTTTCGCATGGAATTATGCAAATTCCGCAGCATATTATTATTCAACATATTCTGCGTTACACGTACTGCCATAATCTATTCCCTCCTAATTAGAGGCCCACTCGGCCCATGCCGTTGATGACTTTGTCTAAGATCTCGTCCATGCTTGTCATGACGCGAGCAGAGGCACTGTATGCATGCTGGTATTTCACCATTTCTGCCATTTCGTCATCGATCGATACGCCAGATACAGATTGACGCTGGCTATCCACGGTACCGACGAGCATTTCGGAGTTTAATTGGTTACGCTCAGCTTCTTGGGCGTCAACACCCAATTGGCTAATCGTATAACGATAGTAATTATCTAATGTAGAGCTTTCTGCCAAATCGTTAGGTCCCGCACCCGCAGCCAACACCTTGAATTTGATCGAAGCGATGGCGAGAGCGCTCTTGTTATTCCCTACAGGAGTGCCGCCTGCTTCTGCTTGTGCTGCCGCGATCGCATCCAAGCTCTTCATAATTTCTGGATTAATTACAATCCCAGATGCACTTGTTGGATAGTTTTTGGATGCCGGATTAGCAGCCAGTGAGTTCGCATCTACAAAGAACGGCAGATCCTGTACAGTGCCATTGTTAATATCACTCAAGCTTCGTCCAGCCCGATGCAGATCATTGATTTCCTTCGTCAGATTCACAGCTAAAACATCCAAGCGTTTCAGCATGTTCGGTACGATCTGATCACGAGATTGGAACGTTCCTGCCATATAGCCGGTTGTCGGCACAAACGCCGCTCCGCCCAGCGTCATGTCACTCATGCCCGTAGCTGGATTCTGTACAGTAGCTACTGGCTGCGATGTAATTCCAGTAACAAATTCACGACCTTCAATGGTCACGTTAACCATACCAGCTGTTGACTGAGTTGCACGGACCTCCACCAGCTTGGAGAGCTTATCCAACAATACGTCACGTTGGTCATAGAGATCGTTTGGCTGATAACCATGCGGTACAACGTTAGCAATCTGATTATTCAAGCTAGCAATCTGTTGGCCCAAGGAATTGATCTCCATCGCTTTTACATTAACCACATTGTTGAGATCAGTTTGTACTTCCTTGATGTGATTGGTCAGCGTATTAAACGTATCCGCTACTGCCTTGCTTCGTTCCCGAACAACTGCCCGAGCAGATGTATCTGTCGGATCTTTGGCCAAGTCCTGCCATGCTTGCCACATCTGGTCCATTACTTTTTGCAAGCCAGTATCGGAAGGTTCATTCATGATCCCTTCTAATTTCTCCAACGTTTCCAAACGACCATCCCAGTAGCCTTGGCGTTTGTATTCGTTCCGATACTGAATATCCAAAAACTCTTCCCGCAGACGCTGAATACTAGTCGCTTGCACACCGGTACCGAGCAAGCCTGGCTCTATACTTGCCTGCATCCCCACATAAGGCAAACCATTCGTAGCCTGCATATTCACGCGCTGGCGGCTGTATCCTTCCGTATTCGCATTGGAGATATTGTGTCCCGTTGTATTTAGCGCGGACTGTTGAGCGAACAAGCCGCGTTTGCTGACTTCAATTCCATGAAAAGTAGAGCGCATTTCGACACCTCTTTACGCTTTTTTATTGAAAAAAGTTCGATTTGCCTGACGATACGTATCCGAGGTCGGCTTGCCGTAGATAAAGTCGTCCTCGGGTGTATCCGTGATCAGATCGAGCGTCATATTTACAAAAGAAAGGGATTGCTCCAATAACTGCTGATTCAGGTCGTTAGCATCGCGCAGTTCGGTCACAATCCGGCTTAGCTCATTACGACAGGAAGTGAGTCGCATTTTCTCTTCCGCACTGGTCGTCAACTTGATCAATTCAGCCAGTGTGCCTTCTTGCAGCGCAAAGCCCTTCTGTGCTGTCAATTCTTTTACGACTTGCTGGCGAGCTGCTTCAGCTTCTGCGACGCCCTTGATCAGTTTTTGCTCCTGGCGTGTAATGGCTATAAGTTCATCCACATTCCCTCTTACCAGCACTTCTTTCTTGTGCGAGGCTAAGGTGTACAAGGCTTTGTGCAACTGGATCAAGTTGTCGAGCAGATCGTAGAGTCTATTCATCCCTTGCTTCTCCTCATCTTCCATCGAAAACTATTTAAAGAGGCTGTTCAAAAAGCCCTCTCTAGATCTGTGTTACAGCTTTTTCCAAAAGGACAGGAGCTTATCAGCGATCCGCTCACTTGAGACGTGATATTTTCCTTCCTCCACTTGCTTCTTCAACTGCTCCACTTTTTCCCGACGTTGTGGAGAGTTGACATCTTCTACTTGCTTTTGCATTTCTAGCGCTTCTGTGGAAATGTTTACTTCATCCTTGCCCATCGGGATTTTGCCGCTTTTGCCTACCTGGTTGTTACCTGTCTTGTTGTAAGCATTGATCATCCCGACACGGTTAGGTTCATTAATCCGCATCTGATTACCATCCTCTCATACCAACGGTCTTTTCATAGAAAAAACCGATGACACCTCTTAGTAGTATCATCGGCAATTTCATGATGTACGATTAGTTTTTTTGCACAAAACTATTCGTCACTATTCTGCTTTCTTCGATAAGCTGCCTTAGCCAGATCGGCGCGTTGGAACTCCTCCAATCGCTGCTCTACCTCGATTTGTTGCGTGATTTCATGCTTCAAGCCGTTTAGACAAGATTCGCAAATGTTGCCTGCTCGAATCAAAAAACCGCAGCGCTCACATGGATAACCAAGATTTGGACTTCCGGCAACCGAAATGCGCCCTTCCTTGATAAACTTCGTGATTTGCTTCACGCTCACACCGGTGGCTTCGCTCACTTGATGAATATTCGATCCACGATTTTCACGCTTGCGTAAAAACTGGGCGCAGGCCTCATATTCGTGTTCCACTTCTTTACAGCACTTGGGGCAAATGTCACGGACTGCTTGTACAAATACAGCATCACACCGCGAGCAGTTTGCCAACTTGCCCATAGACATATCGGACTACCCCTTTTCCGTTCAGAAAGTTCATACGGTTCTACATCCGTTGTATGCCTACATCATAGCTTAATTTTTCCAAACTGGCTATCGGTATATTGTCAAGGAATATACTTCACAGCTTGGCCCCAAATGTGCTCTGATTGTCCTCGCGCACGAACGCAACGTCGAACCAGTCGTATAAATATCGTCAAGGAGCAGAATTTTAGCAGCAAAGGGCATATCCTCGCCATCCCACACAAAAGCTTCGCGCATACTTTCGTGGCGTGCTGCGCGCCCTTTTTGCTTGCTCAGCTTTGGAGTGTCCTTCGTTCGACGTAGCAGCGGTCTCACGGGAATCTTGATCGCTGCTCCTAAATAGCGGGCCAGCAAATCAACCTGATTGAAGCCACGTTCCCGCAATCGTTGTGGATGCAAAGGAACCGTCGTGATACAGGTAAACCCCATAGACCTGTAATAACGCTGAACCGTAATGGCGAGAAGCGTACCGTAGTATAAAGCTAGCCGCTCGTCACCGCGGTATTTAAACAATCCGAGCAAATCCTTCTCTCCCTTTTCATAGCGAAGCAAACTCCGATTTGCCACCAATATCTGCTCATCTTCTCCATGAACACAATCCCTGCATAGCCCTTCGTCGCCGATACTAACCTGCAGCTCCCTATCACGCCCGCACCGCTGGCAAATATCATGCCCGATCAACGGCAAGGAATCAAGGCAGACTCCACACAACACGATCCCTTTTAACATCCGGTAGATGACCGGATAGCTCGCCTGATCGGATAGCTGTCGCACCTTTTCACGAACGACCGTTTCCTTTTGGAGAGCTACGATATGTCCACCACAACGCACACACATCCTACTGGTCATGAAAGACCTCTTTGTTCCTCGAGACTTTGAGCCAAGCAGTTCATCTGTGATATCTGTCTGACGGCCCGCTTTGGAAAAGTAGCGCGTTCTGCTTGCAAAAATAAAACACTCCCCGTCGTATCATCAACGGATCGTCCTACTCGTCCTGCTATCTGCACCAATGACGCTTCGTCAAATACAGGTGCCTCCGCGCCTACCACTACTACGTCACTCTTTGGTATGGTCACACCCCGCTCCAAAATCGTAGTCGTCACCATGACGGTATAACGTTTTTGTCGAAATGCGAGTACCTTTTCCTCCCGCATAGGGTCTGCCGCATGAACACCAGCCATCTCCCCTGCATGATCAGGAAGCCATTTTTGAAGGTACGATAGCACCCTGTCAATTTCATCAACTCGCGGGACAAACACAAAAACTTGTCGGCCTTCACTCAGTGAACTACTCACTGCTTCTATAAACGGTGCCACGATTCGATTCGACCGAACGCGCTTATGTAAGTCTTGTACCGTGAGAATCTTGGGGACAGGAAGCGCAGCACCATGATAGCGTCCAGGTAACAGAACATGCGTATCAGAAAATAGCGGTATTGCGCCAGACGAGCCTAGGAATGAGCGTCCTTTTCTAACGAGCCGCTTTTGCAAATATCCCGGAGGTGTCGCGCTTAAATAGAGGAGCTTCCCATTCTTTTTCACTGCTCTGGATAGAGCGCGATACAAAATAGGATCATTATGATACGGGAACGCGTCGGCCTCGTCGAGAACGACCAGCAAAAAACGCCGATGATAGCGCATGACCTGATGCGTGGTCGCAATCGTGATGTCACTCTCTTCCCACTTCTCCGCGCTCGAACCGTGGACAGCAATCACTTTAGCCCCTGGAAAGACTCGCTGAATACGCGGAGCCAATTCCAACACGACGTCTTTTCGAGGTGTTGCAATCAAAACGCGACCGCCAGCAGCAAGTGCCTCTGTAACAGAAGGGAATAACAACTCCGTCTTACCCGCTCCACAAACTGCCCAGATCAAATATTCCGACAGCCCTGGTCTCGGATTGGCTACAAAGCAACGCGCCCGCTCAGCTGCCCGTGATTGATCTGCCGAATACCTCCCCGCCCACTCCAATCTCGCCACGTTCTGCAAGTGTTCTGTACTACGGATAAGCGATGCTCCTACATCCATTAAAAAATACGGTGTACAACACTTACTCCTGCCCATCCCTAAACAAGCTGTGCAATAGGCGCAGCCTTGCTCACACGTATGACAATAAGTAAATTCCACCTTCGCTCCTGCACTTCCGCAGCGTTCACAGACCAACTCCAGCCGATTGCGCCACCATCCTTTTGTGACCGTAAAACGAATGCCAGGTCGCCACTCCGCTTTGTTTGCCAGCACGAATGAATGCAAAATGGCTGACAAATCATGTACGTCCACCCCTCGCTTTTTCAACACAGACTCCACTTCATCCCAAAGGAGCGCACGCCCGTCCAAAATCTCGCTCAAAACAGCTTCTTGTGGTTTCTCGCGCGATGAGCTCCTTCGAAGAAGTTCACGACCACCCAAAAGGCCCAACTGAGCACCCGGCAATTTCCCCAATACTTTGCTACCTTGATAAGAAACTTCCACACTCTCCTCGACTGACTCCCAAGAAAACCACCCCTGCCCTCGACGATCCAGTACGCTCACTGTTTCCCGTCCATATAAGCTACTCGCTTCGCACACGCCACTTACCGCCAGCGCTCTCAACTCTTTTACATATCCATCACTCAGCATCCGTCCCTTACCGACTTGTTCCATCAAATACCCGTTCACTTTCGCACGCAAGGAAAAAGCCAGAGCAAGCGACGATGTCTTCCCAATGACATGCAGGACACACCCTTCTCTTTCCTGCCAAAAAGAACGATCTACAGAAAAGCTCGGCGTAACATAAGTCTGCACCTGTGGTATTGATCCGCCGTAAGCTTTGATATACAGCAAATACTCACGCATACGCTCACTCCCCCGCCCTCTTGCCCTTAGTGTGCAAAAAGACAGACAGGTCCGGCAAATAAATTTCGGAATCAAAATCAGGCTGTAGAAAAATAAAAAAGCCGCCGATCTATTGTCGACAGCTCGTAATATTTACGCTTAATAAATTTTTATGCTCCCTCTTTTTTCTCCCGCAGATCAATGACGATGGTTCCAGCCGCCTTCTCCTCTTGTCCGTCTCCCAAACAATGTCCGTACGGATAACGATTCAAGACGGCTGTCATCTGTTTCGTATCATCGTCTGATCCATCATCTATCAAGGTAATTCGGATAGGTCTGCCACTCCAATACGAGCGAAACAGCAGACTCCGCACTACACGTTCTAGCACCTGTTCCGAATTGCGCACCAGCAACCGATAATGCTCATACGGGAGCTCGCTCGCGCTATCCGTCCGATTCGTCCAGCGCTCCGCGATCATTACCAACAAAGAGGAGCAGCCAAATGCTGCCAAAAGCCATACAATCAGCTCTTCCATCACGGTCATACCTCCTCCTATACCAAGGTATGCCGCACAGCTTGAACAGAGTGCAAATAGGAAGCGCTTCCTACAGTTTCACCCAGCCGTTTTTAATGGAGATGACAACAGCTTGTGTCCGGTCTTGAACATTGAGCTTCTGCAAAATGCTACTAACGTGGTTTTTAACCGTCTTTTCACTAATAAACAAGAATTCCCCAATGGCACGATTGCTTTTCCCTTCTGCCATCAGCTGCAATACTTCCCGCTCGCGACGGGTAAGCGATTCGATCACTTTTGGATCGATGGCTTGCGATTCATCTACGGAGAAGCTACGCTCTGCCGTCCCTTCCTGCTCGCTCAGTCGACGGAATTCTTCAATCAGCTTGCCCGTCACCTTTGGATGTATGTATGCTCCACCACTCGCCACTACACGCACAGCGTCAACGAGGTCTGACGTTCCCATTTCCTTCAGCAAGTAGCCAGAAGCTCCAGCACGGAGTGTACGATATACATACCCCTCATCATCATGAATCGAGAGCATAATCACACGAGTAGAAGGGCTTACAGAAATCACATTTTCTGCAGCAGAAACGCCATTTATGTTCGGCATGTTAATATCCATCAACAAGACATCCGGCTTGTGCTCTTCCGCCAATACTGTGGCTTCTCCTCCGTCCGCACCTTCACCGACGACCTTGAAATCTTCTTCCATTTCCAATATTCGCTTTACGCCTTCGCGAAATAATTGATGGTCATCCACAATCACAATGCGGAGTTCTTGCTGTCTCTTATCCATGGTTCATCCCCCAGTACTTGTTTACGTATCATGTCACAATTTTATCGGTATTTGGAATATAACCTTGGTTCCCTCTCCCAGAGCGGATTGCAGCTCGACACTACCCTCTAAGAGCTGTACACGCTCACGCATTCCCAAGAGTCCAAAAGAGTTGCCATTCGCCATACGTTTTTCAAGATCGAATCCGACCCCATCGTCTTTGACGACGAGGCTTAACGAATCTTGTACAAATTCCAGCTTCACTTGAACTGTCGTAGCGCCTGCGTGCTTCTCCACATTGTTCAAACATTCCTGAACCAAACGGAAGATCGCAGCCTTTACCGAACTACGCAAAGGAGGCTCCACACCAAATACTACCAGATCGATAGAAGACTGAATACGCTCTTCGCACGTTTGAATATATTTTTGCAAGGTAGGTACTAGCCCTAAGTCATCTAATGCCATTGGACGCAAATCAAAAATAATACGTCGAACATCCGCCAAGCTCAAACGTACCATTTCCTTCAACTCGTGCAGTTCCATTTGCGCTTCCAAAATGCGCTCGTTTTTCAACATGCGTTCTACAATTTCCGAACGCAGCACGACATTTGCCATCGATTGAGCTGGACCGTCGTGAATCTCGCGCGCGACACGCTTACGCTCTTCTTCCTGAGCTTGGATTACCTTTAGGCCCATCAACTGATGCTGCTTAGCTGATTCCAGCGCCTCGCCAATCTTACTTAAGTCACCAGTCAAATATCCAAGCACAACGCCCATTTGAGAAACCAGCTTTTCTGCACGGACGATGGTTTCTTCCAAGGTACGCAGTTGACGCTCCAAATCATTTCTTCTGCGCTTCAAATTATTTTCCCGCTCGCGGTAAATGGACAGTTCTACCTGAATACGGCTCGCCTCTTCATACGCAACCCGGATATCTTCCTCCGTGTACATATGAAAATTACGACTGACCAACACGAGCTTGTTGCGCGATTTGCGATACGCGAGTTCAAGCGCATCGACTTTTTGAATCACTTTGGAAATCTCTTGTCGAAGTTCATGTAGATCAAACTTCAATGAGTTGCCATGCTGTCTGGCGTTTTCAGCTATATCAAATATTTGGGTTTTACTCGTTTCTACGGTTTCAATCGTTCGTTTGATCACCCCGTCCAGCACGCTGATGTCTATCGCTTTGTTCATGATTGCTCTCCTTCAAACTCATTTTTAGCCTTCGTGAACAACTGTTGGAGGTGCTCTTCTTCTACATCTCGCAGTCCCATGTCATTGCGTGGAATGGCAAACGGATCTGTTCCTTGTTTTACGAATCCACGATTGGATGTAAACACATAGCGGTAGCCAGCTTGACGAGCTGTCTCCAGTACGATTGGACTTGTGTAGCCAAATGGCAACGAGATAGCCTCAACCTTTTTCTTCATCCATTCGCTTAAACTGACGCGAGATATACTGAAATCTACATAGAGGCGGTCCCTGTACTCTTTCTCTTCCTCTAAACGCTGCAAGTCTTTCAGATAGACCGGAGCTGTTTCTGGGCCAAGATCGCCCCACTCATTTCGTTCTTCCTCTTCATGCAGACTGTACGTGTGGGACCCAATCGTAACCAGTCCCGAATGAGTCATTTCGTTAACCTGTTGACGCGTAAGTGGTGGCGTCATATTCTCCCGTTTTCGATCAGCTACATCTCTTAAGCGCCCCGCAATCGCGAAGTTCACTGAAGGGTAGCCGTATGTACGTAAGATCGGAAATGCTTCTTTGTAATAGCTCTCATACCCATCGTCGAACGTAATCAAAACAGCATTCTCAGTCGGTAAGGTACCCGTCTCCATAAATCGCAGGAACTCATCCAACGATATCGGATTCAGGTCATTATCATGCAAAAATTTCATGTGTCGGGCAAATTGATCAGGAGCTATGACATACCGCTGATTCGATTGATCCGTGACATGATGGTACGTCAAAACCACAACCTGATTGTTATACCACTTTTTCGTTTGAACCGCTGCTTCTTCAATTGGTGTGACGTTTGGCTCAGCATTTTTTGTCTCACTTATGCTTATAGACGTATCCACTTGGGGAAAAGGTTGCACTTCTTGTTTATTCTTTTTTTCCAGAAAAGATTCGCCTAACAACCCAATAGCCACTGCAAAAAACAAAAAAGTAAGAAACACGATCAGGAAGAGCCTTCTGTTCGGCAAAAAAACCCCTCCTCTACTTCCTCACTAGGAGATTCGACACAGTCCTACAAATTCCTGTGCAACAATTGACCCAATAATTGGATGACTCTGCTCCTAAAAAGAAAAAGAGCCCAGTAGCAATACCAGGCTCTTTTTATGTCATTCAGCAATATTACAGTTGAGCAGCCTCTTGCTTCAGAACTTCTGCTTTGTCTGTTTGCTCCCAAGGAACATTCAGGTCATTGCGTCCAAAGTGGCCATATGCAGCTGTTTGTTTGTAGATAGGACGACGCAGGTCGAGCTGCTTGATGATACCAGCAGGACGCAGGTCGAAGTGTTTGCGAACCAATTTCACCAGAGCTTCTTCGGAAATGGTACCTGTACCGAAAGTATCTACTGCGATGGAAACTGGTTGTGCTACACCAATTGCGTAAGCAACTTGTACTTCGCATTTGTCTGCGAGACCAGCAGCCACGATGTTTTTCGCTACATAACGAGCTGCGTAAGCACCGGAACGGTCAACTTTAGTCGGATCTTTACCGGAGAACGCACCGCCGCCATGACGAGCATAACCGCCGTAAGTATCTACGATGATTTTGCGACCAGTCAAGCCAGCATCCCCTTGTGGTCCGCCAATTACGAAACGGCCAGTTGGGTTGATGAAGTATTTGGTATCAGCGTCCAACAGTTCAGCTGGAACAACTGGTTTGATTACTTGCTCAACCAGATCTTGCTTGATTTGCTCCAGAGTTGTTTCAGGAGCATGTTGGGTAGAAATAACGATTGTATCGATACGAACTGGTTTGTCGCCATCGTACTCAACGGTTACTTGTGTTTTTCCGTCAGGACGGAGGTAAGCAAGTGTTCCGTTTTTACGTACTTCAGTCAGACGACGAGCCAATTGGTGGGACATGCTGATCGGAAGTGGCATCAGCTCAGGTGTTTCATTGCAAGCAAAACCAAACATCAAACCTTGGTCACCAGCACCAATTGCTTCGATCTCAGCGTCAGTCATTTTGCCTTCGCGTGCTTCCAATGCTTGGTCTACACCAAGTGCAATGTCAGCGGACTGCTCGCCAATTGCAGTAATAACACCGCAAGTGTCAGCGTCAAAACCGAATTTCGCACGGTCATAACCGATTTCACGAATGGTTTCACGAACGAGCTTTTGGATATCCACATAAGTGTTTGTAGTGATTTCACCTGCTACGAGAACCAAACCAGTAGTTACGGAAGTTTCGCAAGCTACGCGAGCGTTTGGATCTTTGGACAGGATCGCATCCAAGATGGAGTCGGAAATTTGGTCACAAATTTTATCCGGATGTCCTTCAGTTACAGATTCGGATGTAAACAGACGACGACCTTTTTGCAAAGCCATGAGAAAATACCTCCTTTGACCTCATACAAATAGTGTGGTAGCCGAGTCAGGATTTTATCTACGTAAACGCAAATAAAAAACCTTTTCCGTTTTTTAGGAGGAAAAGGTTTGAGCGTTTTTTGCTTCCTTCATCCTCTTATCGGCCAGAACAGATGTCCGTTCTGCTGGTTAGCACCGCTCTAGATCGGTTGCCGGGCTTCATAGGGCCAGTCCCTCCGCCTGCTCTGGATAAGAGTATCCATTACGGATAATAGAATAATTGTTTTTTTCAGAGATGTCAATAGGAAAATTTTTACTTATAGTTGATAGGCTTTGGAAAGTACCACCACTACCTCGGCGCGAGTTGCCCTTCCATTCGGTTTAAAGGAAGAACCGTACCCATTGACCCAATTTCTAGATGTTAAAGCCTCAATAGCAGGAGAAGCCCAGTGACTCGTTGGCACATCCTGATAATTCGATGTACCACGGTTATACATCAAAACATCACGTGCCCGCGCGATCATTACCGCCATCTCTGCACGTGATATCGGCTGATCCGGCTTCATTTCATTCTTCGGGTACCCTTTCAAAATCCCTAATTGATAGGCTACACCTAGGTTGTGATACGCCCAGTGCCGCTTTGGCATATCCCGGAAGGTCGTTTTTCCTGTGTAGGTAGTCGCTACCTTGGAACCGGTCGCACGCATTGATTTAAGCAGCATCGTCGCAAACTCTGCACGGGTCACTGCCTGATTCGGCTTGAACGACGCATCATTAAACCCATTTACAATATCGCGAGAGCTAAGTCTGACGATCTCTGAGCGCGCCCAGTGGTCCGAAATATCGCGATAGCCCGCTATCAATTTCTGCTGCGTCACCGTGAGTCGGTACGATTCATATTTGAACGCAGTACCGCTATTAAGGCGTACATAATATTTTCCTGGTTGCAAACGCAAACCGATAACATCGTTTCCTCGGTTAGACAGCTCCGCTACCTCATTCGTCGAAGCGATCGCATAGTTCATGTTTCGATCGCTATAGAGCGCGAAACGAAAGCCACTATCGACAGGAATGTACGGCGCTCGGAACGAAACATACGATTCACTATTCACAGTAAATTGGAACCAGTCGGAATCAGTAGCTGTCGGTATTGTGCCTGACATCACTGTCCCACCACTTAACGGAGACGCTTTTTGATAGGTGTCATTCGGCTCATTAAAATCTTTTTTTACTGGCGTGTATCCCAGATCCAGCTGATATTCGCCATTCACCACATTGCGATTGTACTCACTCACACGGATGTAATACTTGCCTGGTGACACTTCTTTTTGGAGCCGCTCAGTCGGATTGTCTATCGTTCCATTATCGTAGTTAGGATCCCAGACAACCGTCTTTTTCCCAGGCTCTTGTTTACCGATACCCAGCACTAGATCGACACGCTTATTATCAGGACTAACAGTGACATCCATATGCCCGTATTCACGAACGTAGTAGGAGAACCAATCCTGATCCCCTTCATCGTGAAAATTACCTGTTACACTGATTTGGTTGCCTACAAGCGGCCTTGCCGTCTCTTGCGTATCATTCGGTTCGTTACGGTCCGGATTGATGGTAAACTTACTCGTCAACACGTAGGTAAAAGCGTTGTTGACCCCTCCGTTACGCATTAACCGGATATTCATTCTTCCCGCCTTGACCGGGACAGTTATCGTATCCCCATTTCCGAAGTACTGCGTGATCGGCGGACGATTCTCTGGGTAAAAGGTAGCTGCCATCGCTGAAGAAACACCGGAAGTCACTGACGCTGAGAAGCTGACCTTCCCATCATAAGGGATGTCCATCTTCAGCCAGTCTATCGTGTCTTTTGGCCCCAAATTTCCACGTATTTGCGATTCAATCGGAAACGCTTTGGCTGAGTACGTCTGATTATTCGGCTCTAAAAAGTCATAGGATAAGGCCGTTCGAACTGCCTTGTCGACATTTAACAATCCGTAGCCCGTTTTCCGGTCCCATCCCTTTTCCCCTAAGTCCGTAGCTGTTTGATAAAGCAATTGTCTCACATCAAATGGACTTAGTTTGGGATGACGAGCTAGTATGAGCGCCGCTGCGCCCGCGACTTGTGGTGCCGCTGCTGAAGTACCGCTAAAAGAACCGTATTTTCCCCCAAGCTTGGTCGTATAAACATTGAAACCAGGCGCTACCAGGTTAAGCTCAGGTCCTGTATTGCTTTGATACAGCACTTCATTGTTACTCCTTACAGCCCCTACCGCTACTACCGTGGGATAAGCAGCCGGATAAGCCACACGGCTACTCTCATTGCCACTAGCTGCAATCAGAACAGCTCCGCTTCTTTCCGCTCGTTGCACAGCATCCGCCAATTCCTTGGAGTAGGCCATACTACTGAGAGACATGACGATGACTTTGGCTCCACGGTCCAAGGCGGTATGGATGCCCTTTGCAAGAATTTCCCTCTCGGTTTTTCCGTTTTTTGCCAAGACTTTAATCGGCAAAATCCTGGCATTCCACAAGACACCGGATACACCAATACTGTTATTCCCGCTAGCAGCCAGTACACCAGTTACTTCTGTTCCATGTCCGTTATCGTCCTGGGCAGACCTCCCGGGATTGACAAGATTCACACCCGGCAAAAGGTTGTCCTTCAAATCAGGATGCTTGTAATCCGCACCGGAGTCCAACACTGCGATGATAATCTGTTCATTACTATTTACGACTGACCAGGCTTGGTGAGCTCTAATTTGACTCAAATGAAGCTGGTTACTTAAATAGTAGTCATTTGATGCTGGTGGTGCTGCAGCATAGATCGTTTGGTTGTTTGCCATCACTAGCGCGACACTTAACGCAGTCGCTACTGACATGTTCACTGATTTTTTCATGCAAAACATTCCTTCCTTCTCTCCCCTGCACAATAAGCAGTCTAAAAGGAATTCAGGTATTTATCTTCTCGTCCTAGCATAGCGGATGAAAAGGGAGACATGCAACCCTGATCACCCAATATTTGGAACATTATTACAGTACAAAACCCTTTTCACCATGGGCAAAAAGGGTTTTCTTCTTACTGTAACAAACCTTTATTGTCTTCCACTTCAGGTGTTACCTGAGCTTTTTCTTTTTTTCTTTGTTGTGCTTTCGGAATAAAGGCAGTCAGTTCCGCCAAATTTACCTCTTCCTTTTTAATGGAGGAGAACGGAATATCAAATGCCCATACACGATGGCTATTTGCTTCAACCTTCATGTTTTCCAAGGTGAAGTGTACACGTGCTACGGTCTCGCCATCCTTATCATGAACGATAATCGGCACTTCGGTAAACTCCAGACGTTTTCCCAGACCGTTACGGAAAGCAACGATGACTTTCAGTCCGTTATCTTCACCTGGCTTGATGTCGAGGACTTGCAAATCTACTTCGCCCTCTACAATCGGAGCCTTCTCTGCTGCCTGCTGCAAGTATTGCTTGGACTCATCTGCACTCAGACCCAAATTGAAGTTTTGATTCTCTTCTACTTCATTCTTTTTCGGCTTGATATAGGTCAGCTTCAGAGGAACCTCTTTTTCAGGAATACGGTCGAACTCATCCCAGCGGAACATGAATTCCATCGGACGGCTGGACATTTCCATCACTGGACCAGATGTGATCAGATCAAAAGTCTTTCTCGCGACTTCCTCTCCATCCTCCGTCACCAAAGACAGCGGAAGCTTTTGCAGCAAAATGCTGCGGTCAGTCGCATTGCGAACGTAGGTAAGAACCAAGTAACCATCATTGGTAACCTGCGTAAAGAAAGGAATGATACCTACTTCGTTACGAACCACTGGAGGCATTTCATCATGAGCGTATTGCAAGAGCTCATGCTCCGCTTCGTCCAATTGATCATCCCACGGACCGTTCAGCACCAAAAACAATTCCTTGGAATCCACACGGTTCGCAGATTGCTGTGGATTCTCTATTCCGGATACACCCAAATAAAACTCTCTATGAAGATTCTCATGAATATCTTCGCGTACTTGCTCCAAGCTCTCCTTGGAACCAAACCAATTTTCCAATAACCAACTCATAAGTCAACCTCCTCTTTCCCACACCTCAAAAGTATTGCGCTCTATTCTACCTCAAGCGTCCATCTTTTCAGGTCGGCATCAGGCTTTTTCACTAAATTTGGCGGGAATACAATCATCCAAGGACGGCTGTAACCCGGCTTCACATTAATGCTACTTGCGTCCAGTACACCTGTTGCTACCAGATCACCATTTGCATCAGCAATCGTCAGCTTGATTTCATCAGGACGGTAATCGTGGGCCATCCCATTGCGGAAGAGCATCGCTGCTACCAAATGTCCTTCCTTTGTCATTCCGATGTCAAAACCAGTAACCTGAACGGTATCAATCGGAATCACTGGCAGAGACTGCGTCAACGCTTCCAGACGATCCTTTTGGCGATCAGTCATGCGCTTTTCCATTTCGGGATCGAGCTCCAGATTACGAGGCCATACATGCGAGTTTCTACCAGCCTTCATGACCACTTTCCAACGGTTAAAGGTGAAATTATCATGCAGATAGCTCTCTTCCGGGAACAATACCTCCCACGGACGGCTGGTATGCGGTGGAATTGCGTCCATATCTGACAAATCCACCTTGATCCGTGCAAACGCCTTATCATCGAGATAAATCGCTAATCCAACGTTTTTGATCCGCACTGGCTTATTCGTGGAGTTGCGGAAGAACATAGCGACAGTCATGCCGTTTGGCTGCGGAATCATACTGAATCCAGTTACGCTAACCATGCCTTTACGCATCTCAGGCAGTTCTTCTTGCAAAAAGCGAAGCGTGTACTTTTTCTCGGAATCCAGTTCACTTTCCCAAATCGGACTCAGAGACAATTCCGTACGAATCTTTTCAGCTCCACCTACAGAAGCTTCCTGTTGCTCATTGCCTTCCATTTCGACCTCGGTGTTTTTCATCTCAGCGACATCAATGGCAGACTCTTCTTGAATATCTTTTTTCAGATCCTGTTGATCCTTACCTAATAAATTCTTCATAAAGGAAAACATAGGCTACCTCCTCACACGTCCGGACACGAACGAAGCTCTCTCATCATGATAAACTTTTTTGACTAGCCTATGCAAATTTGCTCTCTTGCATCAGGCTCATTGGGGAACGTTTACTTTCCAACGGGACAAGTCCAGCTCTTCCTTTTGGATGCTCTCAGGCGGGAAAATAAACAGCCACGGCTTGCTCGTATTTGCATTTACAGTCAGGCTCCCGAGTTCAAACAGACCTTCTGCCACTTTATCCCCGCTTGCATCATACAGCGCCAGCGGCAACGTTTCGAAGGACAGCGACTGTGTAGAGCCATTGCGAATCAAAAGCATAGCATTCAGAGCACCATTTTCTGTTTGACGAATCTGCACACTCTGTATATTTACTTCTCCCTCTTTTAGAGCAGGAAGATTCTTCGCTAATTCAATTAAGGACGTTTTTTGTTCATCAGTCAGCGCCTTAATCCAGGATTCCTCCAGCTCCAGCTGCTGTGGAAGAACCATCTTCTTCTGCGCCATCTCAAAAGCGATCTTCCAATTCAAGAGAAGAACCTCTAGCTGTAAGAAGTGCTCTCTGGCAAATACAAACGACCACGGTCTTGCAGAACGCGGCGGAATTTCTCCAAGCTCGCTCAAATCAAAGGATTGGCGGGTAAACAGCTCCTGATCCCCAAACAGTACCACCAGTGTCATCTCATTCAGGCTGATTGAGCGGTCCGTGCTGTTCCGGACGAATGCCGTCACTTCGATCCCGTCATCATGCGGAACAAGCGCAGTTCCAGCCAAGGAGATATTCCCTGGTTGCAACGGCTCCAGCTCCTGAGCCATAAAGGAGAGAGAGTATTTCTCTTGCGCACTCAGCCGACTCTCCCAAGATTCATGTAGAGAGAGTGTTGTTGTGACGCCAGTTGATTCAACCTGTACCTGATGTGACTGTTCGGTATCAGCAGCGGAAAGAATCGATTCCTCCTGAACCTGCTCTCGCACCTCATTGGTTGTTGGTTTATTCCCCATTAAATTCTTCAAGAAGGATAACATATCGTCGCTCCCAACTTTTCTCTACATCTATATATAGTTACATTCGTCATCCACTATAGCATAGTGACATCCTTTTGCAACATAGAAAACTTGGCATTCCAAGCAGAAAACAAAAGGCTTTTGCAACCTTTTCACAGTGCAATTCGTACTGTTAGTTATGTTAGGATACCCGTACGCAACAGGGGATGTCAAGGAATGGAAGGATGGGCGGTGGGGCAAAAAAGGAGAGCCTGGTTTGCTCGCAGCCTCAAGGACCGTTTCTTAGTCGGTCTGTACCCTGCAAACACCTTTGATCGTTCACCGTGTCTCAGTCGTATATCTAATGAAGAAAAATTTTTTATGCAATCGAGCTGATGATGATTTCATGTATAACATTTCCATAATGAGTTAAAGTTTACAACGTTGTTTATTATTGATAAAATGTAAGGGTCTAAACAAATAACTTGGGGAATTACTTTTTGGCCAACTGACTCGTGCAGTTGGTTCTTTTTATGTGGATACAGGGAAAGAGCCTATCACAAACGCGATTGGCTCTTTCTGATTTGCTAATTTCCTTGTGGTGACTCATGGTCGCTTCATCTACCTGAAAATATTCCGAAGGTTTGTTACCTCCACCCGCCCCTTCAATTTGATGTACCCTCACTTAGACAAATGGATTTTTTCAGTTTCTTCTATATATACCGATGATTTGATCAGTAACGTCATCGCTGGCATTGCTTGTATTCGCTTTGCCTTGAGCAAAGGTATGGCTTTATGAGTGATAAGATCGTTATAGGATAAGCTTTTACTACTAAGCTAGAGGACTATTCGTTAATAGAATGGTCCTATTTTATTTTTACCAGTTTTATTTTGCTATTTTTTCAAAACATCAACTTCCAAAGGCAAAACTACACTTCCATATTGTGGGGATTTCCATTACTTAGCAATCAGCTACATCCATATTCCTTTTTTCTACAAATGATGGGTAACATGGAGACTATGAAAATACTGGTAGGACGTGATTTGCTGGAATTGGTGAACAATTAGAAATTATTGTAAGGGTTAGTGCTATTAACGGTACAACTGTTGAAGTTAAATTCAACAAAGAAGTTGATGCTGCATCTTTGTTTGCTGATGACAAGAGCGGTGCATTCGACGCTGGTGTTGTAACTATTAACTCTATCGATAACGTTGCAGCTGGTGCTTTGTCCGGTAAATTGAGCGAAGACGGCAAAACTTTGACTGTAACGACAGCAAGTGCAGTTTCCAAGCGTTACAACGTAGTTATCGATGGCATCAAAGCTAAAGATGGCTCTGCTTTTGCTAAATACGATGAAGTTGTAACATTCGCTGCTGACACTACTGCTCCAGCTATCGTTTCCACTGTAAAAGATTCCGCTAGCAATTTCACTGTTACATTCTCTGAGCCAATTAAACAAATCGGTACTGTAACATACAAATATGCTGACGGTACTCCAGTTGCAGATGGTCATGTTACTCATAACTTTACCACTACAACTGACAAAGTGACTTTCACTTTGACTTCTAATATCGCATCTGGCAAAACAGTTATTGCGACAGTAATTGGTGCGCAAGATACTGCGAGCAACCTGCTCACTCCAAACCCTGCAACTGTAACAATGGTTAAAGGTGCTTTGGACGGAGTAGCTCCAACAGTTTCTGCTATCACGCAAACAGGAGCAACTACATTCACTGTTAAGTTCTCCGAGCAACTTGCTGCAAACCCAACAATCTCCATCAATGGAGCAGACGTTGCTGCAGCTAGCGTGGTTAAAGACGCTACAGATGCTACTCTTTACACTGTAACTGCTCCAGCTGTACTTGATGGTGCTAACACAATCGCTGTAAAAGGCTTCAATGACCTGAGCGGTGAAGTTGGTACAGACACTAGCAAGGTTGTAGTGTTCACGAAAGACGCTGCAGCTCCAAAAGTTGCTTCTTCTAATGTAGTAGTTGATGCTACTGATAGCAAGCAATATCTTGAACTGACATTTGATAAAGATGTTAAAGTTGCTACTGGTAAAGTAAATGGTACTGGTACTTTCGTAAAAGACCATATCACGAACACAATCACTGCAACTGAAACAGAAGTAAAACAAGATGCAACTAACAAGAAAGTAGTTCGTGTAAACCTCGATGCTTTCTTGGGCGACGCTACTGATGTTGAGGGTGCTACATACAACCTCGACCTGAAATTCACTGGTGTAACTAGTGGTGCAGATGTAGTTGTTGAAGATGCTAAAGCAACATTTACTCGCGGTAAAGATGGTGTGCCAGCTAGTGGTGCAGTTGCGAAAGTAACAACTGTAGTTCAAGATGCTACTGACAACAACAAAGTAAACGTTACTTTTGACCAAGCAGTAGACGGAGCATCTGCTACGAATGCAGCTAACTACAAAATTGACGGCGCTGTTGTTGAATCTGTAACATTGCTGCCAGCTGTAACTGCAGCTGGAGTAACTACTCAAGTTGCAGTTCTGAACTTGAAAGCAGGCTCTAACGAATTCACTGGTACTCGCAACATCAACATCTCTGATGTGAAAGCTCTTGGTTCTACTAAAGTGATGGAGCCATTCCACACTAACGCAGTAGAATTGAAAGAGAACGTTGCTCCAGTTGTCGTTTCTGCTAAATTGACTGGAACTGAAGAAATCACTTTGACATTCTCTGAAGCTGTTGCTGACGATGCTGCTAAGGATTTCGAAGTTTTGATCGAAGGCAAATCCCAGGGAACTGTTGAAACAGTAACCACTGGCATCGGTTCTACTGCTGTTACTACTGTAAAAGTAGCTATCGCAGCGGTTGACGCTGACAAAATTGCTAAGGGTATCTCCCTGAAAGCACTGGATACCATTGATGTGAAGGACGCTGCAGGAAACGCTCTGTCGGTTCCAGCTAACATCGTTGTTACTCAGTAATCGAAATACTACTTCATAAGCTCTACTAAATAGAGCAAGGGAAGTGGAAAGAGCACCCCATACGCAGAAATGTGTACGGGGTCTTTTTCTAACCATCACATAAATATTTGTAATCCGTTGTAAATGATGGAAGGGACTAACGCTTTCATGCGCTAGTCCCTTTTATTTACACTTACATAATACTGAAAACTTATAACTTTTTTAATCACATAACATTTTCGTTTCATTGTATGTAAATATCCAATTAACGGCTATACTAATCGTGTTCTTACTTTTTCTGCTTATGTACACTGGCATTCATGGTGGTGTTTCGAAACAAATGGTTTTAACTCAAGCAGTAGACCTATTCTTGCAATATCTGTTCTCCATTGGTCGTAGTGAACAAACAATAACGGGGTATAAAAAGGATCTCACCTATTTTACCCGTTTTTTGGAAAGCAAATACAACTGTGAACCATACATCGATGAAGTGACTGCTACGGATATCGAGGACTTTCTTTTATATCTGAAATCAGAGCGTTCCTATGCTCCTGCCAGCAGACAACGCAACCTCCATACTTTTCGTTCATTCTTTTCTTATGTGCATAAAAAAGAATGGGTTCCACGGAATATCGCGCTGTCTGTAGAGAAAATAAAGGTGCAACAAAAAGAAAGGACTTATCTGGAAGAAGAGGAAGTAAACGATTTAGTGAACGCAGTCGATCACTCACTAATCAAACTAGTGGTCATCGTTCTCTTCATGACGGGTATGCGTATATCAGAATGCTTGAACCTCACATTACAAGATGTGAAATGGGATCAGCAAGTGATTCACGTGGTGGCGGGTAAAGGAAACAAGGATCGATTCATTCCCATCTCCCCCCGTTTACTGCCATTGTTGAAAGAATATGTACGCTATCAGAGACCGGATTCTGGTTCTACTCGATTCTTTTGTACGAAAAAGACCGGAAAGCTATCACCGGTTTACGTAAACCGCGAGATTACAGAAGCAGTCAAACGTTTGGGGTGGAGTAAGAAAGTCACAGCCCATATCCTCCGCCACAGCTTTGCAAGCCAGCTAGTCAAAAAGGATGTTAATCTGGTACAAATACAAAAACTTCTAGGACATTCATCTTTGAACGTAACCAGTGTTTATACTCACACCAATTTAGATCAGTTACGAGATGCGATCAACCATTTGTAGGTGAGTGTATAAAATATCCAAACACTTTAAAAGAGAGATATATAGGAGTGTAGAGAGTGGATATACGGACAGAGAAAAAACCAATCTATGACGAACGAGTCAATGAGATATTACGAGGCATGGTTGAGGGAAAAACAAGAGATGAGATAGCACAGGAATTGGGACATAAGAATTACAAGACGTTAGATATATACATGCGTCGCAAGAACTTTATGTGGGATCGTTATAAGCAAGCCTATGTACCTATATATACAAGTACTGAGAAGTGGGACCCAAGCAAGGATTTAATGAAATCTACAATGGAGTCGACGATTCTCTCGCTCTTTCAGAAAGAAGGAGCAGATGCGAAGACGATTGCCAAACGTATGGGCTTTCAGGATCATCGTGAGCTGGCAACATATATGAAGGCAAAAGGATACAAGTGGAGTTCTGATACGAAGAACTATGTGAGGGAATACGGGAAACTGTCCGATAAGGAAATGGTTCATAAGGAAGCAGAATCGAATTCTTATATGGATATCGCGCTGGAAGAACTTGAGGAGCCTTTTATATCGGCTAGAACTGGCCTTACGGCTTCGAACCAGATGGATCAATATCTTTCCCTACTCGAGCTTTTGGAGCGTAACAGGGGCCGTCTAATCGATCTGATCGTCCCAGGCTCAGAATCAGGTAAAGTTCCTCGATATGCCGTACCTGGCGTTTTCGTTACGAAATCCGTTCATATGACAAATACACTCGATCAAATGGTCCGCGAATACAGTAAGGAAAAAAATATTAGTCAGAGAGATATATTCGCTGTTGCATTGATTGAGTTTTTCAAGCGATATGGGTATGAGAGAGAGATCAGTACATTGATTGGTAAAGTGTAAGTCAAATCGCCTTCTAATCCCTGTGATTTGCTACGGGATAGGGAGGCTTTTTATTTTTATATCATACAGGCATAGCAATCACTGAGATAGAGGCATTGGACCTACAGTATTCGGTGGATTTTGGCACATTCTAAATACTGTCCAACGGCGTTTATTACAGATTTACTGAGAAGGGGGACTTTGATTATTTCGCTTAGCTTGTTAACGAGAGAAAGAGCCTGCCTCTGAGAGGCAGACTCTTGTGATAAATTAAGGATGTAAAGCTTCTGATTGAAAACTATTTACTCTTCACTGTAATTGTGATGTTTTCGTCTGCTACTGTTTTCGTAGACGTAAATGTTACTTTCGCCCCGGAAACCGTGATATTCTGACGGAATAACCCTTTTCCATTGTTGAGTGCTTGGAAAGCAGATGCAATTTTGTCTGCAATTTCAGAAGGGGTTTCTGTGCCTTGAAGGGTAACAGTAACCGTCTCATTCAAGTAGTTTCCGTCGGTAAAGTTAACACTCAAATCCTTCGAGCCAGAACCAGCCTCAGTAATTTCAAGTTCATTTACCTCAGCGACTCCGCCCGTACCAGCAACTCCCTTTCTCCATTCTGAACCTACTCCAGTGACACCCGTCGCGTCAAGATCTTCTAACGTGATGGTAATATCTTTGTCTGCCTCTTGTGTTGGTTCTTTAATATAAATAGTCATACCACTTCCTGTCATATCATAATCAAATCCCAATTCTTGATAGATAGCATCCATCAGTTTGTAAAAGACTGTTGTAGTATTGTCATTCATGTTCACCGTTTGAATAATGTCTTTTCGAGTCTGGCCATCATCAAATACTACTTTAATCCTTCCGTCTTTATTTGCACCTGTTAAAATTTCCAACTGATTCGTCTCTTCTGAACCACCGGTCGGTGCCATACCTTTTATTACTTCCTTCGCATTCCAGACAATCTCGCTATTCTCGTCTTATCCCGTTTTATATTTTGGGTTTATAACGAGCCTACACCGTACGGGCGACTTTCATCGCATACGGCGTTCCATCAGCGAATAAGGAACTGTTACGTCTTACAATGGGCATCTTCATCCTATCAGATGCTTCTCACAAATTTCTCACAAACTTAATTGTCTTAGCGCGCTAAACTGGCAGTCGTCTTAAACAGGATAAAACGCAAAAAAGGACTGCAGAAATGATCTCTCTGCAATCCTTTTTGGAAATCGTTCATTTGTAGACTTGAGAAACTACAACGCCCATTGTAAGTTCTCGTATCCTTCTTATCCGCTGACTGAGTTCCTTCGCTCCGGCCAGTTTTCTCCTCCCCGCCTATGTTACCACTACGGGTACAAACGGCAAGCCATCCACACTACTACGAACCCGCCGCCATCTTATCAGCCTCACTGGTGCTAACCCACCTCTTCTGATAAGACTTCAAACGTTCCACCTTGTCTATCCCTTGTTTTGCTGACCTTAGGTCCCCACTATACAATCCAAGAAAAACAGGTTTAACAGCCTGAATTATTCCTGTTTCGTCTGCACGATCTCGCGTACATCGACTGTTGTTAAACCCCTAGCGCTTAACTACCTAACAACAGCTATCTCGTATTGGGTCACCATGGATTCGTCGCCTGACCATAGTCAACTTTTAAAGAGCCCCGCCTTGCATCTCAGCAAGTACGACTTCACCTGACTTCACGGGAGCAGTTGGTATAGGACTGCTTTCCGTGCAGGAGGATTAGGCACATGAGTCATAGGCTGTTCTCATGAATTGGAGTTGCACCAATCTATTTGACAAGATAGTTAGAGAAGACCCCTAGACCGCTATGAAAGTTGTCTAGGGGTCGTTCTCCACTTCTTTCACTCAGGTAATGAGTTTATGAAGTAACGTTTCGTGATTTTATTAAAGGGTAGCAATTTTATCTTTTGCAGCTTGAATTTTTGCAAGCTCAGTAAAGTCTGCATCTACTGCACCTTTTGCTTTAGCAGCAGTTACAGCAGTTTCTGCATTATCTACAGCAGTTTGAGCAGCATCTTTAGTGGCAGCATCAATATCGGCTGCTGCTGGAACCAAAGCGATTTTTTCGTTAGCTGTAGCAATCAAAGCAGCCTTTTCAGCGGCAGCATCAAGCTCAGCGATTTTTGCTTTAGCAGCATCAATTTTTGCCAAACCAGTAAAGTCTGCATCTACTCCACCTTTAGCTTTAGCAGCAGTTACGGCTGCTTCTGCATCAGAAACTGCTGTTTTTGCAACTGCAAGGTTTGCCGCTGTGATAGTGTCTGCTGCTGGAACCAAAGCAATCTTTTCGTTAGCTGTAGCGATCAAAGTAGCCTTTTCAGCACCAGCATCAAGTTCAGCGATTTTTGCTTTGGCAGCATCAATTTTTGCCAAATCAGCAAAGTCTGCATCTGTTGCACCTTTAGCTTTAGCAGCAGCTACAGCTGCTTCTGCTTCAGAAACTGCTGTTTTTGCGGCTGCAAGGGTAGTTGCAGTGATATCAGTTGCTGCTGGAACCGAAGCGATTTTTTGGTTAGCAGTATTAATTGCAGCAGTCTTATCTGCAACTCCACCCAAGTTTACTTTCGCACCATCAAGGTTATCTGCAGTCGGTACAAGAATATTTCCATTGATATCTTGTAAAGTCAATCCAGTGGATTTGACAGTCACTACAGTTTCTTGAACCAGATCCAGTGCGCGATCAAGTGTAAGAGTCAATTCCTTATTAGATACAGAAGAAGATTTTACAGTTACACTAGATCCACCATTAAGAACAGTGAAGTCATTTTTGTAGAGAGCAGCATAACCACCATCAAGATTTTCAGAGAAAGTAATCTTGATTTGAGTTGCACTCAGTGCAGAAACATCAGCATCACCATATGTTGGTGCATACTTATCTACCAATTGAGTACCTGTGTAATTTCCACTACCTGGAATGATGTTACCAAGTGCATCTTTAGTGTTAATATCTGCATTCGCTTCAGTTTTCAATGTACCGGCTACTGCACTATCAATTGTGTCAGCTGCAAAAGTAAGAATTACTTTAGAACCATCAACTTGAGCAGTTTTGTCTGAATTCCAAACTTTAGTGTTTTGGAGAACAGCAGTGCTAGCTGCAATTGTACCGTAGATAAAGTCGTTAGCTTGAACAGCAACGAGTGGCTTGTCATACTCTACAACCAAAGATGTAGAACTTGTAGCTGTTGCACGCAAGAACGCTGGTGCCAGAGTAGTTGGTTGACCCAACAGTACTTCATCAACGATGTCTTTAGTGAAGTTACCAGCTACGTCTTTCACTTGAGCAACGCGAACTTGATCTCCATTCAAGCCATCTAGATTAGCGTACTTAGGCAGGTTTGGCAGGTCAATCGTTACAGATTTGTTGTCATCTGCAGGTGTAATGACTGCTTCTGCAGGCAATGCTTCGTAAGTACCACCATCAATTTTAACTTGGTAGTTAGCTTTGTTAGTGATGCTTGCACGATCCATTGCTTCGCTGAAGTTAATTTTGATGATACCTTCAGCTTGACTGATTACAACACCTGTAGGTTTCAAAGGAGCAGTTGTATCAGTAACATTGATCGATTTGCTTACAGTAACGATTACGTTGTTAGAAGCATCCATTGCGTTAGCAACTTCAACTGTGTAAGCTCCACCTGGAAGTGCAGTAGTCAGGTTCAGGTTGTAAGTGTACAGCTCAGTTGCATGTGGAGTAACGGAGTTGATTGTACCTACCGTTGCTCCGGTTGCATCTTTAATAGTGTAGTTAGCTTTGTTAGTTGCGCTATTACCCATTGCTTCGTTGAAAGCAACTTTGATAGTTTTGTCATCAACCGAAGTGATTGCTTTAACTTCTGGTTTAATAGTATCAACTGCACCAGAAACGGTGAAGCGGAACTCAGTAGCGGATTTGTTTCCAAACAGGTCAGCTACTCTTTCTTTTCCGATAGTGATCAGGTTTGCACCAGATGCTACGAGGTTCGCTTTTGTAATACGTACAGTCTTCTTATCAGAAGTACCTGGCTTGTAAGCGATAGTCGCAGCTGGAGCAGACAATGCGCTACCATTCACGCTAATATCACCCAATGCTGGCAAAGCAACAGCCTCGTCAAAAGTGATATCAACTGTGTTCAGGTTAACAGCCGCTGCACTTACAAATACAGGACCTGTAGTGTCAGATACAATGCTAAATGGAACATCTACAGCATTTACGAAGAAGTTAGCTTCGTCTTGGATCGTTGCGCCTTTAACGGAAAGTGTGTAAGATGCAGCTTGCAGTGCAACACCAAAGTTGAATTTCACTTTAGTATTTTTACCACTAGCATTATCAACGAATTCAGCATTTGCACCTGTTACTCCGAAAGCAGAAAGGTCAGAACCATTCAGCTTGTAAGAGCTAAATGCAAGTGCTGCAGGAGCTTTAACTGGCTCACTAAACTCTAAAGTGATAGATTTGTTTCCATCAACAGTAATTCCTTTTACAGCTGGGAACGTAGTATCTACAAATGTGACGTCCTTAGCAACAGTTTCTACTTTGTTACCCTTTGTATCTTGAACGTTCTTAACAGTCAAACTCAGCTTAGTTTGTTGAGGTTTAACTGTCGCATAAGTGATCACGACAGTTTTTCCATCTGCTTGAACTTCAGCTTTTGCAGCACTGTCTTGAATTGGAACTAGGTTCTCTAGGTAGTTGTTAACATTCGTTGCAGAAGTTTCATCAACTTCTTTGCTGAACTTAACTTCTACTTGTTTCAAGTTAATAGCACTTACAGATTCAACTTTCAGTTCACCTGGAGTTGTGCCATCTACTTTGTCTCTAGCATTTTCAGTTGCAGTAGAAGAACCGTCTTTGTTCACTACTTTGTAGAGATCAACGAAGTCTTCTTTTTTCAGAGGCTCGCCCAGAGCTACTTTACCGCCCTTGTCGAACATTTCTTGCAGGGAAGCACCGTTTCCTTTGAAGTCAACGAATACGATGTTGTTCAGGTTAGTAGCCATAGATTTCAGCTCATTGTTATAAGCTGTTTTAGCTGCTGGCGTCATTTCGAACAGAACGTCAGTAGAGTAGAATTTTTTGATGTCTCCACCAATGTAAATTCCATCTTTTGGTGCTGCGAAAGCAGATGCTGCCAAGCTAGCTACAAGTGTAGTTGAAAGAACAGAAAGTACCACTTTTTTATTCACGTACTACCCCTCCGTATGTTTGATAGGAAGTTCTCTATAGTCGGGTAATATGAGTTAGAGGGGACATTTCCCCTCTAACTCTTTGGTAACCCAAATCCTGCTTCAGACTAGCTAAAGTAATTCTTACGCTTCTACGAAGTTTACTTTTGCTTTGTCGGAATCTTTACCGTTTTTGTTAGTAACTTTCAGTTCGCTAGAAGTTACTTTGTCTTCTGTTTGGTACTGGATGGAGATTTTGCCATCTTTGAAGTCCAGAACGTCAGGCGTTACTTCTTTGCCGTTGATGGAGAAAATGATGTCATCAACGTCATCAGCCTTGATGTCTTTGTTCAGGTTTACAGAAGCACGGTAAATTTTCATTGTACCAGCAGATACGAATTTACCTTCTACTGTAGATGGAATAGCATCCCATTTATCTGGGTTTGGAGTCTCAGTTGGTTCTTGCTTCAAGAATGCTTCTGCTTCGTCTTCCAGGTCGTCTTTACGAACTGTCTTCTCGTCGGAAACGATCAGAACGTAGTCGTATTTAGTACCGGAGATATCAGCGCTGTCGATCATTACAACGTAGTCGCCTTCGTTTACGCTATCTGTGCCGCCCAGGTCATCGAACAGATCGAAGTAAACTGTAGCAGATTTGATGCTAGCTTTCTTCTTGTTGCCATCAGCATCTTTGTAAGTGATGGTGTCTTTGTTTACATCATCAACCAAACCAACAACCAATTTGTCGATGTTTGCATCACTCAGGCCTTTTTCGTCAGTTACTTCTGCGAGCATGCCTTTTGCGTTTTTGTTAACTACTTCAACTACATCGTCAACGATAACTTCGTCGTTGGAATCAACTGTGAATGCGATGAAGTCGTTACGACGGATGTCGTCATCTTTCAGATCGTCTTGATCGCCATCGAGTTTGTATTCTTTCTCAACAACTTTGTCGCCATCTTTAACCCATACTTTGATGGTGTCTTTACCGCCGGAACGACCGAAGTCGATCACTTGACCGTAGATAGCGTCGCCACCCAAACCATCACCATCAACAACGAAGATTGCTTCTACTTCGTCTTTATCGTTTACAGTGTAGATTACGGACAGGTCGTTTTCGTCAGCAACGTCTTTGAACTTCGCTGTTTTAGCGTTTTTCAGTTCTGCACGTTTGCCGTTTGTTTCCAACTCACCAGTCATGTTGAAGACAGCTGTTTTGTCAGTAACTTCGTAGTCGCCAACCATATCGTCGTCTTCATCTGCGAGGTCATCCCAAGCTTTGCCGGATTCTTGCTCAACCTTAACAGGTTTCACGAATTCAACTTTAGCTGGTTTGCCATCTGCATCAAGAGTTACTTCTACGAGCAGAGTGTCTTTGTCTTTGCTAGGTACCAGGATGTTTTCCAGATCCCACTCGGACTTGCCATCTCTGGAGTAGTTTTTGCCATCGAAGTCATAGATGTTTTTAGCTTCGAGGGAAACAGTTACTTTTTTACCTTTTTGAGTCAACACAGTGAAATCCCAAGTGTCTTTGCTTGTGTTGAAAGTAGCTGCACGAGTGATGATTGCTTTTTGTTTGCGATCGTCGATAGCATCCTTAGTTTCGATGTGACGAACACGACCAGAAGCATCCAGGTACAGTTTTACTGTTTCGTCGTCCAAGCTGTCAACCAGATCCCAGTGGTCTTTGTCGATGTCTTGAACATCTTTGTTACCGTCATCGGAGAAAGTAGCACCTTCGTAAATGCGGTATGTTTTGTCGCCGATAGTCAGGCGGTAGTCGTTGTTGTTACGGCTAACAACTTTGTCTACTTTACCTTCTACTACTGTGTCAGTAGCGAATACCAGCAGTTTGTCTTCGTCGCCATCAGCGTAGTATACGCTGTAAACCATGCCTTCTTTCAAATCGCTGAATTTAGCTGGTTTACCGTTGAGGAATACCAAGAAGTCTTTACCTTCTTCTTTGTCTTCCAGTTCATTGAACTTGTCGTTATCACGGTTCGTGATTTTCTTCTTATCAGCATCGATTTTGGAGATAACTTCGGAACCGTATTTAACGCCTTCTTCTTCTTTATTGATTGTTTGGTCGTCAATAACGTGAATGTAAGCAATCTCGTTATTGTTGTCCAGAACAACTTTCGCTCCGAAAGTGTAACCAGGAGTTGCAGAGTTGTCTTTGATGATTTCTTTCAAACCATCAACTGCATCGTTGAAACGAGTGAAGTTGTAAGTTACTTGGGAGTTTTTGTTGAAGCGGTATGTTTTGCCGCTAGCATCCAACTCCAATTTCAGATCAGCCAGATCAGAGTTGCTCAGATCTTTTGCATCTTCGAAAGTTTTACCTTTCAGAGTGAATTCGCTCACGCGATCCATGATAACTTCTTCGTCTGTGGAACCTTCCATCCAAACGATTACGTCTTCACGGTCGTCTTTGATCCACACTTGTACGTGTTGACCAGCGAAATCGTTAGCGTTGATACCGTCAGCTACTTTGTAAGTAGTGTTGCCGATACCAGCGTCTTTACCGTTCAAAGTAACTTCGTTAGCTTTGATTTTGCCCAAGCCGATAGCTGGTACGTTAGTTACCAATGGCAAGTCATCGCTGTCGTTGCCAGATTCTTGAGCCCACTCCATGTCACGAACAGTAACTTTCAGGTATTTAGTCAGAAGAGTTTCTTTCGTGATTTCATGACGGATGTCAGTACCGAACTCAACTTGTTGCATCAGGTCTACGCGAAGAGCGTTGTCGAGCATTTTGAAGATGTCGCCACGAGTTGCTGCATTGTTAGGAGTAGTGATGCTTCTAGCAATGTTCAGCTCGGAAGCTTTGGAGATCATGCTGTTAGGCCATACACCCTTAACGGATGGCTCATAACCCAGTGCACGAACGATCATAGTTACTGCTTCAGCATAAGTAACTTGGTTTTGTGGTTTGAAAGATTTGTCCGGGAAACCTTTTACGATTTCTTCGCCGGAAGCTACGTTTACGAAACCAGCAAACCAATCAGTAGATTTTACATCTGTGTAAGAGTTGCTGAATTGTGCCAATTTAGCACCTTGCTCCAGTCCGCGAGCGCGAACAACCAGAGTAGCGAACTCTGCACGAGTGATAGTTTTGTCTACACCGTATTCGCCATTGCCATAACCTGCTACCAGGCCAAGAGCTTCCAGACGTTTTACGGTTTTTTCCATATCAGCATCCATTTTAGGAGCTGTAGTTGCTGCTTCTTCTGCTGCGAAAGCCATTGGAGCAACAGTAAGTGCGAGTGCACTAGCCAATACACTGTTAACGACCTTTTTCATAACCTTGTGTTCTCCTCCTCTAGTATAAACAAATTGTTCTTGGGGAATATTTGTTGTTAATCTATCTTTCTTTTTAAAGCCCGAATCCTGCAAGCGCGTGTCACCTCCTTTCGCAGGAAAGCCTCGCTTTTTGTGTTAAAAATCTCTAGTATATTCAGTATTGTGTAAAATGCAACAATCACTAGTGTAACACAACTGCTAGAATTCGTGAATCTTTTTTACACAATTCCCCGTTTTTCGTGTGACATCCTATTAAACGCCTGAGCGAATCAAAAGTTGCGGCGCCTTCGAAAAAAAATTGAAGTTTTTTTCGTGGTTCGTTATTCACTTGTTCATTATGTACGAAGTGACATCCGCCACAATCCGTATTATAGGGGACATATGGCGGGCTGTCACGACTGAACCTTTTTCCAATTTGGTTCAAAAGCACATAAATCTTGCTTACATTAGGTTAATTTCCTAATGCATTCTCAAAGTTTACGACAGCCAAGTTGTAAGTCAGGATAGCTTTTTGGTACTCGTTCTCACGAGTAGACAATGCTTCTTCCGATTGGATTACTTCCAAAGTCGTCGCGAGTCCATTTTCAAAACGCAAATTTTTCAAGCGATAGCTCTCAGCTGCAGAATCTTTTGCTGCTTTTTGGAAGTCAATCGCCTCGCGAGCTGCGTTTAGGTTGAGGTATGCCTGTGCAACATCTTTCGAAACGGTACGTTTTGCCTCATCAATGGCAAGCTGCGATTTCTCGACGTTGTTGCGAGCTTGTTGACCAGAGAGAGTTGACGCCGCAGTATACTCGGCGATCAGCTTCACATTCAACTCAGCTAGCTTGAGCTCTTCTTCTGCTTTGGTAATCTCCAAACGTTTAGAGAGGGCCTGCTTCTCTGCATCTTTCACGGTGATCGAGATTGGAGCCATTTTCTTATTGGCAGAGACGACTTTCCATTCTTTTTGCAGATCAACGCCAAGGAAATCGTTCAGATCCATCACGGCAATTTCCAAGTTGTTTTCCGCAGTCGTCAATTGAGCTTTTGCACCTGCTACGCCCATTTCTGCTTCAAGAACGTCTGTCTTCGCGTTGGTTCCCACATCAAATGCAGCCTTAGCTACTTTCAATTGTGCTTCTGCACGAGCCAAGCTTTGTTTTTTCAAGTTCAGGTCATCCTGAGCAAAAATCAGCTTGTAATAGGCATCTTGTGCGCCCAGCTTGATTTTTCCTTCTGTAGTCTTAACAGCGAGGGCATTCAGCTTTTTGGTCATTTCACTTTGGGCGCTTCTCACATACTTTGCTTGCGCTGCATCCAACGATTCCAGCATGTCTGCTGTCATTTGCGCCGTGCTTCTATAGGTAATCGAGTTGTTGATATCTGCATTTTTCGCATCCAAACGAGCATTTTGTAATGAGACGTTTGTTTTCAAAGCTTCTTCAATCGCTTTATCCAACGTCAACTCTTCTGCTGCGGCAGTATCAGGCGTTGTAGTAGTATCTTTGCCTGCCTCAGCTGCTACTTTATCGTTAGATGCTTGTACAGTCGTAGGTGCCTTTGCTTGATCGGAGCCTGTATTCGCAGATGCCGTCAAGGTTCCTGCGCCAAGGGCTGTTGTTAATAATGCCGCCAAACTGATAGACATCCATTTCTTTTTCGAATATGGAAAATTCACTGAATTCCACTCCTTCATTTTATATTGAGCATAAAATTATTAACCACATTAAATATGTGGTTTGTCCCAAGATCACTATATCACAGAGTTATCCTTCTCACACGCAAAATTATGCCATACCAGCATTTTCATAAGGGAATCATAAGGAACTCCTCCCTTTCCTTTTTTATTCCAAAAGCACCACATAGAGTACTACGATTATGTGTCAAAAACATTTCAGTGTTCGCCAACATTTCTTTGGCATGCTATCCTTTTCTTGAGGTGATTGTACGATGCTTACCCAATACAAAACCATCGCTGGCTACGGTGAGGACTATATCGTCATTGAGCGCTCCCGTTTTATCGGATATGCCCAGCGGGTTACCACTGAGGAAGAAGCGACAGCGTTTATCGCGATGATCAAAAAGAAGCACTGGGACGCTACCCATAACTGTTCTGCCTTTGTCATCGGTGAAAACGATCAGATTCAGCGCTCGAGTGATGACGGGGAGCCTAGCGGTACGGCAGGCAAGCCGATCCTGGAATGCATCAAGAAAAACGGCGTGAAGGATACGGTCGTGGTCGTCACTCGCTATTTCGGCGGAATCAAGCTTGGGGCTGGTGGACTCGTCCGGGCTTATACAGCTGGAACGGTCACTGCATTGAAGGCTGCAAAGATCGTGGTGCACACGCTGCATCAGACGATCTCTGTCAGCGTGGACTATACGTGGTGGGGCAAGGTGGAAAACGAACTGCGTCTAGGTGAACATCGCGTGAGTGGTACGGATTTTACAGACAAGGTGACCGCGCATGTGCTGATCCCCGAGGGAGAACAGGATGAGTTTGTCGCTCGGATGGTTGATTTAACGAATGGACAAGCTCAGATCGTGCTGGGGGAGAAGGAATATGTAGAGGTTCCTGTAGACGCGGTTGGAGATGCGGAAGAAGAGTAATTTCTCCATAAAAAAAGCTGAAGAGGCGATGACCTCTTCAGCTTTTCTTCTATTATATATGGCGAACTATCTCGACTTACTGCTTAGGCAGTTTTTTGAGTTGGACCATGACACGAATGGTGATGACAGCCATCTCAGCACGAGTCAGGTTGTTTGTTGGTTTGAAGCTGTAGGTTGACTTTTTCTCACCTGGATTATCTATTTCGCCGTTCATCAGCTTCGCTTTGCTGACAGCAAGTACGGATGGAGCTGCATAGTAGCTAACGTCTTTGGCATCTGAGAACATTTTGTTCAAAGCCACCTTAGAAGCATCGAGTGTACCCAATTTGAGATTAAGTGCACGTGAGATCATGATTGCAGCTTCTTCGCGAGTAAGATTTTCATCTGGACGGAAGTAGCCTGGTTGTTTTCCACGGATAATCCCTGCACGAGCAGCTGTCTCGATGTATTTGTACTGATAATCCCACGAATCGCGATTCGGACGAACATCAGTAAAGGTTGGTTCTAACGGATCACGCTCGTTGCTATCCCGATATGGTCCAGCGTTAATTGGCAGATCCATCGATTTGACCAGCATCGTTGCAAATTCGCCGCGAGTCATGTCACGGTTAGCCCCAAAGCTGCTTCCGCTGTATGCTGGCATGATTCCTTTGGCGTACAGCGTTTCAATTGCATCACGAGCGAAATCATGTCGAATGACATCATCGTATGTTTCTCTCGTTTTCATGACCATGTAATAACCAAAACCAGCAAACGGCACCGTAACAGTCTTTTTGCTTGTACTTACTACGCCACCAATATTTTTCCACTCATCCCCATTGTGGTAGAAAACCGTCAGGATGTTATTCGCTGCGTTTACGATGGATGGATCGTATTTAATGGTAATTGTACCGCGAAGGCTAGGAACCAGATTGTCTTGCCAACGGCTCTTGAAGTCTTCTGCATCGCCTTCATCGAAGTATGGATCACGACCACCGGGAGCTTCTGTATCACCTGCATCCACATAGTACAGGGGACTTGCATAGTTGAAGTTTGCTTCCAGTACCAGTCGCTCTTCCAGATTATCCTCATCGATGGATATTTGTCCTGTTGTCCGGTCTGCCATACCGAAGTATAGAGGTACATCGACAAAAATATCTCCGTTTGGATTCTTCACTTCTTGACCAGCACGGCTATCATCTGGTGACAGCAATACTGTACCTTTCGGAAACTTCAGCTCAAATTGCTTATCAAACACACTAAAAGCAGTTTTCTTTCCTAATACATCACGATATTCTGCACCATTTACAGTCGAACTCGCATTGTAGATCTTGATTTCGTCTTTATAGGTGCTATCGCCTACCACGACCGAGAATTTAATTATGTTTAGACCTTTTTTAAGTGGAACTGTAGATGTAAATACATAGTAAGTCTCAGGGATTGTTTTCCCTTGATCGTCATCGTAATAGAAGTCAGGGTTGCTTGTATTGGTTACTTTTGCCTCTGTTTTGCCGAACAATACTTTGTCCGCATTTTCCGCAAACACTTTCACAACAGCACTGTTGCTATTTACGATAACATATGGATCGTTTTCTTTTGCTTTTACTGGGGAAAGAACTTCCCAGCTGGAATACTTCTGATCGATGTTGATGTCATAGCGAATGACAGTACCATTGTCATCTTCAGCTACGATGGTGTAGACCGTTGTTCCACCCTTTTTCAGTGTCAGTGGGAAAAGGGCCAGTTTCTGTTCCTGTTCTTTGGCATCAGTCACAGCATCTTGCACTTCTTCAACAAGGTCGCCATATTTCTTCGTAGTCATCTTCCCTTCAAATCGGGAACGTGACTGTGAATCAATGTTGTGCTCATCGAACAAGTCTTCCAAATCGTTATTCAACGCTGCTTCGAGGCGTGCTTTTACGTACTCCTGGTTCGTCGTATCTTGTTCCCAATCTCCACTCTTGTAGCGGAAATCATTGATACGCTTCCCGTTCTTTTCAATGTAGACATGTGTTGCATCATTTACTGTAAAGCTCAAGTTGGTCAAGAAGTTGGCGCCGGTTTTATAAGATGCATCTCCAGCTTTCTTGGTCAGCTCTTCCGTATCACCATTGGAGATGATCTCCAGCTTCACATCCTCTACCGATGGCGTCTTGGATGAGTTGTAGGAAACATTATAGGTGAAAACTGTTTGTGGATCGTCTTTCAAGGTGATTTTCAGGACGTTGTTGCCTTTTTTGTATTTCAGCTCACCCTTCTCAATAAGGAACGTACCCTTGTTTGTGTCAATATCACTATCTTTAATATTGATTTTTGTACCATTTAAGGTTGCCTCAATGTTGCTTGTGGTGCCACCCTTCAATACATAGTTGTACACTTTCCCGTCGAGATTTCGGATGTCATTTTCACTCTTTACTTGATATCCATCTTCAAAGCTGCGTACCTGTCCAGTTGCATCTACATAGGTGATTTGAGCAAATGGGGTAATACGAATATCCAGAGTGTAAGCAGCAGATAATGAACCCGCTGCACCAGTATACCCAATCACCAGTTTCCCTTGACCCTGGGGCAGCTTTTTCAAAGTAAGCGTAAAATCATCTGTCCCAGCCGTAATTACATAGTCTGTTCCTGAAGTTAACGCTTGCCCGTTATACGTGATCGTTGCAGTAGTTGGATTTGGTATATTTTTCGTAACTGCCTTCAATTCCAACGGTGAAGTAACGATGATATTCGCAGCCGTTGGAGACAATACTTGTGCATTTGCCAAATTAATCACTTGTGAAATGCTCGGCTTAGAGCTATCCAAGTATTTGAATTCGTATTCGTAATTCGCGACATTAATAAAGCCTGATGGAGAAGTTACTGTATTATCCGATGCCTTTGTCAGGTATTGATAGCTCAAAGATACCTTGTACGTTTTACCGTCCACGAAGCTACCCGCTGGCACCGACATTTTTACCGCATATTCCGTAAATCCGCTTTGCGGGTTGCCAATCGGAGTAAAGGTTACCCCGTCTGCATTCTTGTATTCTTTTTTCGTCGCACCCTCGGAGATGGTAATTTTAAATTCCTGGAACTGTTGTTCACCAGCAATGTCTACAAATTTCAACAGTGCAGCGCCATTCAACTCCATGGCAGAAGAAGAAGCAGGACCTGATATCGTCGCTTGCTGGTTAGGCAAAAGTGGTACTGCCCCCAACATTACTTTATAAAATTGATCAGAGCTTCCAGAGGATGTAGTGGTGACCAACAGCTTACGGACAAAGGTACCTACCTCTTTGTTTTGGTTAAAGACTCTGATTTCCAAAGTATTTTCGCCAAGCTGGGATGGTACACTCAATCCAAATGAACCTGTACGGTTCACCTGTGTTTTAACTACATCACCTGTACGCAGGTTTTTCACTTCAACGGAATCTGCATTTAGCGCTTTCCCGTCCAGATTCAAATTCAGACGGTTGACCGATGGAACCGTGATATAAGTCGGACTCGTGTTGACATTCGGATCGTTCAATGGTGTATCATTTACTTTCAAATCACTAACAAGCGGTGTGTTGTTGTATTGAACATAGAACTGGTAGTGTTCTTTGGTTACATTTCCTACCTTTTCGTAAAAAGCGATCTGATTCAGACCGGGCTTCAAGCTGATGTTATTAAATGTAAAAGTGCTACCATTAATCGCTGGTGCAGTGTTGGCTAAGTCTTGAATGGAGCTGCCGTTGTTCGTAATCAGCTTCAGTCGCAAGCTGCTTCCCGTTACTCCACTTCCATACGTACCGATCAAGGTAATAGTAGAGTCCCCATAAATCACTGGAGTATAGGCTGTCGTTCCTCCAGAGAAGTTGGTAATGGAGATCGGGCTGTTCTGTGAGTTGTACTCGTAATATACAATGGCACGTTCTCCTGTATTCGGTGCAAACAACTGAACTGCATTCAGACCAGGAGATAAATCGATATCTGGCAAGGTACTTCCGGGACCGGTTACAGTTCGAACGGTTACTCCGTTTACCTGAACTTCGACAGCTTGTGATTTATCCACTGCGGATGAGACATTATATTTGTATTTCAAATTCGTTACTGTTCTATTTGTTACCTTGATAGGGTCACTTTGATGCTTACCCGCTCCGGCGTTATCAAAAATTAGCGGACCTGTTCCTGGAGCAGCAGGGGTTGGTGTGTACTGGAAGTAAATCTCTGCTGTATCGTTCGTTGGATCCACCGTTACTTTTGGCCTCACTGTAACTTTTGTTACTGCTCCACTGCTATTCAGTTGAAAATCAGGCAGTGTAATTTTTTCGTTTACAAATAGTTGATTGTTCGGAAGTGGAACATTATCAATTAAAACATCAAAGCCTTGGCCATTTTTAGTGGCATCCTTATAGAAAAGCTCGACTTGGTATACCAATTTGGATTTTGTCTTAATCGGGTCGCTATAACTTGTGCCACCCCCGCTGATGACATAGCTAGATGGTGGTGTCTTGATACCTGACGCAGTATTCCAATTGGAACCCAGCGCCGCAAAAGCTGGTACCGCTGGCATAACACCTGTAACAATCAGCATCATCGTCAGGCACATTACCAGCCAACGACGGAATTGTTGATAGGACTTGTTCATATTTTCACCTCTCCGTTTATTTTTGAAACCTCTTATGTGTCCCACACTATTAATGGGACAATGTAATTCTCCCTATCTTTATCGGACAATTCCCTTTTTCACTTAAGTGTTTCCCCCTAAATATTGGCGAAAAAAAACCCTAGCACCAAAAGGATGCTAGGGCTCTGCTTATTTCTAATTCGTCCGACGCTGTTGATCGGTCTGTTTAATTTTAATCCGTCGATATGCATTGATCAGTGGACGGTGACGTCGGCTAACGAGTCCAACGATCTCCGTTCCGAGATGAATAACGATTAACAGTGCGACCATGACAATAATCGTAGTCCACTTCGTCGTCTTCGTCAGCAGGATCGCCATCGTCCCGAAGAAAATGCTGATCGAGTAAATCGTGAGTACAGTCGAGCGGTGCGACAGACCCATGTTCAGCAAACAGTGATGCAAATGCCCTTTGTCTGGGCTCGAAATCGGCTTTTTGTTTACGATCCTGCGCACGATGGCGAAGAACGTATCCCAGAGCGGTACACCCAGCACGACGATTGGAATGATAAAAGAAACGAACAACGCTTCTTTAAAGCCCATGATCGACAGGGCAGCCAGGTTGAAGCCCAAGAAAAGCGAACCGGTGTCGCCCATGAACAGACGAGCCGGATGAAAGTTAAAGTAGAGAAAGCCCAGGATCGCTCCGAGGAGCACGAAACAGTAAGTCGCTACCTTGTAATCGTCCATCAACAAGGCCATGACACCCATTGTCCCTGCAGCAATCGCAGACACACCTGCCGACAGCCCATCGAGACCGTCAATCAGGTTCACCGCATTCGTTACCCCGACAATCCAAAACATTGTAATCGGAATCGCCAGCCAGAAGAGCCAGCCACTGCTGAAATCAATGCTTCCGCTATACGGCAGATTCACGACGCCGATCTTCAAGCCAAAAGGAATGACGACAATCGCTGTTGCGACTAGCTGTCCGAGCAGCTTCCATTTTGGCGAGAGCTGGTATTTGTCATCGAGCATGCCGACGACCATAACGATCGTGCTTCCGATGAAAATTCCCAGCATTTCCGATATGTTTGTATACGGGACAAATAGGAAGAACGCAACTAGATAACCGATATAAATAGCCAAGCCACCCATACGTGGCATGATTCGCGTGTGTACCTTGCGCTGATTCGGGGCATCCACTGCGCCTACTTTTACAGCCAGGTTTTTAACATACGGTGTTGCAATAAACGATATGATCAGCGAAGTCAGAAATCCGAGGATTAGTGTAGACATCGACTGTTCTCCTCTCTACGGATGCATCTAGGAACGGCTACTCCATTTTTCTTTCAGTACGGTTAGAACAAACCGAGGAATAGCCAGTTGACGCTTCCAGCGGGAAGGCTCAGAAGCAAGTCGATAAAACCATTCCAAATGCAGTTTTTGCCAAATCTCGGGAGCGCGCTTCACTTTCCCGGAAATGACGTCAAAGCTTCCGCCTACCCCCATCATCAGGGAGGCATTTAATTGATCGCGATACTTCGCCATCCACTCGTCTTGTCTGGGCGCACCCAGCGCGACGAACAGAAGCTGCGGTTTCGCTTCGGCAATTTCTTGTACAAGTTGAGTTTCTTCCTCTGGGCGAAAATAGCCATCCCGACATCCGACGATTCGGGCGTTCGGATAACGATCACTCAGTTTCTCTTTTGCCAAATGAATGACATCTGGCTTGGCGCCGAGTAAATACACGCCCCACTGATGTTGATCGGCTTTCGCCATGAGCGCTTCCAGAAGCTCCACACCGGTAACGCGCTCATAAATCGGTTGATTCGTCCATTTAGCAGCGTACACGATTCCAATTCCATCTGGAACGACATAGGCTTGTTCTACAATAGAGCGGAAAGCGCGATTCTCTCTCGCTACCATGACGATTTCAGGATTAGCAGTCACTACATGGGTCTTTTGACCGCTTTGTATGCGCTCTGTTATATGATCGACAGTCTCACGGAAGCCGCGAGTCGTAAATGGCACATCTAATATGGTTGCGACCTGTTTGGTCATTTCTTCACCTTCAAGTGCTTGTTATTAAATGAATATTTAATTAAACTACCTTATTCATGCATGGAGTTGCCCATTAGCCATTCTACCCGAAAAGAAAGGCACATTCAAGATGATCATGAATGTGCCTTATTTCCTGCCGTCAGGGCAAACATCAATCCACCCTCTGCTACTACTTTCCCATTTACCAGTGCTCTGCCATGCCCTTTGCCGACGGTTCCACGTACACGAGTAAGCTCAACCTCTAGTACCAGCGTGTCTCCCGGCTTCACCTGATCCTTGAAACGGAATTCATCAATACCTGCGAACAGTCCGATTTTTCCTTGATGTTCCTCCATGCTAAGCATCGCTACTGCCCCAACCTGTGCCAATGCTTCCACAATAAGGACACCAGGCATGACTGGATAACCAGGAAAATGGCCTTGGAAAAACGGTTCATTTACCGTAACATTTTTAATTCCAACCGCTTTTTTTCCTAACTCCAGCTCTTCGATTTTGTCAATTAGCAAAAACGGGTAACGATGCGGGATGATTTCCTGAATTTGCATAATATCCAAAGGCGCTTTGATTTCCATTATGTATCGCTCCATTTCCATACTTAACTAGACTTGTCTATGCATGAATACCCTTTGACCAACGAAACAATATACATAACTCCCGCCCCAGTTGAACGGACAAGCGGGGTTAAGATAAAAGGGGCACTTCCTCCCCAAAGAGTGGGAAGTGCTCTTTTTCACCCTTACACGCGGTTCAATAGTCGAGCCTTTGCCAGATAAATCGCGCTCACAATAAAGGAGAACGCTATAACTGACCAAAGTATCGCTTCACTGTACTCATAGCGATACATCACCAGCGGAATGACCACATACAAAAGAACGGTTGTCAGCTTGCCGTAGGCGTTTGCCGGGACGGTTTTTTTTCCGCGGAAGTGGTAAACAGCTCCTGCTACTATCATTGCCAGATCGCGCACAAAGAAAAACAGGGCAGCCCATATACTGATTCGATCTGTCAAAAATAATGAGGCGATGACCGCCAGCATCATTAATTTATCTGCCAGAGGATCTAACATCATTCCGATGGTGGTCACAAGCTTATGCTTCCGCGCGATGTACCCGTCCGCAATATCGGTCACTCCCGCCAAAATCAAAATGCCTAAAGCGATTTCAACATGATACGGAAACTCCGAAAAAAAGACATACAGGTACAAAGGGATGAGCACGATGCGAAAGATCGTAAGCAAATTAGGAAGATTCACGGACATCCCTCCGTATTCAAATCGTCACTTCCTTTTTCAACCACTCGACCTATTATACTCTGTGGACAAACACCACAACAAGTCCTCGAAAAAAAAGGAGCCCCAACCATAGGTTCGGGCTTGTCCAGCTAGCTTTTTACGTATCTTCAAACATTAAATCCCACATATGCTTGTAGGTTCCTAGATCGAATACATCAGACATTGGCTTCTTGCCAACTCCACCGTATCCGATCATCAGACCAATGACCAGTGAGAAAAACAGCAGGAGTGGGACCAGCACCATCTTGGCAACTCTCAGCCGCCAATTCTTGCCGCTCCGTTCCCGCTCTTTTCCTTTTGACTTAACTTCTTCGGTCTGACGCGGGAAACGTTTGCTCTTCCCTTGTTCCATGCTCCTCTCCTCCGTCATGTTGAAATTATATGGGTTATCTGCTTCTGAGTTGGTTAGCAATGCCCATCATTTGATCACTGATGCCGATTGCGCGTGAGTTCAATTGATACGCACGTTGAATGTTCACCAGTTGGGACATTTCTTCTGTCATGCTGACGTTCGATGATTCGAGAGCACCTTGGCGCAATGTTACACCATTATCATAAGAACTGGTGTATTTAATTTTTGGTCCTCCTGCCATGAAAACCAATTCGGCATCAAACAGATTCTCACCGACTTGTTTTAGCTGATCAGGGTTATCTACATTCCATACACCAATTTTTACCGGGACCAGCAAACCATCAGCATTCATAGTACCGTCTGGAGAAATCTCAATGTTTTTTACTGGCTCTTGCAATACGATATTCTTACCGTCCTCATCTGTCAATATATGACCTGAACTGGTGTGCAATACGTATCCTTGCTCATCATTATCATAACTGACCTTAAAGGAACCATTACGCGTAAAGCGACTTTCTTCATCCACAGTGATGTTATTCGAATCTTTGATTTTACGAGTGACCAAAAAATAGCCATCTCCTTCAATCAAAACATCTGTTGGCACATCTGTCTGCTTGAGACTGCCTTGACCGAGATCCAGCTTGGTCATGGCAAGATGCGCTCCACTACCGATTCTTATCCCCGCTGGTGTATTACGATTTTGGTTGTCCGCTGCCGGCTGCTCATTCATTGAGTCTGTGAGAAGCTCGGAAAACGATGCGACCCTGCGCTTGTACCCAATCGTATCAATGTTCGACAGGTTGTTGGCTGTATTGTCCAACGCTTGCTGAATACCGCGCATAGCTGATGTGGAAATATTAAGCGACTGCATCCTTCCTACCTCCTATTATCCATTAACCCGACCAATTTCATTAGCAGCCTTGTCCAGCGTACCGTCAATCGTGGTAATCACCCGTTGGTTCGCTTCATAGGCGCGAAGCACACTCATCATACTCGTCATGGTTTGAGCTGGGTCTACATTCGAGCGTTCACGCCAGCCCTGTTGTGTACCGAAGCGTCCTTCGACCATAGGGGTAGTGTATATACCTGCTGCTCTAGCAGCCTGATCGTTGGCTTCTGCCAAATCAATCCCTTCCACCGCTATGTCGCCTTCAAATCGGAAAACATTCGTTCCTTCGCGTACTAGCTTTAGCGGATCGGTTACCACCGCGAGTCCCAATCTAGCATGAGTAGGAAGCGCCGTATACTGTTCTGCTTTTGTAATTGGATCAATGGTAACTTGCATCAATTCGCCACGCTCGGTAATTTTCAGGTTTTGACCGACATTGGTACCATTGGTACTAAGTGCGGGATCATTGATACGAATTGCCTGATTAGAACTATCCAGCACATAATACCCTTCCGCTGTCACCAGGTAACCATCTGAATTCACACTCCAGTTACCATTTCTTGTATAGCGGATATCCTCTTGCTGTGCTGGCTGAGCCAAATTTGCTTGTTCAATCCGCGCCACACTGTAAAACAACCGCCGCTCATTGCCATTCTGATCTGGCTGAATATTGTCCATCAACGCAATATCATACGGATTGCGTGTCTCTTCAATATCCCCCTGCGCAAAATTCGGCAGCGCCTCCGACATGTATACCCCTGTGTGCAAACGCCCGATAATGGCAGGCTGTCCAGGCATAGTAGGGACGCCTGGAACATCCAGTCCTTCATGATCATTCATGCGGGAGAGCAATTGCTCTGGAAATGCACGCATGACACCCACGTCCTGTTTGAACCCGGGTGTATTGATATTTGCTAAATTGTTCGCCAGCGATTCTTGCCTGTTCTGCAATGCTAGCATGCCAGATGCAGACGTATACAAGCCTCTGATCACTTAAATCTTACCCCCTGAATAATCGCTTATTCGAGTGAGCCGGCATCTTGTCCAAATAGTCCAGCATCATTCCTGTTCCTTTTGCAACGCACATCATTGGCTCTTCCGCTACCAGCACAGGAACCTTCAGCTCCTCTGCCAGAATCTCGTCAATACCGTGCAATAATGCGCCGCCACCGGTCAGGAAAACACCCTTATCAATTATATCGGCAGAAAGCTCCGGAGGTGTTCGTTCTAAAACAGATTTTGAGGCTTGTACAATCGCACTCACCGACTCAGCCAGGGCTTCCTGGACTTCAGTGGAGCGAATGGTAATCGTTTGCGGCAAGCCGCTTACCATGTCTCGACCACGAATGTCCATTTCGTCCTGGCGTCCGCCGGATACGGTTCCAATCTGAACCTTGATATCTTCAGCCGTACGCTCTCCAATCAGCAATTTGTATTTATTTTTTATGTAACGCATAATAGCCACATCGAATGTATCGCCTGCTATTTTAATGGAGGAAGACGTGACAATATCGCCCATCGACAATACCGCTACATCGGTCGTTCCCCCACCGATATCCACTACCATATTACCGGACGGCTGAAAAATGTCCATACCTGCCCCAACTGCGGCAACTTTCGGTTCTTCTTCGATAAATACTTCTCTTGCTCCACCGCTGCGCTCAGCTGCTTCACGAATTGCTTTTTGCTCAACAGACGTGATGTTGGTCGGGCAGCAAATCAAAATGCGCGGACGGGCAAACATGCTCTTTCCACCAATTTTGTTCAAGAAGTGCTTTAGCATGGCCTCAGTGATTTCAAAATCCGCGATAACCCCTTCTCGCAAAGGTCGGATCGCTACGATATTTCCTGGGGTGCGGCCTACCATGCGATAGGCTTCATTTCCCACGGCCAAAACTTTTCTGGTTTTACTATCTATTGCCACGACAGATGGTTCGTCTAGGACAATTCCCTTGCCTTTTACAAAAACCAAGACATTGGCCGTGCCCAAGTCGATTCCGATATCTTTGCCAAACATGAAAGGTCCTCCCTGATTACCAGTTACATTTCTACCTAATATCATAGGCTCTTCTACGTGAGAGGACAAGGAAATTCTTTCTTACACACTCTCCTCCTGTTCTACTCGTACTTTTTTACTACGACGTTTGTACTTGATTTTGGTCGCTTCGCCTCCCCGAAGATGTCTGATGGCTTTGTGATATTCCAAAATTTCCTTAACCTGGTTCGCCAACTCTGGATTTATCTCAGGCAGCCGCTCTGTCAAGTCCTTGTGCACAGTACTTTTCGAAACACCGAACTCTTTAGCGATCATCCGAACCGTATTTCTTGTCTCTACAATATATCGGCCGATTTTGATGGTCCGCTCTTTGATGTAGTCGTGCACATTACTCGCCTCCTTGTATCTACATTGTCTGATACAATATATGGGTGCGTAGGGACACATATTCTACGTTTCCAAGCCTGACAAGCCAGCACGGCCGCATCTTTTTTCAACAGTTTGTACCACACGCAAAAAAACACCCGCAATTGTTGTATTTTGCAGGTGTTTTTCTAAATTCATTGGTTATTGATTTTTTACTTCCGTATCAGCCTGAATCAAGTATTGCTCTGGATTGACAGGCTTGTTATCGATGCGAACTTCAAAGTGAAGATGTGCGCCAGCGTCTTTTTCAAAGGTGTTGCGCCCAGCAGACCCGATTACTTGACCTTGTGTCACTTCATCGCCTGGTTTGACTGTTACGCTTTCCAGACTTTGATATACCGTAATCATTTTGTCTGCGTGCTCAATCTCAATCTCGTTGCCGACAAGTGGATCGTTCACCACTTTTACTACTTTACCCGCAAGAGCTGCGATGACATCAAAGCTCTTTCCATCGGTGGATACGAGGTCAATACCTGTGTGCGGGTAGAAGGTGTTGTCGAAGCTCACCAATGCTTTTTGCTGATTCTCCTTGGAAGCTTTCTCATCGTAGTAATTCATGCCCACATTGTACTGCACGCCTTTTCCTACTGGCCAAGCGAGTGGTTGTACGCCACTTGTAGCAGGTACCGCTTCTTCGTTTTGCGGTGTAGTCGTCTCAGGAGCTGCAGGAGTTGTCACTGCCACGCCATCTCCGCCATTCGTCATTTTGGATACCGTGTCCATGACATTGCCCTGATACCACATCACAAAAGCGAGAATGATTGCTGCGGTGCCGATGTAGATTGCAGGAAACGCCCATTTCTTGCCCAAAACTTTTTTCCAAGAACTTGCCTTCTTGAATGGAATCGGTTGATTTTGATTTTTTTGATCTTCCATTTTATTCATCACCTCATCCCTCAGTATCGCCAGAATTTTGGCGTATAAACCTGAGAGAGTAGGGAAAAGTAAAAATTTGCTTTTCTTTTACGCTGGGATCACTCTTGTATACTCTTGCAGACTAATTCCTTGATAGAAGTGCTTGACGATTTGCTCTGCGCTTTTGCCGTTTTTGGCCATTCCATTTGCTCCCCACTGGCTCATGCCGACACCATGACCGTACCCTTTGGTCGTAATGAAAACCTGATTGCCGCGCAAGTCCAACGTAAAGGAAGAAGAATTCAAATTGAGCTTTTCACGAAACTCTCGTCCTGTAAATTCCTTGCCGCCAATGCTGATGGCTCCTACTCGATTTCCGGTTGTACGCGATTCGATCCGATACCAGGAACCATTGGTAGAAGCCTCCTGCGTGAGCTTGACGCCCAAATTCTTTTCTAGCTCCACCGTGGACATGACGACCGTTTCCTCATAGCGAGGAGATTGAATATCCCAAGGACTCGCAACGCTCTTCAAATAAGGAATTGACTTTTCCCAATATTCATCCGAGTTCTCAGTAAAACCATTACTGGTAGAAAAAAACGTCGCGTCAATGGGCTCGTTCTGGTAGGTCAGGATAACCCCTGCTGTTGCCATAACTGCTTGCTGGATGCGTTTGTTTTTCCATTCGTATTGGTCTCCCCAACGTTCACGCCGCTGCTTTTCATCCATATAGACTTGATGCTGTACCGTATCCAAAACCTGACCGCCTGATGGCACATCATCAAACTTGCCCTCTTTTACTCGACGCACGATATAGGTCCTGGCCGCCAACGCCTGTGCTTTTAATGCCTCCAGCTCGAACTCAGCTGGCATTTCCGCCGCTACGACTCCGGTAATATACGCTTCTAGCGGCAATGTTTCCACGGCCTTTTTTTCTGTACGGTACACCTTTACTGGCAGAGAGGAAGCCGATTCCTTCATTGCCGGTATGGCAGGCTCCGAGACGGCCACAGTTGGCTGGCTGACAGGGCCCATTTCTGGTGAAAACCAAAAGACCAGAGCAGCAGGCATCAGGACGAGCAAGATCGGCAAAGCGATAAACCACATGAGTAGATAGCGTTTCATGCAAGAGATCCTCCCCGTTACGTACTAGACACAAAAAGTCTGAATAACCTACTAAAGTCTATGTTCTGCAACAGAGCGGTAGAACGAGAGAGTGAGAGAGTCGAGAGAACGAAAAAAAGACCCCCTGCATACGCAGAGAATCTTTCGTTTTGCCATATGGTTGACGTATTTATCAAGCAAAATTAGGAGAGAAGCTTACTTTGATGGTTTCGGAAACTGATTTTTCACGAGCCTTTTCTTCTGGAACCACGCGTTCTACATCTGCTCCCAAAGCCAGCAGCTTTTCCGTAAAGTTCACGTAGCCACGGTCAATATGGTGCAGGGCAGAAACCTCAGTCTCTCCCTCAGATACAAGCCCAGCCAGTACAAGTGCTGCACCTGCACGCAAGTCAGTTGCTGCTACCTTGCTGCCTGTCAGCTTGGAACCGCCTTCGACGATGGCACTGCGGCCTTCGATCTTGATGTTCGCATTCATGCGGCGGAACTCTTCCACGTGCATGAAGCGGTTCTCAAATACCGTTTCGGTCACAATGCTCGTTCCTTCTGAAACAAGCAAAAGCGCCATCATTTGCGACTGCATATCCGTCGGGAATCCAGGGTATGGCAGCGTTTTGAGGTCAACTGCTTTCATTGGGCCTGTACGGCGTACACGAATACCGTTTTCTTGCTCCTCAATGTCCACGCCCATTTCACGAAGCTTGGCAGTCACGGATTTGAGATGATCACAAATCGCACCTTCCACAAAGACATCCCCGCCAGTAATCGCTGCAGCAACCATGAAAGTTCCTGCTTCAATGCGGTCAGGAATGACACAATGTGTGCAGCCCTTCATCTTTTCCACACCTTCGATGCGGATAGATCCTGTACCCGCTCCGCGGATTTTTGCTCCCATCCGATTCAGGAAGTTCGCCAAATCAACGATCTCCGGCTCTTCTGCTGCATTTTCGATCAATGTGGTTCCCTCTGCCAAAGCAGCGGCCATCATAATATTTTCTGTTGCACCGACGCTAGCAATATCCAGGTAGATTTTCGCACCCTTCAATCGTCCTTCTACCGTCGCTTCAATAAACCCTTGTCCGATTTCGATTTTGGCTCCCATAGCCTCAAACCCTTTTAGGTGCTGGTCGATCGGGCGTGTACCAATGGCACATCCACCCGGAAGAGCGACACGAGCTTGTCCTTTTCTGGCTAAAAGCGGCCCCATCACGAGGAAAGATGCGCGCATTTTGCGGACCAGTTCATAGGACGCTTCTACACTCGTAAGCTTGGAAGCATCGATCGTCAGCACTTCATGATCATATGTAAGGGAGATTCCCATCGATTTCAAGAGGTCGCATATCGTCCGGACATCGTCGAGGCCTGGTACATCTGAGATGACGCAAGTCCCTTCTTCTGCCAAGATAGATGCTGCAATAATAGGGAGTACGGCATTTTTGGCGCCAGATACTTTTACATTTCCAGCCAATGCCTTACCACCACGGACAATAATTTTATCCAATGTGTACCCCTCCGCGTGCTAATATTCCACAGTGATGATTGGTGTACCTACCGTAATCCATGTTCCAGAATGGCTGTCACGATGCGTAGCCACCTGTAGATTCATCTTTTGACCGTTTAACGCGATGAATGGTTCCCACATAGGGGTATACCCTGAAATGCTGACAACCGTATCATCTTGCAAACGTTCTAATTCTGTCGCCTGGAGAGTACCAAAAATCGACAATATTTTACCCTCCTGTTGGTCAACACCCATCTTAACATTGTACAATCCGCGAATACAAGTGCTAATTTGCGGAATAAAGTCGGCGCTTTGCAGGGCATTCGTGAAGGTTTCCTGTACTTGTCCAATATATAGTAGGTTATCACGGTTTCCAGATAACTGAAGTACTAGATATACAGAAAATGCTCCGTTTTTAGGAACTCCTGTCACCTCGTAGCTCAGTTCCACGCCGTTTTGTGTGTATGTAGTCCTATATGCGAGTATGTTGTGTTTGCGCGATTGTTCGCTTGGGGAAAACGGAATCTCAAGTTGTTGTGCCCATTTTGTCGCCAACTCTTTTACTTGTTCAGGACGCAGGCCTTCTCCCATTGCCGTACGCATACGTACCTGAACCGATACACCCGTTGCGCCCGTTTCTTCTAGTACTTTCATCATTTCTGTCACAACCGGCTTTTCTTCCTTTGCTTGTGCAGGCATCCAATACACGGCCCCCATCACGAGCAATAGAGCCAGCACGCACCAACCAGACCATTTCCCCATTGATATCCTCTCCCTATGCTTACATGTATCTCTTTGTACTTCTCATTTTGTACATGTAGCTGGGTGGATATACCAGCGAATCGTCGTCTTTGGGTATTTAGTTGAACAAATTCCCGAATGTCAGGGACCAGCCCAAGTAATCAAGGAAAAAGCGGGACACTTCATATCCAATCACAATGGAAAGAAAAATTTGCAACAGCTTCGCCTGAGCACCATTTGGTTTTTTCAAAATCTTATCAAAGCGAAAGGATTGCAACGCCCACCAAGCGAGCCCAATAAACGCAATCGATAAAATGATACTCAACAAGCCATATACTTCTTGTGGCATGTTCGCTACCTCCTCATTACCCTTCCAAGAATCATAGAAAAAGGGACGGCCCGATCACGAGCCATCCCTTCTATTGTACCTGAAGTGCTATTCAGTTACGAGTATCACTGAGAGCTGGGAGAGAGCATGTTCCCAAAATCAAAGGACGGATTGAAATGAATCTGGATATAGTCGGTGACCAGACCCGGGAAAGCACCGAAGAAGACAGTAGCGATTGCCATGATGAGAATAAACATCCAAATGCCTTTTGGCACAACCATCGGTGCTTCAGTTGTCCCAGGACGCATGTACATCTGACGAATAATCCCAAAGTAGTAGTAGTAGGAAATGACGCTGGTGATGATCATAATCGCCGCCAGCCAGTAGTTTTCTACCACTAATGTACCCATGAACAGATAGAACTTCCCGAAGAAACCAACCGTAATCGGGATACCTGCCAAGGACAAGAGGAAGATGCTCATCGCAATCGCCATCACTGGTGAGCGATGATACAATCCGGCGAATCCTTTCAAATCCTCTGTCTCTTGCTCACGAGATACAACCATAATCACAGCGAAAGCACCAAAGCTGACGATCAAGTAACCGAACAGATAAAAGATCACTTCGCTGAAAAAGAGAGAGGTCGGCGGTACAAACGGCACGAGCAAATAGCCCGCTTGCGCAATACCTGAGTAAGCCATCATACGTTTGACGTTTGTCTGCCTGAGCGCCATCGTATTCCCGATAATCATCGAGGCCGCAGCCATCAACCCCAGATAGAGGCTTCCCTCTTCGAAAAAGAACCGTCCTGATCCCGTTCCATCGGAAACGTTGAAAAACGAGATCATCATCACTCGAAAGATCAGCGCGAACCCTGCTGCTTTTGACACAACTGCCAGGAAAGCAGTGACTGGGGTAGGAGCACCCTGATACACATCTGGCGCCCACATATGGTTAGGCGCTGCAGATATTTTGAATGCAAGACCTACTGCGAGAAACGCAAACGCCGTATAGACGAGGAACTGATAGCCCGCCATTCCCGCTTCTGCCAATCGGAATGAGATTTCATAAATATGTGTGGTTCCCGTGAGTCCGTACACGTACGACATCCCAAACAGGAGCACAGCAGTGGCAATACTTCCCGAAACGACGTATTTGAACGCCGACTCGTTGGAAAGCTGCGATTTTTTTCGCAATCCGACCAGTACATAGGACGAGAGAGACAATAGCTCCAGTCCCACAAACAAGGTAATCAAGTCAGCAGACGAAGCCATGACCATAGCCCCGAGAAGCCCGGTCAGCAGCAAATAGTAATACTCGCCTCTGTGCTGGATTTCCCCTGATTTCAGATAGGACAGCGAGATGAGAATGGCAAAAGCTGTCCCTGCCAGGAAAATCAACTTGAACGCATTGCCGTAATCATCGATTCGGATCATGTCGATCATGTAGCTATATGGCTTATCGAGAGCATTCATATTGATGATCACAAAGATCGCCGCTATGACCGTTGCCAGGAAGGATAGCCAACCGATGACCTGCTTGCCAAGGCGTTTACCCGCAAAAAGATCCAACAGTGATAAAAAGGTAGCAAAGCCAAGAATGATAAACTCGGGCAGAAGGTAGCTCCAGTCATATGAGAAAATATCTTTAACTTCCATGGATTACCCTCCTATTCCCGTTACGATAGGTACGATCGTTTTCAGCGCCTGCTGCATCGGATTCCCCAGAACTGCCGGATAAACCCCGATGAGAATAATACATCCCAATAGGACTACCATCGGTATGACTTCCATCGGCTGTGCATCAGCAAGTCCTGTACATCTACCTGGAGTAGGGCCAAAAGTCGTTTTCAAGATCGCTCTGAGTAAATACACCGCGGTGAGGACAATCCCGATCGCTCCCACTGCTGCCATTACTGGCAAACGACCAAACAGACCCAGGAAGGCAAAGAACTCACTAATGAATCCGGACATGCCCGGAAGTCCGAGTGAAGCCATCCCGCCTGCCAACAACACGCCGCTAAGAAACGGCATGGACTTGGCTAAACCGCCCAAATCGTCGAGCATCGATGTCTGTGTCCGATCCCAAATGACACCGATCAAGAAGAAGAGCAGTGCTGAGATAAAGCCGTGGGATACCACTTGGAACATCGCTCCCTGAAACCCAATCGTGTTCATCGAAGCGAAACCAAGCAAGACGATACCCATATGGCTGATACTAGAGTAAGCCAGCACCATTTTTAAATCCTTTTGTACGAAAGCCAGTACAGCTCCATACAAAATGTTGATAATCCCCAAAACTGCCATCCACATAGAGAAATCATAGGCCTGCTCTGGGAAGAAGCCGATTCCCATCCGCAAAAGACCGTACGCCCCCATCTTCAACAAAATACCGGAGTGAATCATGACGATAGAAGGTGGAGCCTGTACGTGTACGCGTAGCATCCACGTGTGGAACGGAAAGACTGGCAACTTGATCGCAAAAGCGATAAATAGCGCTAGGAAGATGCCAAAACGCATTTCCGGCGTAAGGATTTCGGTTATCGGATGCCCTGGTGTCGTCAGGATCGCCGTGATTTCATCCATATTGAGCGTCCGCATGATGACAAAGATTACGATGAAAGCCAGCAGCATAATCCCTGAACCGATTCCGTTATACAAAAGGAATTTGTTCGCCGCTTGTTCGCGCTCCCCATATCCCCAAATCCCGACAAGGAAGTACATCGGTACGAGTGTCAGCTCGAAGAAAATGAAGAACAGAAACAGATTGTCTGCAGCAAAGACTCCCAACATACCGATCAACAACAGGTGAAACAGGATAAAATACTCCTTCTGCCTCTTCTTGATCTGCCACGAAGCAATTGCTGCGAGGGTACCGATAATCGCCGTCAGCAAAATCAATGGCATCGAAATACCATCTACACCGAGTTCATAGTTGATCTCAAAAGCAAAGACGGTGCCTGCCTGAGCCATTCCAATCGGAATCGAAATCCAATTGTGCTTTTCTACGAACTGAAGATTGGCTGTCTCGTAATCAAACATGCCGAACATCCAACCTGCCAAGATAAGTGCCGGCAACGTTCCAAAAATCCCGACCTGCTTGATCACACCTGCATGTCGACTGGGGATAAAAGCCATGACGAGAATCGCCAGCAGCGGAGAGAACACCAGTGATGACAAAAGGATATTACCCAAAGAGTCCACCTCCCTTGGCCGTCAAACTGATGGCAATGATCAAGAGTAACAGACCGAATATGACCATTGCTCCATAGGACTGAATCTGCCCACTTTGTACTCTTGCGTGCAAAGATCCGATTCCTTGGGTGATTTTTGCTGTCAATCCAACCAAACCATCCACAATATACTTATCAAATACATCTAGGACAAATCCAAGCCAGCCTAATGGACGAACAATGACGTTGTGATACAGCTCATCGATGTAGTACTTCTTGTATGAGAGCTGATAGAGCCACGGCATTGCTTTTGGAATCGTGTCCGAGGAGATTGATTTCTTGCCGTACATCAGGTAAGCCAGCACGACTCCGAGAATCGAGATCAACAGAGCCACAATCTGCAACCAAGATGGTGCATGCTCATTGCCTTCCCCAAAAATGCTCGTGATTGCCGTCCCTGTGTTGGTTGACAACAACCAATCAGAGAGTAATGGCGCGTACGGTGTATTCACAAAGCCTGCGACAACCGCAAGCAATGCCAAGACCAAGAGTGGACCTGTCATGACTCCTGGAGATTCGTGCGCTTCGTGCTTGCCACGTGCCTTCCCTGCGAATGTCAGGAAGAACAGACGGAACATATAGAATGCGGTAAAGAATGCTGCTAAGAGCGCGATGAACAGTAAATCGTAGCGATGCGCTCCGTAAACAGCTCCCAGGATTGCTTCTTTCGACCAGAAACCAGCGAACGGAAAGATCCCCGCAATCGCCAAGCAACCGATCAAGAAAGTCAAAGCGGTGATCGGCATCTTTTTCCACAAGCCACCCATTTCGAATACATTCTGCGTATGTACGGCATGGATGACACTACCCGCTCCAAGGAAGAGCAATGCTTTGAAAAACGCGTGCGTCATCAAATGGAAGGAACCTGCTACATAACCAGCAGCACCAGCTACCCCCAATGCCATCATCATGTACCCGAGCTGACTGACTGTGGAATAAGCCAAGACACGCTTGATATCCCGTTGAGTCAGGCCGATCGAAGCTGCAAATATGGCGGTGAATCCTCCTACATACGCCACAACTGTCAAAGCCGTATCGGATGCGATAAACAGCGGATAGGTAGCAGCGACCAAATAAACACCAGCCGCGACCATCGTTGCCGCGTGAATTAATGCAGACACAGGTGTTGGACCTTCCATGGCATCAGGCAACCACGTATGAAGCGGAAATTGACCTGATTTCCCCATGGCCCCAATGAAAATGAGGATCGCCGCGAGCGTAATCATCCATGGTTCTAGTCGTCCGAGTGCGATACTCTCAAAAATCGCTCCGTACTCGAAACTTCCGGTCCACCAGAACAACAGACATATCCCGATGAACAGACCAAGATCCCCGATGCGTGTAACGATAAAAGCCTTTTTGGCAGCCGCTTTTGCCTCTGTCTTGAAGTAGTAGTAGCCAACGAGCAGGAAGGAGCATACCCCGACCAGCTCCCAGAAAATATATACTTGCAACAAATTTGGCGAGATGACTAATCCCAGCATGGAGAACGTGAACAGCGCTAGGTATTGATAAAACACTGGAAAGCGTTCATCCCCATGCATATAGCCTTTGGAATAGATTTGGACCAACAGACTGACCAATGTCACAATGACGAGCATCATGGCATTCAGCGGATTCACTTCGAATCCCATGTTGATCACGATATCGCCGATATGCAGCCAATCTATCACATAATTGTAATCGGTTCCCCCACCCTGGAATCTCTCCCAGAAGATGAGCACTGCGATTCCAAAAGAAACAGCCGTCAGGGTAATGCCCACTATGGCCGCTCCTTCTTTCAATTGGCGACCAAATGAGACGATCACGATGAAAGCAAGAAGCGGAAACAGAGGGATCAGCCAGGCATAGTGCATTAGAGTATCCATCTTTGTCCTCCTTTTCAGGTTTCCCTCTTATCGTTTCATTTGGTCCATTTCATCTACATTCACGGTCTCCTTGTTGCGATACAGCGCAATCAGGATCGCTAACCCTACGGCAACCTCGGCAGCTGCAACCGTCATCGTGAACAAGGTAAAGATTTGTCCTGTCACAGATGGATACAGTCCGAATTTGGAAAAGGCGACCAGGTTAATATTTACAGCATTTAGCATCAGCTCGATTGATAACAAGACGACGACTGCATTTCGCTTCGTCAATGCGCCGTACAAGCCTACACAAAAGAGAATCAAAGCAACCATTAAGTAGGAGGAAATACTTACTGTCATTCGTTATCCCCCTCCTTTTTCGCCATGATGATCGCCCCAACCAACGCGACCAACAACAGAACAGACAACAGCTCAAATGGTATGACGAATTTGGTGAATACTTCGATACCAATTTCTTTTGCATTATCTACAGGAGCCTCTGCAGGTGGCGGTGGCGCAGGCCACGGTGTATTTTGCACACCCCAGAACAATAATCCGAACAGAACGATTACGAAAAGCAGGATAAAACGGTTTTTCCATGTCCGGCCCGTTCCCTCATCGTTCGCATCATGCTTGGTCAGCATGATTCCAAAGAGCATCAGAATGGAGATAGCCCCTGAATAAACCAGAATTTGTGCGACCCCGACGAACTCCGCTCCCAGCAAAACAAACAGACCTGCAATGCTGATAAACGTAACGCCCAATGAGATGACCATGTGGACGACGCGCGTAAAGCTGATCATAAACACCGCGCCACCGATCGTCAGGAGAGACAGGATAAAAAAGGCAACGAATTCGCCTGTCATACTAATTCTCCTCCCTGACGTTCGTATTGTTGTCGTCGAGCCACTTCAAGTTCTTGTACAATTCGTCCCGGCTATAGGCAGCCAGTTCGAAGTTGTTTGTCATCACAATCGCTTCAGTGGGACAAACCTCTGTACACAGATCGCATAAAATGCACAGCTCAAAATTGATATCGTACGTATCGATAATCTTTCCCTTTTTCTCCGGATCAGGATGGGGCTTCCCTGTCAGTTGAATACACTCTGTCGGACAAATGCGTGCGCATTGGTTACAGACGATGCATTTTTCAGGAGAAAAGTGCTGAATACCGCGAAAGCGAGGCGGCATTGGAAAGGGCACATCCGGATAGAAGTGGGTTACCTTTTTCTCCGTGAGCTTTTTAAATGTATACCCCAGGCCTTTGGCCAGTCCTAGCATGTGTGTCACCCCTCAGGATTTGAGAACTTGGCTGCACCACGTTTTTGACGAAAGCTAGCTTTTGGCGAAGCAAGCCTATGGCGAAGCCTGCGCTATGAAAACAGTAGGACGTAGTCGTTTTCGATCAAGTCGCTACTAGAACATGCCATGTTGGTAAGATACCACTACGGCTGTGAGCAGGATGTTGAACAATGCCACGGGCAACAGCACTTTCCAGGCAAACGACATCAGTTGATCGACACGTAAGCGCGGCATCGTGGCGCGAATCCAAAACTGGAGGAAGACGTAAACTGAAAATTTAAGGATAAACCAGACGATTCCCGGAATGAAGTCCAACGATGGATGAATCGGCAACCATCCACCAAAAAAGAGAATCGTGATCAAGGCACCCATCCCGAACATGTACACATACTCCGCCAGCATGAACATCGCAAAACGGAAACCGGAGTACTCGACGTGGTAACCACCAACGAGCTCCGACTCTGCTTCTGGCAAGTCAAATGGCGTACGATTCAGCTCAGCCTGGGCAGCAATGATAAATACAACAAATCCGATAAACTGCGGAACAATATTCCAGACATCCCGCTGCGCCTCGACAATATCTTTGAGATTCATGCTGCCCGTCAATAGAACGATACCCACCACGGACATGACCAGCGGTACTTCATAGCTGATCATCTGCGCAGCGGAGCGGAGACCCCCGATCAGCGAATACTTGTTATTCGAGGCCCAGCCAGCCGTGATCACGCCTAATACGGTGATCCCAGACAAGGCGATATAGTACAACAGCCCTATTCCCAGATCAGCGAACCGAATGCTGTCCGTAAAAGGCATGACCGCCAATACGGCAAAAGCAGGGGCATAGGCCAATATTGGTGCTAAAGTGAACAACGCTTTGTCAGCGTGTTGCGGACGAATATCTTCCTTTAATAGCAGCTTGGCAACATCTGCAACCGTCTGGAGAAGTCCCAATGGTCCTACTCGATTCGGCCCGATGCGCAGCTGCATCCACCCTATCACTTTACGCTCAAAGTAAATGGCGTACGTAACGAATCCCAACACGACTGCAAGCAGTAAAACTGCCGCTACGATAAACCAGATCGTGGTCCCCCATGAGGGTGCTTGCTGCAAGAGAGTATTCATCAACAGTCAACCTCCCCGAGCACGATGTCGATACTGCCCAGGATGGCAACCATGTTCGAGAGGTTTTCCCCCTGCAACAGCTTAGGCAGAATTTGCAGATTGGTAAACGAAGGCCGTCTGAACTTCAATCTCCACGGTTTATCCTTACCTTGACTGGCAATGTAACAACCAATTTCTCCTCGCGGTGACTCGATGCGCACATATGTCTCCCCAGCAGGCGGGCGAATCACACGTGGTACTTTGCCCATGACTTCGCCCTCACTCGGAAATTGCTCCAATGCCTGCTCAAGAATTCGTAGAGATTGTTCAATTTCAGCCATGCGCAGATGATAGCGCGCCATGCAATCTCCCTCAGTGGCTGTCGGTACATCAAATTCAAAACGATCGTAAATGCAATACGGTTCGTCTTTGCGCAGGTCCCACTTGACACCTGTCGAGCGGAGCATGACACCTGATAGCGAGTAATCCAATGCCGTTTTTGTATCGAACTTGCCGATTCCATTGAGACGGTTAATAAAAATCTCGTTACCCGTCACCAGCTGATGGTAGTTATTCAATTCCTTCTTCATATATTGGACAAATTCTTTGGCTTTGTCTGTCCAGCCTGGAGGTGCATCCCATTTCACTCCGCCTACACGCATGTAGTTAAAGGTCATCCGCGCCCCGCATAGCTCATTAAACAAATCCAGGATCGTCTCCCGATCACGGAATGCATACAGGAAGGGCCCCATCGCACCAATGTCCAAAAGAAACGTTCCCCACCAAACCAAATGGCTCGCCACCCGGTTCAGTTCCATCGCGATCAATCGTAGAAACTGAGCTCGTTCTGGAATCTCCAACCCCATCATCGTTTCTACTGCGTGACAGAGAACGTAGTTGTTGGTCATGGCGGACACGTAGTCCATACGGTCTGTATAAGGAATAATTTGTGTATAGGTCAAGTTTTCAGCCAACTTCTCTGTACCTCGATGCAGATAACCCATCACCGGAATCGCTTCTTTAATGGTTTCCCCATCGATTTTTACTACCAAGCGAAATACTCCGTGTGTACTCGGATGCTGTGGACCTACGTTTAATAACATCTCTTCCGTACGAAGTCCTGTTTCAGAAGAGGTATCTACATGAGTCGTGAGGATGTTATGGTTCATCTGCTAAACCTCCTCGTCGTATTGCACATAATCTTTGCGCAGCGGATATCCTATCCAATCATCCGGCAACAGAATTCGACGTAAATCCTTATGTCCCGGGAAATGAATACCCAAAAGGTCAAAAGTCTCTCTTTCATTCCAATTTGCGCCATGCCAGAGGTCCATTACAGAAGCAACTTGTGACTCTTCTCTGCTCGTTTTGACCTTTACTGCCAAGCTTTGGCGATTTTTGTAAGAATAAAAGTGGTAGTATACCTCCAGGCGATCCTCGTAATCGACACCATGAAGATCGGACAGGTACTCAAAGCTTAATTGCTCATCATCTCTTAAAAATTGAGCAACTTGATGCCAACGTTCGTTTTGAATGGTGAGAGTTGGAACTTCCTTTCCCAGCTCGTTAATATACGAAGCCTCGATGACTTCCTGCCCAAATGCTTCGGAAATTCGTGACACGTATTTATCAAGATAGGGCTGGTTTTTAGAAGGTGCTTTCGGCGTTTCCTCTGCCGGGGTCTCATCCCCAGTCGCTTGCGCTGCTTTTGCCTTCGCTGCTGCTGCGGCGGCGGCTTTGGCTTTTGCGGCAGCTGCGGCCTTTGCCTTGGCGTCGTCATCACCGGATTCATCGCCGCCTGCTTCACGTGCGGCTTTTGCCTTTGCAGCTGCTGCTGCGGCAGCCTTTGCTTTTGCGGCAGCTGCGGCCTTCGCCTTGGCATCCGCATCTGAATCAGCTGTATCGGCTCCATTTTCCGCGGCTTCTTTTGCTTCCTTCGCTGCTCTTGCCTTGGCTAGTGCTTCTGCGGCAGCCGCTTTCTTGGCTGCAGCTTTTTCTTCCGGCGTCATTTCGGACACAGGCTTTGCTGGTGGTGAAGCAGCTTCTGCTTGTTCCTTCGCTGCTTCTGCCTTAGCTAGTGCTTCTGCCTTAGCTAGTGCTTCTGCGGCAGCTGCTTTTTTGGCTGCGGCTTTTTCTTCCGGCGTCATTTCGGACACAGGTTTTGCTGGTGGTGGAGAAGCTTCTGCCTGTTCCTTCGCCGCTTTTGCCTTGGCAATCGCTTCAGCCGCTGCTGCTTTCTTGGCTGCGGCTTTTTCCTCAGGTGTCATTTCGGACACAGGCTTTGCTGATGGAGAAGCAGCTTCTGCCTGTTCCTTCGCCGCTTCTGCCGCTGCTGCTTTCTTGGCTGCGGCTTTTTCCTCAGGTGTCATTTCGGACACAGGTTTTGCTTCCGGAGCAGAGACTTCCTCTTGTGGCTCTTGAGATGCCTCCACTGGGCTCGTCTCTTGGGAACCCTGCGCTTCCTGTTCTCTTAATTTTCGCAATGCTTCGGCCTTGGCACGGGCTTCAGCTGCTGCCGCTGCCTTTTCCTCCGGCGTCGGCTTGCGTTTCTCGTCGCTCATAGATTGGTCACCTGCTTCCCAGTCTTCGCTTCGTAACGGATTTTTTCTTGGAGCTTATTGATTCCGTAGATCAAAGCGGCAGGGTTAGGCGGACAACCTGGAATATATACGTCGACAGGCACAATCTGGTCTACACCTTTTACCACGCTGTACGAGCGCACGTACGGACCTCCCGCTGTCGCACAGGAGCCCATGGCAATCACCCACTTCGGTTCAGGCATTTGATCATACAGCCTGCGCAGCAGTGGCGCCATCTTTTTCGTGACGGTTCCGGCTACGATCATGACATCAGATTGTCTTGGGGATGCTCGAAAAATAACGCCAAACCGGTCGAGGTCATAACGCGCTCCACCCGTTCCCATCATCTCGATCGCGCAACAGGCCAAGCCGAAGGTTAATGGCCACAACGAGTTGCTACGAACCCATCCCTTCACTGTTTCCAATGTCGTGAACATGACGTTGCGATTCAATTCCTCTTGCAATTCAGGCGCAATGCTTGTCAGATCTAGTTCCATTCCAGCACCTTCTTTCTCCACGCGTAAATCAATCCTACGATGAGCAAGGATATAAAGATGACCATCTCGACTAAGGCAAAGAGCCCCAGTTCTTTGTAAGCGACGGCCCACGGATACAGAAAGAGTGTTTCTACATCAAAGATGACAAACATGAGGGCAAAGATGTAATACTTCACGTTGAAACGCACCCAGCTGTCACCAACAGGAATGTTACCGCTTTCATAAGTAGTTTGCTTCTCCCGTGTCGGTTTCTTTGGACGAAGTAATGGACCAACGAAACTGACTGTAGCCACGGGCAACAGCACGCCAAGAATCAAAAAGATCGCGACAATCACATAATTGTTGGTATAGATGTCACTCACCCACGTTCCCTCCGCTCTTGAGAAAGGTATGAATCGTCTTGCGCTGTCCTCCAGAAGAAGTTGAGACTCCCTCAAAAGGGTACTGCTCACAGCATCAAAGGTGTAGGTATGAACGCTGTCGCTAATTGATACTGCTAGAAAAAAATACCTTTATCATTATAGCAAATTGCCAATAGGGTGTCTAACGAAAGCCTTCCTTTTGTGCCATATAAAGGGAAAAAACTCAGGGATTTCTCCCTGAGTTTTTCCAGCATAGTATGATGACCAAACGAATATGCCTGTCTGGCTCTCATATTCTCTTAATTATTGAACGTTCTTTGAAAATTGCTGTCCGAGGAAATCCTCGTAAATGCGCTCCCATACAATCGTGAAGTTCATCTTCTCGTCTTCTGGGATCTCCAGCATATTTTCAATCGCATCTTCCATATATGGAGTCAGCTTGATCAGAACTTCTGCCAGCATCTGGTCATTGGTGTTCAGCAATTGCTTCATTTCTGCTTTGGACATGCTGAACGCATTTTCTTCTTGCTCATGCAGCTTCATTACGAGGCGGCTAAACATCGGATGAACCAATGCTTCCAGTTTAATATGAGCCAATGCAAGAGATTCTGCTTCACTCAGCTTGAACAACTCAGATGCATCTGGGAATGGATAAACCGGTACATCCCAAGCATCTCCATTATCGATTACCAGACCCCACTTCACGAAAAGCTCAATCGCCTCGTCAAGAGATGTCGGATATGCATAATCAGAACGGCTCATGAACGCTTTGAATCTGTTCAAGAGGTTTACGTAGCCTTTAAAATCCTCTTCAGACTTAAAGCCTTCTTGCACAGGCTCGGTGAATGTGCCTTTCAATGCATCGAACTCGTCCAGAGCTTTTCTCATTTCTTCTTTTGACTCATGCTTCGTTACTACATAGCACATTGCCTGGAAGAGAACATTCATTTCATGAGATAGCACGCTTGTCCAGCCATTAGCCGCAAAGCTGCTAGGAATCACTACGCCATCTTGATTGTGGCGGATATCGCGAACGGTTTGCATCAATTACACTCTCCTTTAATCCCAATAGCCAATGCCGCTTTTTCCCGCTGTTTTTCATGCTAACGTAGCTCGTCGGCAGGGCATTAGGTCTATTATACACAGAAACATTAGGCAATTACCAACTGGAAATATCATGCCCGATTTCCATGGCTCATCATTCATCGCCTTATAACCGAAAAATCCCCGCAGCCACATGGGCGCGGGGATATCAAGCTTACGCTTTACTTCGCTACGTCGAGACGTGCCATCGCACGTTGTAGCGCGCGTTCTGCACGCTTGACGTCGAGCTCGGCATATTTCTCAGCCAAACGCTTTTCAGCACGCTCTTTCGCTGCCTTCGCGCGTTCAACATCGATGTCTCCCGGCAATTCAGCCGTTTCAGCAAGGATGGTCACTTTATCGCCGCGAACTTCCATGAAGCCGCCGCTTACAGCCATCTTTACTTCTTTATCGCCTTCTGTCTTAATCCGAACTGGCGCTGTTTTCAGCGGGGTTACCAACGGCACGTGGTTCGGCATAATACCGATTTCCCCTTGCAAGCCGCGAGCAATCACCATTTCAGCCTGACCGCTGTAGACAACCCGTTCAGGAGTTACGACTTCAACTGTCATCTTACTCACTTACTCGTCTCCCCTTTCCAGGGTGTCTTACGCCATTTTCTTCGCTTTTTCTACCGCTTCTTCAATTGTACCTACGTACAGGAACGCGCCCTCTGGCAGGTGGTCATGCTTACCTTCGAGGATTTCCTTGAAGCTGCGAACGGTTTCTTTCAATGGCACGTATTGGCCTGGGTTACCAGTGAACTGCTCGGCAACGTGGAAGGACTGGGACAAGAAACGTTGAATACGGCGTGCGCGTCCAACTACTTGCTTGTCGTCGTCGCTCAACTCGTCCATACCGAGAATCGCGATGATATCTTGCAGTTCTTTGTAACGTTGCAGGATTTTTTGAACGCTACGAGCCACATCATAGTGTTCTTGTCCTACTACATCAGGAGCCAGAGCACGAGAAGTGGATGCGAGTGGGTCTACCGCAGGGAAGATACCCAACTCAGCGATGGAACGCTCCAAGTTCGTTGTAGCGTCCAAGTGAGCAAACGTAGTAGCAGGAGCCGGGTCAGTGTAGTCATCCGCTGGTACGTAGATCGCTTGAATGGACGTTACGGAACCTTTTTTCGTGGAAGTAATACGCTCTTGCAGCTGACCCATTTCGGTAGCCAATGTTGGCTGGTAACCTACCGCAGATGGCATACGGCCCAAGAGAGCAGAAACTTCGGAACCCGCTTGAGTAAAGCGGAAGATGTTATCAACAAAGAGAAGAACGTCGCGGCCTTCTTCATCACGGAAGTATTCCGCCATAGTCAGACCAGTCAACGCTACACGAAGACGTGCACCAGGCGGTTCGTTCATCTGACCGAATACCATCGCGGTTTTCGGCAGTACGCCTGCGTCTTTCATCTCGTGGTACAGGTCGTTACCTTCACGGGTACGCTCACCTACACCAGCGAATACGGAAATACCACCGTGCTCTTGCGCGATGTTGTTGATCAGCTCTTGAATAGTAACGGTTTTACCTACACCCGCACCACCAAACAGACCGATCTTACCACCCTTGATGTACGGAGCCAAGAGGTCAATAACTTTGATACCTGTTTCCAGGATCTCAACAGTCGTTGCTTGGTCTACGAACTCAGGAGCTTTACGGTGAATTGGGTCACGACGATCTACTTGACCAAGTTCTTGCAGGTCGATCGGCTCACCCAATACGTTAAATACGCGTCCGAGGGTAATTGCACCCACTGGAACGGAGATAGCTGCACCTGTATCAACTGCTTCCATGCCACGAACCAAACCGTCAGTGGAAGACATCGCAACGGTACGAACCAAGTTATCGCCCAAATGAGTAGCAACCTCAACAGTCAAGTTGATGTCGCGCTCACCAGCGCTTTGTGCTTTATGTTGAATCTTGATCGCATTGTAAATGGCAGGCAGGTGTCCGCGGTCGAACTCGACGTCAACAACCGGACCCATTACCTGAACCACGCGTCCATTCGCCATCTTACTTCTTCCCTCCTGTAAAGCTAAATTGGGAGCTATTCGCTGCCACTAAGCCTGTGCGTTTGCACCTGCAACGATCTCGGAAATCTCTTGTGTAATGGCTGCCTGACGAGCACGGTTGTAGCTCAACGTTAAACGGTTGATCATATCCGTAGCATTGTCTGTCGCGCTGCCCATTGCCGTCATACGGGAACCTTCTTCAGAAGCTTTTGCTTCGAGGAGTGCACTGTAAACCAGTGTTTCCGCATATTTCGGCAACAGATCCGCCAATACTTCTTCCGAGGACGGCTCATACTCGTAATTCAATTCGCGCGCATTGTTGCTCTCGGGAGCTTCCAATGGCAGCAATTGTTTTACGGTAGGTATTTGCGAAATTGCACTTTGGAACTTGTTGTAGCACAGGTACAGTTCGTCAATCTGCTCATTCTCGAACATTTGGACTGCTGCACCGGCAATTTTCTTGATATCAGCAAAGGCTGGGCTAGCTGGCAGACCTGTAACTTCCTCCAAAAGCGGGTAGTTCCGTTTGCTGAAGAAGTCACGACCTTTGCGGCCAATCACAAAAATACCGTACTCATCCTTGGACTTGTGCTTCTCGTTAATGGTAGTTACCACTTTACGGAGAATGTTGGCATTGTAACCCCCAGCAAGTCCACGGTCGGAAGTGATGACAATATAACCAGTCTTTTTCACCGGACGATTTTGCAACATTGGATGTTTGGAAGCAGAGTTCCCACTCGCGATGCTTGCGATCACTTCTTGGATCTTGTCAGCATACGGGCGTGCCGCCTCAGCTTTATCCTGATTACGGCGAAGCTTTGCAGCCGCCACCATTTTCATCGCTTTCGTGATTTGGCGCATATCTTTTTTACTTTTGATACTGCGTCGAATCTCACGTATTCCTTTAGCCACTCGTTTTCACCACCTTGAGGACGCATGCACGGGCAAATGGCCCGGCATGCATCTGATGTCTATCAGGTTAACGATTAGCGAGTTACCGAAAAGCCTTTTTTGAACTCTTCGATCGCTGCGTTGAATTCTTTTTCATCTGGAAGGTCTTTCGTTGTGCGGATGTGCTCCAACAGTTGCGGTTTGTTGGAATCCAAGAAAGACAACATCTCTTTCTCAAAGCGGCGCACTTCTGCTATTGGAATGTCATCCAGGAAACCTCTTGTAGCGCTATAGATAGAAGCAACTTGCTTCTCAACAGACATTGGATCGAACTGACCTTGTTTCATGATTTCCATCAAGCGCTCACCACGGGTCAGACGAGCTTGGGTCGCTTTGTCCAGATCGGAACCGAACTGAGCAAACGCAGCCAACTCACGGTATTGAGCCAACTCGAGCTTGAGTGGACCTGCTACCTTTTTCATCGCCTTGATTTGCGCGGAACCACCTACACGGGATACAGAAAGACCGGTGTTAACCGCTGGACGTTGACCTGCGTTGAACAAGTCTGTCTCCAGGAAGATCTGACCGTCCGTGATGGAGATCACGTTGGTTGGAATGTACGCGGAAATGTCACCCGCTTGGGTTTCGATGAATGGCAGAGCCGTAATGGAACCAGCACCCAACTCATCAGACAGTTTCGCAGCGCGCTCCAGCAAGCGGGAGTGCAAGTAGAATACGTCACCAGGATATGCTTCGCGACCTGGAGGACGGCGGAGCAAGAGGGACATTTCGCGGTATGCAGAAGCCTGTTTGGACAGGTCATCGTATACGCACAGAACGTGTCCGCCTTTGTACATGAAGTACTCAGCCATTGTTACACCAGTATAAGGAGCCAGGTACAACATTGGAGCTGGGTCAGACGCAGTTGCAGAAACGATGATGGTGTAATCTAGAGCACCTGCTTTACGCAGTGTTTCTACGATGTTTGCAACGGTGGATTGCTTTTGACCGATTGCAACGTAGATACAAATCATGTCTTTACCTTTTTGGTTGATGATCGTGTCGAGCGCCACTGCTGTTTTACCAGTTTGGCGGTCACCAATGATCAACTCACGCTGTCCACGACCAACTGGGATCATCGCGTCAATCGCTTTGATACCTGTTTGGAGTGGCTCGTGTACGGATTTACGCGCCATAACGCCAGGAGCTGGGCTCTCGATTGGGCGGAAACCGTCATTTGCGATAGGGCCTTGACCATCGATTGGTTGACCCAGTGGGTTTACAACGCGGCCGAGCAGCGCTTCCCCTACTGGAACTTCCATAACGCGGCCGGTACGTTTTACAGTATCGCCTTCCTTAATGTCGCGGAAAGGTCCCATAATAACGACACCCACGTTATCTTCTTCCAAGTTGAGTACCATACCCATTACGCCATTTTGGAACTCGAGAAGCTCCCCTTGCATGGCCTTTTCCAAACCGTGGACACGAGCAATACCGTCACCTACTTGGATGACTGTGCCTACATCCACAACTTCGATTTCAGATTTAAAGTTAGCGATCCGCTCTTTAATGAGGGAGCTAATCTCTTCTGGTCTGATTGCACTCACTTAATTCACCCCATTCATCCAACTTCGTAAAAGCCATCGAACTTTACGCCTTTTGCGCAAAGGTTTCCAACTTCGTTTTCAGACTGCCATCGTACAGACGGTCGCCAATTTTGATAATAATGCCGCCGAGAATCGCTGGATCTACAACTGCTGTCATACGCAGCTTTTTGTTCAGCGTTTGACCGAACTTCTCAGCCAGCTCATTTTGCTCTTCAACAGAAAGCGGCTTTGCACTTGTCAAAATTGCATCTGCGAATCCACGAGCTTCGTTCGCCAATTGTACAAAAGAACGGTAGATATCAACCAAATCAACTTCGCGTCCGTTCTCAATCAGGACGTTCAGGAAATTAAAGGTTTCTTCCCCTACATGGCTTTTGAACAATTCGTCAGCGAGCTGGCTTTTCGCATCTGCTGCGATGTGCGGGTGCAACATGATCTTTTTCAGATCTTCATTGCCTTCAACCGCTTCCACGATCGCACCCAGGTCTGCTTCTACCTGATCAATCTTGCTACGCTCACTCGCTACTTCAAAGAGAGCGCGAGCATAACGTTTTCCTACTGCGCTACTCATAGGCGATCTCCCACTTGTGCGAGAAATTTGTCAACAGTAGACTTTTGAGCTGCTTCGTCCAGTTCTTTCTCAATGATCTTGGAAGCCAAGAGCACGGAAAGACCAGTCATTTGCTCACGCAGTTCGAGTTTTGCTTTTTCTACTTCACGAGCCAGTTCAGCACTTGCATCTGCTTTCATGCGCTCAGAAGCTGCTTGTGCTTCAGCAACGATTTTGCTTGCTTCATCAGACGCTTGCTTTGCAGCACGGTCGATGATCGCTTTAGATTCAGCGCGAGCTTCATCCAAAAGACGGCGTTGTTCAGCCAAAAGCTTTTCGGATTCCTTGTGGTTGCGTTCCGCAGTGGCGAGCTCGTTCTCAACATGAGCACGGCGCTTTTCCAACACGCTCGCAATCGGTCCTGTTGCATATTTGGAAACAACGATCAACAGCAAAATGAAAATAATCACCTGGAGTAGTAATGTGCCCCATTCCAGGGATACGGCTCCAAACTCAACCATTTTTAGTTCACTCCTTCCTGACAAACGAAAGATTCTGCAATAAGTTCTTTACGTACTTACCAGAATTATTACTAGAAGACTTCCATGCCAAGCTTGTGGCCGAAGCCTGATTTTTCCCTACTAAAAGATAGGCGAAGGTGACCCTCCGCCTATTTAATACTGTTCAACTGTTCGCTTAGCCCAGACGACCCATCAAGATGAAGCCTACAGCTACAGCGATAATTGGAATCGCCTCTACGAGACCCATACCGAGGAACATGATACCCATCAGGTTACCACGAGCTTCAGGTTGACGAGCAACACCTTCAATTGTTTTAGAGATTACGTTACTTGCACCAAAAGCACCACCAAGTGCTGCCAAACCGAAAATAAGACCCATAGCAATAGCTACACCCATAACTTCCATGTTAAAAATACCTCCCTAAATTGTTGTTAACAAATAACTAGATTTTAGTGTTCATCATTCACAAGTTGTGAAATGTAAACCATAGAAAGAGTCAAGAAAATGAACGCCTGAATTGCACCTACGAAGACGGAGTAGCCGAGCCAGATAAACAATGGTGCCGCGGCCAAAACTCCCCCACTCAACAGGAAGGCAATCATGATCTCTTTTGCAAAGAGGTTACCGAACAAACGCAGAGGAAGCGTCAACGGTTTAATGATAAACTCCTCAAGAATGTGGATCGGGTTGAGGAATACGTGCTTAAACCAACCACCTGGACTTTTCTTAATACCGAGGTAGTGGGAGTAGAGCAACACTACCAATGCCAAACCAAATGTTACGCTTGGTGTAGCAGTTGGAGACTTCCACCAGATTACATGAGCTCCTTTATCAGCCAGCTCGTGCTCAACGGTTTCGCGCTTCTTCGCTTCGGCTTCTGGCGTAGGAGCAATCGTCAGCATCTTCATAACACTTTCGCTGATTTCACCTTTGTGCACTGTAGTGACGTTGGCGATAACACCTAGCTGGTTCCCAATGAAGATGTAGAGAAACAACGTAATACCAAGCGTCATCATCATCATGACTTTCTTGTGATCCATGTATCCTGCAGTAACGTTTTTGACAAAGTCAAAAATCCACTCAACTGCATTTTGCTTAGCACCAGGTACTCCTGTTTCCAGCTTTCGTGTCATTACAAACAGGAAGATAAACACAAGCAGTGCGGTAAGAACCATCATGAGAATCGTAGCGATGTCAAATACCATGCCGCCTAAATCAAACCGTAACGTATAATGATGACCCATCTTTTCACCCCTTTCCATTGATAGATAGAGGTTGTCCGAAACTCTGTCTACACATTGCTATCGAACGCTCTCTGGTAAAATCACTTCATTTAAAAGGAAACGCTGGTAACAAATCTATTTTGAATTGCGGAATACGAGTAGATAGCTGATCCCTTGGATCAAAAACAACCCAAGTAGAACCCCTGATAATGTGAAGATATGAGGGAAAATAAAGGTAGTATAGGCTGCTAGCCCGGCAATCATGAACCGAAGCATCGTGCCCGTTCCTTTTGGTCTGACATTAGGGTCATCTGCCATTTGCCCAACAACCCAGACCTTGCTTGCGAGAACGCTGGTATTAATGATTCCTGCCACTGTTCCAAGCAACAAACTCTGCAAGAATACCTTGTATTCAGGCAACACAACCATCAGTATCACAAACAATGCCATACACCATAAAGAATAGCGAAAAGTCTTTCGCATCGCTAAAGCAAACGCTTCCATCGTTCGTCACCCCCTAAAGATACGGGCGAATGAGTCGATAGACAGTGTATACACCAACCGCAATCCCTGTAATCAGGCCAATGAGCAAGAACCAAGGATCAGTCGCTAGTAGGCGATCCGCGTATCTGCCGATCATAAAACCGGCAACCACACAAATGGCAAAGTCAAGACCAAGTACGCTGACCAAACCAAGTGCTCGCCATGGATTGTCAAGTTTCGCCAGTTTATCCTTCTCCTTTCACATAAGGAGAGGGCACACAATTTCCAAATGCCCTCATCCATATTAACGAAGATTTATTCCCTTTGTCAACGCAAGCGTTTCTGTGTACACAAAGCGTTCACAATTTAAAAATTAAATTTTCTCGACAATTGTGGAGACGCCTTGTCCCCCACCAATGCAAAGAGTCGCTAACCCATATTTTGCCCCTTCACGCTTTTGCAATTCATGCACGAGCGTGACCAAAATTCTCGCGCCACTCGCACCGATTGGATGTCCCAAAGCGATGGCTCCACCGTTGACATTCAGCTTCTCGCGATCAAAGCCCAGTGCTTTGCCAACAGACAGTGATTGGACGGCAAAAGCTTCGTTTGCTTCGATCAAATCGATGTCAGAAATCGACAGACCCGCTTTTTCCAGTACGCGTTTGGTCGCAGGAACAGGACCGTACCCCATGATGCTCGGATCAACACCTGCACTCGCATTGGCTACGATACGGGCAAGAGGCTTCACTCCCAGCTCTTCTGCCTTCTCGCGTGTCATAATCAAGAGAGCGGCGGCTCCATCGTTGATGCCTGATGCATTCCCAGCTGTCACGGTTCCATCCTTTTTAAATGCAGGCTTCAGCTTGCCTAGCGCTTCGGCTGTCACACCAGCACGCGGGAATTCGTCTAGAGCAAAAAGAACCGGATCACCCTTTCGCTGCGGGATCGGAACCGGCACGATTTCTTCTTGAAAACGACCACTAACGAGCGCTTGTTGAGCTTTTTCCTGGCTCCACGCAGAAAATTCATCCTGCTCTTCGCGTCCGATTTCGTATTTACTGCAAAGATTCTCCGCTGTAATGCCCATGTGGTAGTCGTTGAAAGCACACCACAGCCCGTCGCGAATCATGGAGTCTACTACTTTCTGATCTCCCATGCGGTAGCCTGAACGCGCACCTTCCATTAAGTATGGTGCCTGGCTCATATTTTCCATCCCACCAGCCAAGACAACTTCTGCCTCACCTGCAAGGATTGACTGAACGGCCAAATGAACGGCTTTTAGACCTGAACCACAAACCTTGTTGATTGTCAGGGAGGGGACTTCATGAGCAAGGCCCGCGTGAATAGAAGCCTGGCGCGCCGGGTTTTGACCCAAGCCTGCTGACAGTACATTCCCCAAAATCACTTCATCGACCGCATCCTTGGAAACACCTGCACGCTCTAGCGCTGCTTCCAGTACAATTCCGCCCAGCTTTGTCGCGCTGACACCTGCAAGCGTTCCTTGAAAGCTACCTATAGCAGTGCGCACAGCACTCGCAATGACGATTTCTCTTTGACTCATCTTCCACACACCCCTCGAATACACAGGATAGGCAACCTTCTTAAGATTCCATCTTCTTATGATAATTCCTGCCAGGAAATCGCTTTCTTTTCCTATTCATGAAAAAACCGTCACTGCTCTTAGGAGAAGAGAGTGACGGTTTGAATGATTTATAGAAGTGCCTCTGCAATTTCATCGACGATATTGTTAATGGCAATCGGGCCGTAATAGGCAATCCACACGGTTGTGTTAACCTCGTACACCTTATTTTCCTTGGCTGCTTTTAGCCCTTTCCAAATGGAACTGTTCTTGTACTCGTCCGTTAATGCTTGATTCGCTTTGTCCGTTACGACAAATAAATGATCGGCATTTACCTCTGGCAACACTTCCAGAGAAATCATCGTAGCTGTATCTGATTTATCCATCGCTGGCTTGGGAGGAGTCAGTCCCAAATCGGAATACAAGATAGCAGCCGTACGATGTTCAACTGTATGCAGTCGAATGGCATTGTCACGAGGACGAATAAGTGCGACAGACTCACCCTTGAGTTTGGTTGCGAGCTCTGTTTTCAATTTATTCGTTTTCTCTTGGTAGTCCTTTACGATCTGCTCAGCTTCTTGTTCTTTTTCGAGAATTTTTCCGAAGGTAATCAGTGTTTCACGCCAGTCTTCGTTTCGATTAAACATGATGGTTGGGGCGATTTTGGATAGATTATCATAGATTTTATCTTGAAACTCCGTGCATATGATCAAGTCAGGCTCCATAGCCACGACTGCTTCTGAATTGGGCTCGTCCTTCGTTCCAAGTACGTGAACATCTTTTAGCTTGTCCATGAGATACTCTGGAAACTTCGTACCGTCCCCCGTTGTGATAACACTACCTACTGGCAGTTCGCCCAAGGCAATCATTTGATCTGCATATTGTGTGTCCAGCACAGCGATTCTGACTGGTTTAAAATCAAGCGTCAGCTCGCCTTTCATGTGCTTGATTGTACGGGTCTCGCTTTTCTTCACTTCTTGATTCGCACTAGATTGCGTTGTATTGGACTGCGTTGCTACCTGACTCGTAGCGCCAGTGGTTGTACTCCCCGAATTACTGGAATTCGTTCCGCCAGCTGAGCAGGCTCCGAGCAGCAAGGTAAGGCTAAGCATCAGATTCAGCGCCAGCATCGCTTTTGTACTCTTATACATCGGTACGGCTCCCCCATCTCTTGTTCGTAGGTGACTTTGATTTTCATTTTCAATGTGATCATTATATTTCCACAGCTTTTGACCAGCAATGGAATATCGCGACAAGAGTAATGGACTTTGGCGACGAATTTCCGATGTCAGCGGATTTACCTTATACGCAGTCGGGGAGAAGCCTGTATATTTTTTAAAGATACGACTGAAATAATAGCTGTCTGTATAACCTACTGATTCCGCTACCTCTTTTAGTCCCAAATTCGTTTGACGCAGCAGTTCCTGCGCTTTTTGAATGCGCACCTGAATCAGATAGTCGATAGGGCCGACCGCTAGCTGGGCTTTAAAGGTGCGTTGCAGGGATCGGGAGCTGCAGTTTAAGAGCGCGGAAAGATCATCGAGGGTGAAAGTCTCTGCGTAATGCTCCTCGATATACCTGACGGCCTGAACGACCAAATTGGGTACCGTTACCCCGATTCCTTGCGACTGCATCTGTGCCATTAGCTCACATACGAGTTGATATAGCAGGGCCTTGGCTCGCAGCTTGTCCAGGTTGCCATTCTGATTCCACGCTTGCTGCATACGTGATATTGCTACAAATACATTTGCCTGATGCATGGGGGTAAAGCCGTATTGGATGTGAAACGGTTGTGTTTTCTCCAGTAAACGTAGCAGTTCCTGCCGACAAGGCAACGGCAAATGAGCTTTGTACAAAATCAGATAGTATTCCAGCTCACCCTTTATTTCCTCGATATCCACGTATGTACCTTTGCCAGCATGGGCCATATAGCAATTCTTGATAGCATGCACATTCCCGTCAAGACGAATCAGGCCACTGCCTCTCACCGAAAATAGAAAGGCACTAGCCGGCAATTGATAGGATCGCAGCTGCTCTCCGGCTCGCATGACGATATGCCGTACATCATGTAATCGTACACTTGCCTGATTCCATAGAAAAATATGATCATCCACGTTCATTGTCCCACACTCAACTCCTTGATAGCCCTCCCATCGTTCTTCTTTTTATTCTATTTGATAACCATTCTCATTTCTATAGCAAAAATCGTAGAAAGCACACTACCTCGATGAAACCGCGCGAACGTAAATGACTTCGTAGGTGACAGGGATGCCCGTTTCTCTTTTATACGTCTGCTCATAGTAACGAATCATTTCTGCAAGAAGTTTTCTGCGTCCCAGACCGCTCACTTGCTCCATACTTGCACTGGCGCCCACTGCTTTCACGGCATGCAAGAAATCCCGTACACCCGGGTAAGTTAGCCGCTCATATTTCCTCATCACCTCTATATCCGTAAACCCTGCTTGCTCCAATAGCTCGTGCCAATCACGTGCAGAGAGAAACTCCAAGCCATGGCGTACTCCCTTTTCCCCCAAAATCGCATGAGCATTCGCAAACGATTCATGCAGCTCCCAAAACGTATCGGGGCCAAATGTCGAAAAAACCAAGGGTGCTCCGGGCTTCAGGATTCTTCCCAATCCTTTTAGCGTATGCGCTGGCTTGGCAAACCACTGAAAACACGCTCCTGAAACCACCACATCCTTTGACTTCGCCTGTTGTTCCCATACCCATTCTTCGGCATCTGCTTGAAAAAATGAGCAAATCAGGCCGTGCTGCTCCTGATTGTTCTTCGCCTGCTCCAGCATACCTGACGCAATCTCAACTGCTTCGTAATGGGCATCAGAAAAATGGCTGCGAATGACGCGGGTTAATCCCCCTGTCCCACAGCCAATCTCTAGGATGTTTCGCACCTCGTTCTCGTTCGCTATTTCTGTAACCATTTGACTCAAATGATCGGCCATCTTCTTTTGTACGAGTGCATATTTTTCATATGAGACAGCCTTCTCACTAAATCGGCTGCTGATTGCTCTCTTCTGCAAGCTGCTCCACCATCCTCTTTAGCGAATCTCCTACAACCTCCGGAACAAATACATGCGGGGCATGACCACAGTCAGGAATTTGCACGAAATTGGCACCTGCAAGGCTACTCGCCAGTTCTTCTCCGGCTGCGAGTGAACAGATAGCATCTTCCGTTCCGTGAATGACGAGAGTGGGAGAAGTCAGGGACGACAGGAACGGGCGGCAATCCTCTTCTTCTAAATAGGTCAAGCCCGCAATCAACGCTGCCGTACTCCACATCTGGCTATCCACCCCCACGTGCAAGCCTATTTGCTGACGCTCCCCTGGTGTTAGCATCTGTTCAACAAATGCGTCCATGACCCGCTCGCGTGCTACGGAAAGCTGCCTTTTCATCCTTTGTAAAACAACGGGATGCCACCCATGCTGTTCGCTGGTAAAGCGTGCTGTGGTGCCGATCAAAACAAGTCCTGAGACCGGGTACTGGGCAGCGAGGCGTATTGCGAGCATCCCTCCCAAAGACCACCCCACTACAATCAGCTCCTGCGTTGACAGAGAGCGGATTTCCTCTTCTACTCTCTCGTAAAATTGCAAGGAGTCAGTGACGTCCGAATAAGTAGGAATGATGTGCCGATAGGAAGGAAATTGTGAGCGAACAGCTTCCCAGCTGCATTCCGGCATTCCCCATCCGGTTAGCCACAGCATCACTTTTCTCACGTTACCGTTCCTCCTTTGTGAAGCTCGTCTCTGATTTCGCTCACTTGCTCACAAGCCCACTCCAGCTCTTCGCGCGTATGGGCAGCCATCACCGTAAAACGGATACGCGCGGTTCCTGCTGGCACGGTAGGCGGTCGAATCGCCACTGCCGCAATCCCGCGCTGCCGAAGTCTTTTGCTAAACTGCAAAGTCCATTCATTCTCTCCTAACGTGAGCGGGATGATTGGCGTATCTTCTTCGTCTACGGTAAACCCGCGTGAGCGAAGCAATTGGCGAAACACGAGCGCATTCTGCTTCACCGCTCTTCTTCGCCAAGACTCTGTTTGCACCAAAGACAATGCCGCCAGATTCGAGCCAATCACAGCAGGGGGCAGGGCTGTTGAATACACTAGCGAGCGCGCTTTTGTCATCAAATAACGAATGATGATCTCATCTGCACATACGTAAGCCCCATAAACACCAAATGCCTTGCTAAAGGTCCCCATCAAAACATCGACTTGTCCGGCGATGCCCAGTTCGTGGCACAAGCCCTGCCCTTCTTCACCACGCACTCCTCCCGCATGGGCTTCGTCAACCATCAGCATGGCATCGTAACGATCTCGCAGTTGTACTAATTCAAGTAGGGGAGCCTTATCACCGTCCATGGAGAATATGCTGTCCGTGACGATCCACTTCCGTCTTACATCCTGGTGCTTTTTCAGCAAAAATTCCAGATGCTCCATGTCGTTATGTCTGTACCGAAAATGCTCCGCCCGACTGAGCACGATCCCATCGACGATACTGGCGTGATTCAACCGATCACTAAAAACAGCGTCGCCTCTTCCGGCAAGTGCTGCAATTACCCCCGTATTTGCCTGATAGCCGTTTGCAAAGACAAGCGCCCCTTCTCTCTCTTTCCACGCCGCCAATTGTTGTTCCAGCTCGTTATATAACGCGTAGTTGCCATGGACGAGACGAGAGGCAGTTCCTCCTGCCCCCCACTCCTCTGCCGCCTTCTTGCCAGCTTCCACGATTCGTTGATCATGAGCCAAGCCCAAATAGTTGTTCGATGACAGGTTTAATAATGGTTTCCCTTCGACTTGAATCCAGGTGCCTGCGCGATCACTAGCTGACTCTACGGTGCTCCATTCTCTTGCCAGCGATTGTTTCCGCAACGAATCGTATTCTTCTTCCAGCCATGTGTAGCGTTTATTCATAACTGACCTACTGTCCTACAGCGCACACAGCTCGATTTCAAACCCGAGGTCTTCAATCATCTGGTGATCTGTCGTGATTTCTTGCCCGGGCGTCGTCAAATAGTCGCCAACAAACAACGAGTTGGCTGCATACAAGGAAAGCGGCTGCAAGGTGCGCAAATTCACTTCGCGACCACCCGCAACGCGAATTTCTTTATCTGGGCAAATAAATCGGAACAAGGCGAGAACACGAAGAGCCTTCATTGCCGGAGTGCGTCCTTTATCCTCCAACGGGGTTCCGGGAATCGCATTTAAAAAATTGATCGGGATGGAATCTGCGTCGAGATTGCGCAGGGCAAATGCCATTTCAACGATCTCCTCATCGCTCTCCCCCATGCCGATGATCACGCCTGCACATGGCGACATCCCTGCTCTTTTCGCGGTATCGACTGTCTGTACACGTTGATCGTACGTATGTGTCGTAGTAATCGCTTCGTAATGATTGCGACTCGTGTTGAGATTATGGTTGTAGCGGTGAACACCTGAATCTTTTAGGCGCGTTGCTTGTTCGTCGCTTAATATCCCTAAGCACGCGCAAATTTTCAGCGGCATCGTCTCGCGGATTTCTTTGACTGCCTCGATGACCTGGCCCAGCTCTTTTTCCGTGGGACCACGACCTGAGGCGACAATACAGTATGTACCTGCTTTTCGATTCATGGCTTCTTGCGCACCTGCGAGCAATGTCTCCTTGTCCAGCATCGTATACTTGGATACGGGAGCGTTCGAAACAATCGACTGCGAGCAGTAACCGCAGTCCTCGGGGCAAAGGCCGCTCTTGGCGTTAATGATCATGTTCAGTTTGACTTTTTTTCCGAAAAAGTGCTTTCTGACGCGAAAAGCTTCGTTCATGACCAGCAGCAGCTCATCATCTGGCGCTTGCAGTACCTTCATTGCCTCTTCCTGTGAAAACCCTTCTTTGTTCATCGCTTTTTGAGAGTATCCCTTCCAATCCAGACAAGTGCTTTGCTTCATTTTCTCGTCTCCCCTTCTTATTATTTATGGCTCCACTGACACAACTGCCCGATGTCTACACACTCTTGGATCAACTGTGTCAACTGCTTACGCTCTAGCGGTTGGTCTATCCATGGAAGCACGCCCCATACGGGAACTCCCCCATAACTCTCAATCATGCTTGCGTTTGTTTTGACACTCTCATCGGTGACGCCAGCTGAGTTGTTTTGATTCAGGATGACACCTACAACCTCAATCCCGAGTTCCCGTGCATACCAAACGGACAAGAGCGTATGGTTAATCGTGCCGAGCCCAGCCCGCGCCACAATGAGCATTGGCAGGTTCAGTCGAGCAGCAAGATCCGCCATCGTTTCGGTTGGTGTCAATGGAACAATCAGACCACCTGCTCCTTCTACAAGGAGTGCCGGATAACGTTCCATCAGGGGTCGCCCGCAAGCGATTACGTCCTCCATAGTCAAGCTTTTCCCCTCTGCTTCCGCAGCCAGAAAAGGGGTAAGCGGTGCCTCAAAACAGAGCGGGGCTATCTCCTCACACGCATCAGGAACTCCGCTCCACGACCTCAATTGCCATGCGTCACTGCCCTCATCATGTGCTCGTGCTCCTGACTGGACTGGCTTCCAAACCCCTATGTCCACTCCTGTCTCACGCAACACGGATGCGATTCCGGCAGTCACAACTGTTTTGCCTACCCCTGTATCTGTTCCTGTGATGAACAATCCGGTATAGGGGCGATCAGCCATATCTATCACTCCTCCGTATCACCTGTCGTTACGTCCTGAATCGATTCCGTCAAAATCCGAACCATGTCAGCTAATTCTTCGGTTGTAGATACAAGCGGTGGAATAAAAACGATGACGTTGCCCAACGGTCGTGTCAGAAGCCCTTTTTCTCTCGCTATCTGACAGACACGCACACCGATCCGTTCATTCCAGTGATAAGGCTCCTTGGTCTCTTTATCCCGAACCAGCTCAATTCCCGCCATCAAGCCTTTTTGCCGGATTTCCCCTACATGAGGCAGGTCGCGAAGTGGCTTTAACAATTGTTCCAAGTCAATTGCTTTTTTTGCTACTTGTTGAACGACTCCGCGCTCCTCCATCAGCCGCAGATTGGCAAGAGCAACTGCACAGCCAAGTGGATTTCCCGTGAACGAATGTCCGTGGAAAAAGGTTTTCTGTTCCTCATAGTCGGCGAAAAAAGCATTATAAATCTGCTCGGTTACTAAGGTAGCCGCTACTGGCAAATACCCTCCCGTGAGCCCTTTTGCAACCGCCATGATGTCTGGTACGACCCCATCATGCTCACAAGCAAACATTTTGCCCGTGCGTCCAAATCCTGTCGCTACTTCGTCTGCGATCAGCAATACATCATAGGCGCGCAACAGCTCCGCGATTTTTTTCAAACAACCGTCCGGCATGATAATCATGCCGCTTGCTCCCTGCACGACAGGCTCCACGATCATCGCCGCAATCTCATGAGCTCTTTCCTTAAGCAAACTCTCCAGACTGCCCAATGTGGCCTGAACGGCTGCATCTTCGCCGCCTTGTCGGTATGGGTAAGGGTATGGAATGACATGTGGAGAAAAGAGCAGCGGTTTGTAGACCTGATGGTAGAGAGGAATGGCTCCCACACTGGTGGCTCCAATCGTATCCCCGTGATAGGCATTGTTCATCGTGATAAACGAATGCTTGCCGGTCTGCCCGCGATTTTGCCAGTATTGGAACGCCATTTTCAGTGAGATTTCGACCGCCGTTGCCCCGTTGTCAGAGTAAAAGACTTTGCTCAGTCCTTTTGGAGCGAGTTGGATCAGCTTTTCCGCTAATAGAATAGATGGGACGTTTGCCATGCCAAGCAAGGTAGAGTGGGCAATCTGATCGAGCTGCTCCGTGATCGCCTGATTCAGCTCGGGAACGTTGTGGCCATGGACATTCAACCACACAGAAGAGAAACCATCGTAGTAAGCCTTGCCGTTCACATCGAACAGCTTGATCCCTTCTCCTCTTGCAATAATCAATGGATCCTGTGCGACGTAGTCTTTCATTTGGGTGAAGGGATGCCAAACGTATTGCTTGTTTTTGGCAGAGAGCTCTGTATAACTATTTAACAACCAAATCACAACCTTGGTTAACATATATTTGTTAACCGTTATTTTAAATTGGTTAACCTATTTTGGCAAAGCTTTTTTCTTCGCCTTGGGAAAAGAAAAAGGCCAAGCTCCTCTTTGCCAGAGAAGCTTGACCTTTCCTCATGCTGCTTATTGGTCTTGATGCAAGATGCGATACAGTGCAACGACACACACTGCTCTCGTCGTCGGTTTATTCGGCTGATAATTTCCTCCGACTGGATCAATCAGACCGAGTCCGACCATGTTGTTGATGGATGTAGATGCCCAGGATGGCCAGGTTCCTTTATCGGAGACCTTTTTCGTCGCTCCCTTTTTATTCACGAGACGATCGAGAATGACTGCGGCCTCTGCGCGAGTCACCGGCTGATCCGGACGGAAAGTATTATCGTTATACCCCTTCACCAGGCCTTTGGAAACGGCAACCTGTACGGCACCTTGCGCATAGGAAGGCACCTTATCCTTGAATTTCAGCTTTGGTGAGGATGGAAGCTCCCATTCAAAAGTGCGCGCGAGCAAGGTGACGAACTGTGCTCTGGTTAAGGAAACCTCTGGGCCGAACGTCGTCTCCGTTAACCCCTTCACGTAACCCTTTTCCGCCATATAGGTGATTTCTGCCTTGGCCGGATGCTTTGTGATATCTGTAAATCCAGCGTTGCTCGTGCCTGCATTGTCCAGGTAGTACGGAATGTACTTGCCGTAGCTATTGACTTCATATACCCATTGACCTTGAGCATTCATCGTTCCCAGCAGCGGATCCAAAGTATTGTTCACTTCGTTTACGTACAGGAGTCCAACGCCTTTTCCAGCGAGCCATTGCTTCGGTGCCAAGGTCAACTGAATCGACGAAGTAGAAATCGCGTCCTCTTGTCCTGCTTTTAGTTCGCCCGGCTTAATCGTAAACGAATAATCAGCAGGCACATATCCTGGCATCGGCTGGGTCACGATCGACTCCACATCAATCAGCGCACTATCCAGGTAAGGTGCAGTATTTGCAAGGGAATAATGGAGATCGAGCTCCGCCCCGAGGGACATGCTGCCTGGCAGTTCAGGGACAACGGCTACATCGCTCGGTTGACCTGTTTGGTTGCCCAAGAGGAGCGAGAATTCGTCGATGTACAGTGTTCCTTTATCGTGTGTAATGCCATCATTGGCTTGGTCAACGACATACACACTCTTCAGCTGCAACGGATACGCAACATTGCTCGGGAAGTATCCTTTAACCTGTTTCCAGCCTGTCCAATTGATCTCTTTTGCCAGATCGACGTAGACCGGCTTGCCGTTTGCATCGACTACTTCTGCACGGAGCCAATGTCCGCTGTTGTCACCATTGACCCACAAGCCCAATCCGAGCGGTTTGCCAGGGATGGTCACAGGTTTTGCCCCCAGAACGCCGTACGAAATCCGCATGTTGTTCGCTGGCGCTCCAGAGAAGTTGTACACCAGCTTCGCTGCCTTCTTCGTGCGGAATGTCTGATCGGAAACGAGCGCGAACGAACCAGCGGAACTGATGCTGGATGGATTTGCCGCATGGTACATGCCAACCTGATTATCGAAGGTGAGCCATGGCTGCTCAAATTGTCCGACAGCAAATGGTACGGTTGTCGACACGCCATCATATGTAATGGTCAGGTTTCCGTTGCCCGGCTCATTGCCTGCTACCAGTTGCAGATTGTCGTTAATCGTCGCTACAGAAGAATCGACACTCGCTTTTACGCTAAGTGGAGTCGCTTGTACGGTAGAGCCCTTTTTCGTTTTGATTTTGACATCGAGATTAAGGGATTGTCCCGGTGCAATCGTGATCGGATTCGGCGAAACGATGATTTGCTGCACATCGTTGCCGGAAATCACTTGAATATCTTTATTTTGCGTCACATTGCCCAATCGCGCAGTCAATGTGATCTTGCCGGATCGAGCTGGTGTGAATTGCTTGCCATTTACGGTTCCCGCTTCGGACTGACTACCATCCCAACTCACATCGCCTGCATTGATCGCATACGGCTGGTAATGAACGTCATATCCTTTGGATGCGCTGAGCGTGATGGTTTGTCCGATAAGCACATCTGACGGTACATCGATTTGGAAGCCTCTCAATTCTCCAGCAGGTGCCGTGTTGTATACAGCCAGTCCAGTAGGCACACGACGCTCAGCACCGCCGCTCGGCTTATTCGCCAGATTCGCGTGTGTCTCACCCAGCATGCGAGCTGCCATGGTCGTAGAGCCACCACCGTCAAAGTTTACAGCTCGATAAGAGCCGAGCTCCGCCATGATCTTTGCCAGCTCGTCCAAATAAACGCCTTGGCTCGCATCGATCGTGACCATGTACAAAGTCTTTCCGTCCTGAGAAACACCGACCGCTGTGCGTGCCGTTTTGTTCGTGATGGACTTGTCCGCTTGAAAGGATGACAGTGCTTTCCCTTGATCGACCAAAATGACATTGCCACCCACCGCATGTTTCAAGTCGAGGGTTTGCGGTGTCGTTTGATACTCAACTGTCGCAGTAGCGCCTACTGGGAAGTTTTGTTTGAGAAATGCTCCTGCTGCTCCATGTCCCCAAAGGACATAGCCGTTGTAAGGTATGTATACGCCAGGTTGATTCACACGAACTTCTTTGGCTACGTTGTCAACAAACAGAATCTCGACGACATCTTTATAGCCCGATATCGTCCCCAAGCTGTTTTTGCCAAAGGAAGGGGTATAGACGTTCAGTTGGTTCTGGTGACTCTTTCGTCCTTCACTTGGGTTGTACTCTTCCTTGTTAACTCCCTGAATCGAATAGGTAGCACCATTAGGAGCAGTAACCTTGCCGCCAAAACCAAACTTATCGACGATGGCCATCTTGTCTCCCGTCAAGCCTAGGGCGTACCAGTAGGAGACCAAGCCCATGGAAGAAATGAGTTCATCGTCTTTCATGACAATGCCAAACGGCGCTCCTCGCTTCGACATGTTAAAAAAGTCGGCATTGATTGCTGATACAGCTCCTGTTTCACGCGCCATTTGTGTAACCGTCTGCCTGTCTGTCAGCTTGCCTTTCGTTCCGTATACTGGTTTTACCTCAACGTAAGGATTGTTCAGATCAACCTTGGTCACCATGATCGTGACTACTTGATTGGCAAATGATTTCGTATATTTCTGCAAAGTGGTCCCCTCACCAATTGGGGTTTGCCACATCATATTCAATGCACTGGTCTCCGCTCTGGCGTGTGCGACATTGGTCGCAAACGGCACAAACGGAACAAAAGCTCCCCAGGCCATAGTCGTGGCCGTGAGCAGCGTCACTATCCTTTGCGCTCTCATGTTGGTAACTCCTCTCCGTATTCCAAACTCTGTCTTTCTACCCTCTAAGCCAAGCAACTAAATATTAGACGCAAAAGGTCATGGATAGTTTCGCCAATTCTCTCGATTCTCTATTAGAAAAACATACCAAATCGTCAGTCATCGAAAACCAAAATATCCCTCTACAACAAGAAACCCGCCCAGTTTTGACGAACGGTACCTGGCGGGTTTTCCTAGCTGTATGTTACTGACCTGGTTGGAAAGGCTCTGGTTGTTCAGCTCGCAAACCAAAATGATAGAGGATTGCTTCTACGATACGTCGGGAAGCCTCGCCATCCCCGTACGGGTTGACAGCGTGCGCCATTGCATCGTAAGCCGCTTGGTTGGTCAGCAATTCTTTTGCCATTGCATAAACTTGCTCTTCGTCAGTTCCCACGAGCTTCAACGTGCCTGCTTCAATCCCCTCAGGACGTTCTGTCGTATCGCGCAGAACCAGGACTGGTACGCCAAGAGACGGCGCTTCCTCCTGCACCCCGCCAGAATCGGTCAGGATGAGATGGGCACGACGAGCGAAGTTGTGGAAATCAAGGGCATCCAATGGTTCGATCAACGAAATGCGATCGTGGTTTCCGAGAATCTCCTGCGCTACTTCTTGTACAGCAGGATTCAAGTGAACCGGATACACAACAGCAATCTCCGGATGCTCGTCCACCAGTCTTCGAACTGCACGGAAAATACGGCGCATCGGCTCGCCCAAATTTTCGCGGCGGTGTGCCGTCATCAGCACCAGCTTCTGACCAGCTACGCGATCAAGCACCGGATGCGTGTAATCCTCGCGAACCGTTGTTTTCAGCGCGTCAATCGCTGTGTTTCCTGTCACGTAGATGTCCTTTTCCGGCTTTGCTTCGCGACGAAGATTGTCAGCCGATCCATTGGTCGGAGAGAAGTGAAGGTCAGCCATTACACCTGTCAACTGACGGTTCATCTCTTCCGGGAACGGCGAGTACTTGTCCCATGTGCGCAAGCCCGCTTCCACATGTCCGATCGCTACCTGATTGTAAAAAGCAGCCAGACTCGCAACAAAAGTGGTTGTCGTATCCCCGTGTACGAGGACAATGTCCGGTTTTACTTCCTTCATCGTTTCATCCAGACTCTCCAATGCGCGAGTGGTCACACCCACCAGCGTTTGGCGATCCTTCATGATGTTCAAATCAATGTCTGGTTGAATATCAAAAATGTCCAAAACCTGATCGAGCATTTGACGATGCTGGGCCGTCACGCAAACGACCGATTCGATCTGCCCGCTGTACTTGTTCAATTCATGGACAAGTGGCGCCATTTTGATCGCTTCTGGACGAGTGCCGAATACCGTCATTACTTTTACAGTTTTCATCCGTTTTTCCCTCTCCGACTACTTCGTGCCGTACAAGCGGTCACCCGCATCGCCCAAGCCTGGCACGATGTATCCATGGTCGTTTAAATATTCATCAACAGCCGCTACGTAAATATCTACATCAGGATGCTCGTCCTGAACCAGCTTAATACCTTCTGGAGCAGCGATGAGGCACATCAGTTTCAAGTTTTTTGCTCCACGTTTTTTCAAAGCAGTAAGAGCGGCAACAGCAGAACCACCAGTCGCCAGCATTGGGTCAGTTACGATCAACTCACGCTCAGCAACATCGGATGGCAGCTTCACATAATACTCAACAGGCTGCAGGGTTTCCGGATCACGGTAAAGACCTACGTGTCCTACTTTGGCAGCAGGAATCAGCCTCATCAGGCCATCAACCATACCAAGACCAGCACGCAGAATCGGTACCAACCCTACTTTTTTACCAGCAATTACATTCGACTGACAGGTAGCCACTGGTGTTTCGATGGTGGTCTGCTCCAAAGGCATATCACGGGTAATTTCATAGCCCATCAGAGTAGTCACTTCATCTACCAGTTCGCGAAATTCCTTGGTCCCTGTATTCTTGTCACGAATATACGTAACTTTATGCTGAATCAGCGGATGGTCAAACACATATACACGGCTCATGTCATTTCCTCCGTTTCCCTATCAATACATCCTTTCTATAATAGCTGGTGAGAGTGGCTCCGTCAATTTGCCTAATCTTCGTACTTTTTCGCGTCCTCGATCCCTATCAACTGCCGGGAAGTGGAAAAAAAGCAGACCCGTATAGGAAAATTTCCACTGGGTCTGCTTCTCGTTGCCTTGATTAGATATTCAAGCCTTCGTACATAGGGAAACGTTGGCACAAAGCTGCCACACGTTGACGTGCTTCTTCGTGCTTCGCAGCATCCTCTGGATTTTTCAATGTCAGAGCGATAATCGCCGCTACTTCCTTCATCGCTTCCTCATCAAAACCGCGGCTTGTTACTGCTGGCGTACCCATGCGCACACCGCTTGTAACAAACGGACTTTGTGTATCGTAAGGAATGGTATTTTTGTTCGTGGTAATGCTTACTTCGTCCAACAGATGCTCAGCCACTTTACCTGTCAGGCCGATTTTGCTCACATCAATCAATACGAGGTGGTTATCCGTTCCGCCGGAAACAAGCGTCAGACCTTCAGCAGTCAAGCTTTCCGCAAATGCACGCGCATTCTTGATGATGCGAGCTGCGTAATCCTTGAACTCTGGTTGCAGGTTTTCGCCGAAAGCAACCGCTTTTGCTGCGATCACGTGCATCAACGGACCACCTTGAACGCCTGGGAACACGGATTTGTCGATGCCTTTCGCGAACTCTTCCTTGCACAAAATCAAACCACCACGTGGTCCACGCAGAGTCTTGTGCGTCGTAGAAGTAACGAAATGCGCGTGTGGTACTGGGTTTGGATGCAGACCTGCCGCAACCAGACCAGCGATGTGCGCCATGTCCACCATGAAGTACGCGCCCACTTCATCCGCGATCTCACGGAACTTAGCAAAATCAATCGTACGCGGATACGCACTCGCACCACAAACGATCAGTTTTGGCTTGTGCTCCAATGCTTTTGCACGAACAACTTCATAGTTAATCAGGTGAGTATCTTCGTCTACACCATAATCAACGAAATTGTACAGAGTACCGGAGAAGTTTACTGCACTACCATGCGTCAAGTGACCACCGTGGGACAGATTCATTCCCAGTACAGTGTCGCCTGGCTGAAGAATTGTGAAGTATACAGCCATGTTCGCCTGAGCACCGGAGTGTGGTTGTACGTTTGCATGCTCTGCGCCAAAAATTTCTTTTACGCGGTCGCGCGCGATGTTTTCCACGATATCCACATACTCGCAACCACCGTAATAGCGGCGGCCTGGATATCCTTCTGCGTATTTGTTCGTCAAAACGGTTCCCATTGCTTCCATAACTGCGCGGCTTACGAAGTTTTCAGAAGCAATCAGCTCAATCTTGTCGCGTTGTCTTCCGAGCTCCAGTTGAATGGCTTCCATCACCTGTGGGTCTTGATTACGCAAAAAATCTAGCATAATAGTTTCTCCTCCTTAAAAGTTCGTGATCATAAAGTGGGCTTGTCCCACATTCTTTTTACGTGCAGCTTTCATTCGGTGGTGTCTTCTCATACACGGCACGCGGTCCGCCAATCAGCTTGGCGCGCGTACGCGCTGCCGTAACATGGGCTTGTCCAACGAGACGCTGTGTCGGACGCACCGGTACTGCCACATGCTTCAGATGCATGCCGATTAGCGTATGGCCGATATCAATGCCTGCTTGCGCGCGAATATGCTCCACAACGACTGCATCCGTGAACTGAGTAAATGCATGCGCAGCCATAGAGCCACCAGCAGTCGGAACGGGAACAACCGAGACTTCTTCCAGTCCGTATCGTAATGCAACATCATGCTCGACGACCAGAGCCCTGTTCAAATGTTCACAACATTGAAAGGCAACAGCAAGGCCGCGCTTCTCTACAACAGATTGAATCCCACGATACAGAGCTTTCGCTACATCTTGGCTGCCAGCTTTACCGATATGCTCCCCGAGCACCTCGCTGGTACTACACCCAATCACCATGAGTTGTCCAGCTTTCAGCTCTGCCATATCGGCTACTTCTTCGACAATGTCACTGATTTGTTTTTCGATAGCGGATAAATCCACTTACTTCACTCCCGCATGCTTCGCTTCAATTTGGGAAATCTTTTCCACACGGCGCTCGTGACGACCACCTTGAAACTCTGTTTCCAACCAAATTTTCACGATATCAAGCGCAAGACCCGGTCCAATGACCCGCTCACCCATCGCCAACACATTGGTGTTGTTATGCTCACGGGTAGCGCGTGCAGAAAACGTATCATGCACAAGTGCACAACGGATGCCTGGAACCTTGTTGGCTGCGATCGACATACCGATACCTGTTCCGCAAACGAGAATGCCTCGATCAAACTCCCCAGCTGCCACCTTTTCCGCTACTGGCAAAGCATAATCGGGATAATCAACCGATTCCTCGCAGGTGCAGCCGAAGTCTTCCGTCTGGATGTTCATGGAGGCCAGCAGAGTCTTGATCTCCTCTTTTAGCTTGTATCCACCGTGATCAGCAGCAAGTGCTACTTTCATCTGTCATCCCTCGCTTGTCTCATAATCTTTGTCTAGTATACATCAAAAAACAACAAGTAAAAAGTGAACATTTTTATCAAATCACTAAAAAATCGTTCGTACTCTCACAAAAAACAAGGCCCTGGCTATACACCAGCACCCTATTCATCCGCTGATTTACGAAGACCTGGGTCCTTGAGCATCATGGAGAGCCTCTCCAGTGACTCTTCGATTTCTTCGGCACACCTGCGATAATCCATCAGTGATCCCCCATACGGATCAGCAATATCACTAAAACCTTCTACCCCTACGAACTCCTGCAGGGTATGCACCTTTTCAGCCGCTGAGGGGAAATACGTCAAGATCGCGCGCTTGTGACCGTGCGTCATCGTCAAAATGACATCAGACCATTCAATCAACCCTTCGTCTACCTTGCTGGATTTATGGTCGTGGGCAATTCCTCGTTCTTCTAATACTTGTTTGGCGTGCAAGGAGGCATCCTGACCGGCAAATGCCGCCACGCCAGCTGAGCGTATCTCAAGTCCCTGCCCGTCTGTCTTCGAACGGAACATCGCTTCTGCCATTGGGCTTCGGCACGTATTTCCTGTACAGACGAAAAGTATCCGTTTCACGTATCGTTCCTCCTCTCCTATTAATTAGTCGGTTATATCATAAATTTTAACCCAAAACCAAACAAAATAAGTCCACCTACTAATTCGCTATAATCCCCAAGCCACCCTCCCACACTCCTGCCTAACAATAAACCGAAGTAGGACATGGTGGCACCCATTATTCCAAAAAGGGAGATGGCCAAAATTCTATTGACCTCGATCAAGCCGAACGAGAAACCGACGGTGAAAGCATCCAGGCTGACACTTAAAGCAAAGAGCATCAGTCCGAAACCTTTTGTCTTCAATACACTTTTTTGATCCCCTTGAACGAAGCCATTCCATAGCATATGCAAGCCGATGATCATCAGGACACCGCCGCCAATAAATACGGCTATATCTCCAACCAAATCGGACAAGTACGCTCCAACGACAATCCCGATGATCGGCATCATAATATGAAACAGTCCGATGGTGATACTTACTTTGATAATCTCTCGTAACCGAATCCCGACCATTCCTACGCCAATTCCCAACGAAAAGGCATCCATACTTAAGGCGAAAGCAATAATGAGCAACGTCAAAAATTGCCCCCATTGGAATAACACCTGGTCCAAGCAGCTCCCCTCCCGTCTCTTCACCTTATGCGGACAAGGGGGAGTTTAGGACAGGTTTACACGGACAAGACTCGGCCTCCAGCAGCCTTTTCCAAGCGATTCATCACGGCCATACCCAACCCGTTTCGCGGGAAAGTCTCACCGACAATATACTGTACTGCTTGATCGTCGAATTCTCGCAGCACAGCATAAAGCTGTTGGGCAACCACTTCCAGATCTGCTTGTGATCCGACTACAAGAACAACATCTGCCGCCGCGTGGCTTTGCCAAAACGGAGCTGTTTCTTCCGTTGCCAGCACACCCGTTTTTTGACTGTGCTGCTTCGCCTGTTGCAGCATGTCTTCCATTTTCGCCCGAACTTTTTCACTCTCTCCTGATACTAACCACATTTCTCCTTCAGGAGCGTAATGCGTATATTTCATCCCTGGAGAGCGCGGTGCCTCGGCTGCTCCCACTTGAAAAGATGGATCGAGCTCCACGTAGCCAATCACTGGTTCCATTTGCTCCCGTGTGATGCCGCCTGGGCGTAGAATCATGGGCGGGTCCTGCGTCACATCAATAACAGTAGACTCTACCCCAACACCTGTTGCCCCACCATCGACTACTCCTGCTACGCGTCCATCCAAGTCAGCCAATACATGCGCCGCGGTCGTTGGACTCGGACGTCCAGAACGATTGGCGCTCGGAGCTGCAATCGGTACCCCCGCTTCCTTGATCAAAGCCAAGGCAATCGGATGATCAGGCATGCGAACCCCGACTGAATCCAATCCTGCCGTTACCAGCGAAGCTACCTGATCCGTTTTTGGCAAAATCACCGTCAAGGGTCCAGGCCAAAACGCCTCCATCAGCTTTTTCCCTTTCTCCGGAACCTCACTTGCTACTGTGGACAACTGGTCCCACGCTCCAATATGTACAATCAGCGGATTATCGCTGGGTCTGCCTTTTGCTGTAAATATTTTTTCCACTGCTTCATCTGATAATGCATTCGCTCCCAAGCCGTAAACCGTCTCTGTGGGAAACGCGACAACTTCCCCTTCTCGAAGAAAACGGGCCGCATCCACAATCTGTGCACAACTATGCTGATTTTCCACATCGTTATCCACAGACCAGACTTTTGTCACAAAATTCATTTCCATCGTTAAAAAATCCTTTCTCTAGCTCGTTTCTTTGTAAGGAGTGCCTTAAGTATAGATGTGCACTAAAAAGTTTTCAACAGGCTGTGGGTAACTTGTGAATAACTTTTCTGAACAGCGTGGAAAAGAGAAGATTGTTACCTTTTTTTAACTTCATCCGTCTTTGCCTTGTAGTAGAATGAACACGAAAACAAAACAATAACTTTCCCTTTATCGAAAGGACCGTGAATGATATGTCATCTTTTAAATCCTTAGCTTCCAGCCTGCTTGGCACAGCTGTATTGGTAACAGCCGTCGCTGCTCCAGTATTTGCAGCACCTGCTTCACCTGCTTCACCTGCAGCCTCCACAAAGCCTGCTGTACAAGCGCCAAAGCCACAAGCTAACAGTGTCGTGTTCACACCAAAAACCATTACGGTCGATACGAAAGAATTTCAAGGTAAAGTATCCATCCCAGTGATTAGCGGGATGAAGGATAAAGCTTTTGAAGCAAAACTAAACGCTACTCTGCTGAAAGAAGCGCAAACAGGCTTGGCGGAAGGACAAAAAGCCGGCAAAGAAGATGCGGCAGAAGCGAAAAAACACGGATGGGAGCCACGCCCTCACGCACTCGACATCTCCTATGAGGTACACAATGCTGGGAAACTCGTTTCTTTCTCCGTACAAACATACATTTATACGGGCGGAGCACATGGCATGACGGATGTTACGTATTACACCATCGATAATCAGGCCAAGGCAAAAGAGCTGAAGCTGGCTGACCTGTTCCAGCCTGGCTATGACTACCGTACCATTCTCAATCAAATCATTTCGCAACAAATCAAAGCAAAGACCGAGGCGGATGGCTTTAACCCTTACGATGCATTCGAAGGCATCAGAGAGGATCAAGGCTTCTCCTTTAATGACGGCAACCTGGTCATTCATTTTGGTCAATACGAAATTGCCGCTTATGCAGCAGGAATGCCAGAATTCTCGATCCCTGCTCATCGTTACCAAGGTCTGTTGAAGCCTGAGGTTCGTGAGGCTTTGTTCAAAAAGTAATCGTAGCAATTCAAAACGACACCTGCACGTATGGCGGGTGTCGTTTTTTATGTCCAGCTTAAGAGAGCCAGCTCTCGATTTTTTCCCATAAGTAAAATCTCACTTCTACTTCAGGAGCAGAGGCAGTTACTTCTTCTACTTTTTCTACCTCTACGGACTCGTCTACCTCTACTTCTGTTTGCTCAGCGTCCACCTTATTTGATTCGGAATGTAGCCCTACTTCGTTCTCTTCTAGGGGTACGACCGCTACTTGCTTTCTTTCAAATCGATCGAAGTCTTCCTCTTCCTCGGATACAGCTGCTGTCGTTTGTTCAGATTCTTCAGGCTCTGGAGTTGGCTCGGCTTTTACAGCGTCGCCATTGGACATGTCAATAAAGCAGAGCGGCGGGAACAGGACACACCACCAGTTTTGACCTTTTGCCTCTCCAATTTGTACACGGACTGCTCGGTAATTACCCGCAGGATACACATAGGAGCCATACAGCTTCGTCGGAAAAGGGACTTCGCCAAAATCCACTACAGCTTTGTACGAAAATCCGCGTTCCTTGATCGTCTTGTCTACGACCTGTTGAAGGACGGGCAATTGTGATTGAATGACTTGCTCTGCTTCCTCCAAAGTCTTGATATCGTCCGCCCACGTATTCATTTGAGCGATAATCGCATCTCTGACTTCGCGCTTTAACCATTGATCTTGGACAGAATCGCTGTTCGCAATAATGCGCAAGCGAACGGATTCTTGAGGGATCGGCCCATTATCCAACACATTGGCCGAAGTAAGCTGCCCCTCCCAGCTCATCATAAGCATAAACAGGCTAAATGCCATTAACAACATCCGTTTCATCGTTATCCGTCTCCCTCTATACTGATCTTCTCTCTTTAGCAATCAGTATGGACGGATTCACACGATTTCAAACATTCATTCCCTATATAAAAAAGGCGAGACGAGTCAGCGCTATCGTCTCACTCCGATAACAACTCGCTCGATCCCCGCCAAATCTGGAACAATCTCCACCTCATCCATGACACCAGATGCTTTCATCAATTCTGCTACATCTCCAGCCTGATAAATGCCTACCTCAAACGCTACGACCGCTCTTTCTTTCAATAGATTCGGCAGCGCCTCACACAGTCGATGATAGCAATCCAGACCATCTTCGCCGCCATCCAAAGCCAAGCGAGGTTCATGTACGCGCACTTCATCGTCCAGCTCCTCGACATCGCGACTCGGGATATATGGTGGATTGGACACGAGAATGTCTACCTTTTCGCCTGCTTCCAAAAGCGGTTGCACCAAATCCCCTTGTAGAAAGCGGACATCTGCACCAAGACGACTTGCATTTTCCCTAGCGATTGCCGTTGCCTCAGGAGACAGGTCCACCGTAGTCACGCGCCATTGCGGTTTTTCTAACGCGAGCGTAATGCAGATGGCTCCGCTCCCTGTTCCGATATCCACCACCGCTAGTTCTTCCCGCTCAGGCCAGAGATTTGCAGTAGCTGCCATCACTCGCTCCACCAGTATTTCCGTTTCCGGTCTCGGGATCAACACACCTGGTCGCACCGTAAAAGGACGCCCGTAAAACTCCTGTTCGCCAAACATGTATTGCAATGGCTCGTTATTCGCCCGGCGCACGCACAGTCCGTCCAGCTTCACCAATGTTTTTGGATCGATTGAATCCGGCATTGCCATTAAAAAGCGCGTCCGATCCCAGTCGAGACAATGACGAATCATGAGCTCCGCTTCGAACAAAGGATCTTTTGTCCCTTTTTCCCGCAAAAAGGAAGAAGCCCGTAATAGGGCTTCTCGAATCGTCGTGACATCAGACCAATCAAGCTGAGTGTGCATGGCTTTTCAAAAGCTCCGTTTGTTCATGCATGATCAGGTTGTCGATCACTTCATCCAATTCGCCTTCCAATACCGATTCCAGTCGGTGCAAGGTCAGACCGATGCGGTGGTCGGTCACGCGGCTTTGTGGATAGTTGTACGTGCGGATGCGCTCGCTTCGGTCACCAGTACCCACCAAGCTTTTGCGCGTAGCATCTGCTTCCGCATTTTGTTGTTGCATATAGAAATCATACAGACGTGCGCGCAATACACGCAGCGCCTTGTCTTTGTTGGAATGCTGGGATTTCTCGTCCTGACAAGAAACCATGATCCCTGTAGGAATATGCGTTACGCGAACCGCTGACTTGGTCGTGTTAACGCTCTGACCGCCCGCACCACTTGAGCAGAACGTATCGATGCGGATATCTTTTTCGTGTACTTCCACTTCCACGTCTTCTGCTTCTGGCAGAACCAGTACAGTCGCAGTAGAAGTATGGATGCGTCCACCGGACTCAGTAGCCGGGATTCGTTGCACACGATGCGCGCCGCTTTCGAATTTCATTTTGCTATAAGCACCGCGACCAGACAGCGAGAAGACAATTTCCTTGTATCCGCCGATATCGGTTGGGCTTGCCTCCAGCACTTCAATTTTAAAAGCGTTGCGCTCCGCAAAACGTGTGTACATCCGGAAAAGCACCGCTGCAAACAGTGCAGCTTCATCGCCGCCCGCAGCACCGCGGATTTCCACAATCACGTTTTTCTCATCGTTCGGGTCTTTTGGAAGCAAGAGGATCTTCAAGCGATCTTCCAGTTGTTCCTTGCGTGCTGACAATTCACTGAGTTCGAGCTTGACCATTTCACGCATCTCGTCATCCAGTTTCTCTTCCAGCATCGCTTTCGCGTCGTCGATTTGACTCACCACTGATTTATATTCACGGTATGTCGTTACCGTCTCTTCCAACGAAGATTGTTCCTTAGACAGTTCACGCAAGCGTTTTGTATCACTAATGACGTCGGGGTCACATAGGAGATTCGTTACTTCTTCAAAACGCTCTTCGACTGCAGATAAGCGTGTAAACATTTTTATTTCACCCCATCGCAAAGAATAATAGCCTTTTGGCGCAGGCGAAGCCTTGGTAGCATGTATGTTAGATATGAATTGCGATAAAATGCTATCTACCATAAAAACGGTTATAACAGATAAATTATAGGAGGAAAGGCGTAAGAAGTCAAAGTGCATTATTACTGGAAATGTTTTACCGATGCCAAACAGGCCCGGCTATGCCGAGCCTTGCTACATACGTCCTGCTCACCTATCAGCGATGGTAACCGTCATGCGAGGTTAAGTGAAAATCATAGTTTGGAATTCTTTCACGAAGAAGCGAAATGACCTGCTGCTCGATGGTACGCGCTTGATTCGCAGTGATGTTATGCACAAGGTCAAGAGTAACATATGCATTGGCATCGCTGAGTGTGATGCGAGCATTTTCTACACCTTTCACCGACATGGCCATCCTCTCCATATTGGTTACTTCGACTGGCGTATTGCGCACATTCGTTTGACCGGTAACCATATTCGGATTTTGATTTCGCCCCATTAGCGGGTCTCGATCTGCAGCAACAGGAGTACGACCTTGCAGCGTATTGCCGCTTTGATCCCCTCTGACCTTCATATTGTGCTGCGTATTCCTCATATCCGTACTATAGCCCTGTTGCTTAGCTGTATTTCCTCCGCAGCCGGCGGTGAGGGCAGAAGTGAATGCCACCAAGCCCAGAATGACCAACGAGCTTCGCCAAATAGGCTGTGTCCGCATGAAAAAGCCACCTCCTGTTTTGCTTAGTCTGCGCATCGCCTCTTGGGCTCATGCACGGGACAAACAGGGGGTGGCTTATGCTTTCTTTATTCGGCAACTGGTGGCGTATAGTAATGCTTGCGACAGACGCTGCTGTACGTATCATTTCCAGCAATTTCAATCGTCTCCCCAGAGTAGACGGGTTGTCCATTTTTGAACTTGAGAATATGTGTCGCCTTTTTATTGCAATAAACACAAACGGTTTTGATCTCTTCGACCTTGTCAGCCTCGCACAACAGGGCGGCACTGCCAGGGAAGAGCTCATTCTTGAAGTTTTTCAACAAGCCATAGACGATTACAGGGATTCCCAGCTTGTCTACAATCCTGACGAGCTGATCCACATGGTGGCGGCTGATGAACTGAGCCTCGTCAACCAGCACGCAATGCGGCTTGACTGACTCTGCCTCTACAATTTGATACAGATCGGTCTCTTCGCTAATCGGAATTGCTTCCCGGCTAATCCCAACACGCGAAGCAACTTTTCCCACGCCATAACGATCATCAACTGCTGGAGTAAACACTACTACTTTTTTCCCCGATTGCTCATAGTTGTGGGCAACGGTCAATAATTGAATGGATTTGGAAGCGTTCATCGCTCCATACCGAAAATATAGTTGTGCCACGTCTCTATCTCCCTTTGCCTAAAAGTTGTTACTCAGTCTTTGCATGGCGGTCTTTTGCCTCCTGAAACAAGGCCATGGCCAGCTTTCTTCTTTGTGCATGGTCCACACAAGGAATCGGGTAGTCGAAGCCAATCTTACAGCCTGCTTGCTCTTGGATTTGCTCCGGCATGTCCCACGGTTTATGAATATATTGTAGAGGTACTTCACGCAAAACGGGAAGATATTTTTTGACGAAACCCCCGTCTGGATCAAACTTTTCCCCTTGTGTGACAGGATTAAAAATCCGAAAATACGGCTGCGCATCGGTACCAGTCGAAGCACTCCACTGCCAGCCCCCGATGTTTGCTGCTTCATCGAAATCGACCAACTGCTGTGCGAAGTAGGCCATTCCCCAACGCCAATCCACAAGCAAATCCTTTGTCAAAAAAGAGGCAGTAATCATCCGCAGCCGATTGTGCATCCATCCCGTCTCATTCAACTGCTTCATGGCAGCGTCGACAATCGGGTAGCCCGTCTCCCCATGACACCAACGGGTAAATAGGTCCTTCCTGTTTTCCCAAGCTACCTTCTCAAATTGTGGCAGGTAGGCATGGTCAGTCGTGTGTGGATGGAAATAAAGCACCTGCTGATAAAATTCTCTCCATATGAGTTCCGTAAGAAAAGCTTCGATCGAGGGAACCTGTTCACCCCGCGCGGAAGCAAGCACTTCCTGTACATTATGATACACCGTCCGTATAGACAGAGTACCTGCGTTTAGGGCAAATGACAGCCGGGAGGTCGCGTTCACCCCTGGCATGTCGCGTTGTTCTCTATACGTATAAATGTCACCATCTAAAAATTGCTGCAATCGTTTACGTGCCGCCAGCTCCCCGAACTGTTCCATTTCCCACTCGGGGCCGATCGGTCGTTTTCGTCCAAACGCCTCTACAGTTGGAACAGGCTCACTCGCCAACTCCTTCAACCGATCAAATAGATTCCATCTTGTCGGCTGAGGGAACGGTCGGTCTTTTGGGAGCGTCTGCCAAACGCGGCGATAAGGCGTAAAAACGGCATACGGTGTCCGCTGCTTCGTCATAATTTCCCCGGGCTCATGCAAAATCAGATCCTTGCATGTATGTACAAGCACGCCCTGACTGCTCAACACTTCTGACACGAGCTCGTCTCGCTTGCGAGCCTCTGGCGCATAATCACGATTGAAAAACAGCTTATTTGCACCCGTCTCTTGCGCTAATTGACAAAGCACTTGCTGTGGGTTGCCGTGGCGTATCAAGAGGCGTCCTCCCAGTTGAGCCAAAGCGTCGCCGAGTGCAGCTATCGCGGCAAAATGCGCATGCAGTCGCTTATCTCCTACAGCCGCAGAACGACAAAGCGAATCTTCCACGATATAAACAGGAATAATCGGATCACCTGTGAGCCTAGCTGCGTGCAGAGCAGCATGGTCGTGCAAGCGCAGATCCCGACGGAACCAGACTATAGCAGTCATCGTTTGTCCTCCCGAAAAAATCAGTGCCAGAAAAAGACAAAACCAGGCAGATTGCTCTACCTGGTTGTTCCCATACATTCTGATTATTACAGATTGTATTTGCGTTTGAAACGGTCTACACGGCCGCCTGCATCAACGAATTTTTGTTTTCCTGTGAAGAAAGGATGGCAGTTGGAGCAGATCTCCACTTTCAGCACTTGTTTCACGGAACCGGATTCAAATTCGTTACCACATGCGCAGCTAACGGTTACTACGTTGTACTTAGGATGAATGTTTTGTTTCATCTCTTCTACACCTCTTTCCGCCCTGAATCGTTTGCCGAAACAGAGTATATAAACACATATCAGATAGTAGCATGAAACACTGCCGAAATGCAACTGGTTGGCCGATTACGCCATGTTTTTCCTACGCTGGAGTTGATCTGGAGGAATATGTGTAAACGAGCCGATTACGACATCTGGCAGCTCCTGCTGATAAATTTCGATGGCTTGCTTCATGCCGAATACTTCGCCTTGCGCTTTTGGAATCATCGCCAGATAACTCTCTGGATCGATATTCAGATTCCGCAGCTGAATCAGCTTAATGCCTGTTCTGCGGATGAACTCGATCATCGCTTCCATTTCCTCTTCGCGGTCAAACACGCCAGGGAAGCACAAGTAGTTAATCGACGTATACACACCCTTGGATGCAGCGTACTCAGCAGAACGCGCTACATTTTCCAACGTGTAGTTGCGCGGGCGGTAGTAGGCATTATAGTGTTCGTCAATCGCACTGATAATACTTACGCGCATCAGATCAAGCCCGGCATCGACAATGCCTTTGATATGATCCGTCAAGCCCGCATTCGTATTAATGTTGATAAAGCCCATATCTGTCGTTTCCCGTACACGACGCATGGCAGGAACAATGATGGAAGCCATCGTAGAAGGCTCACCCTCACAGCCCTGTCCGAAGCTGATGATGCTCTCCGGTGACTTCAGGTGGTGCAGCATGACTTCCACCAGCTCGTCCTCTGTCGGCTTGAAATTCATCCGCGTCTGTGGAGAAGGGAATCCACTGTCATCTGGTTGCTCGGAAATACAGCCGTAGCAACCGGCATTACAGGTATAGGAAACAGGCAAGCTGCCTTCCCAGCGGTTGAAAAAGTTATTGGAGGCCGTCAAGCATTCGTACTCCAACGCACAGTGAGACAAGTGGTTCAAAATGCGGTTTTGCGGAAACGTCTCCAACGTCTTTGCCACTCGCTGGCGCAGTTCATCCATCGGGAAATTCAACGGGTCCCATTTGTAGATATCGTCACTAGCCCGACCCGTTACCCAGAAACGGTTATCCTTCCAAACGACTGCGGAATACCCAAACAACGGCAGCTTGCTTTCCTTGTTCGTTTTCACGTAGCCTGGCAGCAATAGCCTTGTAATTCCTTGTGGCACAAGTGCGCCTACTGCTGTACAGCCATCCAACTTGACCATTTCACCTGTGTCAGGGTCCATTCCGATCGGCTCGGTGTCCGGCAAACTGACCAACGTCGATCCTTCCGGGAGCGGGATCAGTTCTTCTTCCAGAATTTCTGTCAATATATCTCCGTTACGAGCCACTGCAAAAAGACCTGGGTGGTCGTATACATTGCCTTTTTCATCTGCGTAAACTAAATACATGGGAAAATCGCCTCGCTTCTTTGCTTTGCCCATTGTATCGCATTGAAAAAGCAATGTAAATTGTATAGGGTTACCTGCCAAGATAGGGAAGTGGATTGATCGGCACATCATCCTGGCGCACTTCAAAGTGCAAATGGTAGCCCGTAGAGTTACCCGTTTGCCCCATGTATCCCAATATCTCACCCGCATCTACGGTTTGACCAGGTGACACGAGCAAGAGACGCATATGAGCATAAAAGGTTTGCAAGCCATCTCCGTGATCAATCACGACCATCCGCCCATACCCTGATCGGTTGGCGCCTGCCTCCACAACAACTCCTGCCCTCGCTGCCAAAATCGGGGTTTTTGATTCCTGTTCATTCCACAGATCCACACCCTTGTGTTCTTTTCCCCAACGCGCCCCAAATCCGCTTGTAAGCGTTGCTTCTCTGACAGGCCAACTTAGACCGCCGCGAATCCTTGTAATGACTTGCCGACTTGCCGCTTGAACGGCACTTCGCTTCTGCTGAGGATCATTCCCCAACATCGGATTGCCTTTAGCGATGGGGACGTACACGACCTGCCCTACATACAGGTTGTCCGACAGCCATTTTAGCAGTGGATTTCGTTCGATTAACGATTCCCGACTTACACCGTACCGCCTTGCTATGTAATCCAGTGTTTCTCCGCGTTTCACCATATGTCCGACTTCATCACGCTTGATGATTAGCTTCATGCCCACACTTAACAGATGGGGATTCGTAAGGCCATTAGCCTCTACCAGATTTTTTAAAGAAAGACCGTAGCGCTGGGCAATACCGGATAGTGTATCTCCTTGCCGAACAGCGTACATCACTGAATTTCCTTTCGTTGCTGGTGCAGGTGCAGCCAGACTGGCATAGGGATTAAACGCTTGAAATAGCGCCTGCTCCACGACAGCTTTTTTCGCTTCCATCTGTGACTCCACCGGAGCGCTAACTTGCACGTACTCCACGAAGCATCTCCTCCTTTTTTTCCAGCTCCCTTCCTAACGGTATGCCAACGCCACAAAAAAAATGACGGTGAGTCATCATGAACTCACCGTCGTGCTAGCTGCTTTCCCTCTGCCCTGTTGCTTTGACTCAAGGGTTTGCAAAAATTCTTCGTTTGTTTTTGTATCTGCCAACTTTTTAATAAAGGAGTCTACAAACTCATTTGTTTCATTCATGTTCTTCCGGATCATCCACAGCTTATCCAGCTCTTCTTTGGTGAGCAGAAGCTCTTCGCGGCGCGTACCCGAACGGCGGATATCGATCGCCGGGAAAATTCTGCGCTCGGCCAGCTTGCGATCCAAATGAAGCTCCATGTTTCCGGTTCCTTTGAACTCCTCATAGATCACATCGTCCATACGAGAGCCAGTCTCAACCAAAGCCGTAGCCAAAATGGTCAAGCTGCCGCCTTCTTCAATGTTCCGCGCTGAACCAAAAAAGCGCTTAGGACGATGGAAGGCTGCCGGATCAATACCACCGGACAACGTTCGACCACTTGGAGGAATAACCAAGTTGTAGGCACGCGCGAGACGTGTAATGGAATCCAGCAGGATCACCACGTCTTTTTTGTGCTCAACCAGTCGCTTCGCACGCTCCAAGACAAGCTCAGCAACTTTGATGTGATTCTCAGGCAACTCGTCAAAAGTTGAGGCAACTACCTCTCCTTTGACAGATCGCTGCATATCTGTCACCTCTTCCGGACGCTCATCAATGAGCAAGACAAACAAGTGGATATCCGGACGGCTTTCAGTAATGCTGTTGGCAATCTCTTTGATCAGCATGGTTTTCCCCGCTTTTGGCGGAGCCACAATCAATCCACGCTGACCCAGTCCAACAGGAGAGAGAAGATCCATCAGGCGAGTGGAAACACGTGCAGGGGCTGTCTCCAGTACAAGCTTGGTTTGAGGATACAACGGTGTCAATGCGGGGAAATGCAGACGCTCTGCAGCTGTCTCAGGGTCTTCTCCGTTCACTGCCTCTACTTGAAGGAGTCCAAAATAACGTTCATTCTCCTTCGGTGGTCTTGCTTTTCCTGATACCACATCCCCCATCCGCAGATCAAAACGGCGAATCTGCGACTGGGAGATGTAGATATCTTCCGAGCTGGGGAGATAGTTAATGGGGCGGAGGAAGCCGTATCCCTCCGGCAATATTTCGAGAACCCCCTCCATAAACATGAGACCATCCCGCTCCGCACGTGCTCGAAGAATCGCGAAAATCAATTCCTTCTTCTTCAGCTGGGAGTAGTACGGAATATGGTATTCCTTGGCCAGCTTATAGAGGTCGGTCAGCTTCTTTTCTTCTAGTTCAGAAAGTAACATACATCCACCACTCTTTATTTACTCTTGAAAAAACCTAGCTCAACATATAAATGCGAAAATTGTTTTCTTACAATCCGTTACTCGGATTGCGTTCTAAGCGGTGGTTCCCTTCAATGAAACGTACCGTTCCGGTTTTTGCACGCATAACCACGGAATTGGTCGTCGCACGAGTTCCTTGGAAGCGAACCCCTTTGAGCAACTCGCCATCCGTTACACCTGTCGCTGCAAAAATGGCGTCATCACCTTTCACCAAATCATCCATGAACAGCACTTGATGAGGGTTCGTCAATCCCATTTTGACACAGCGTTTAATCTCATCTTCATTTTGTGGCAAGAGCTTGCCCTGAATTTCTCCCCCGAGGCATTTCAAGGCAACAGCTGCCAGAACACCTTCAGGAGCTCCTCCAGAACCGAACAAAATGTCTACACCTGTATCCGGGAAAGCGGTATTGATCGCAGCAGCTACGTCTCCGTCTGAGATGAGGCGAATACGTGCGCCTGCCTCACGAATTTCGTGAATCACCTTAGAGTGACGATCTCGGTCAAGCACAATAGCGACCAAATCGCTGATATCTTTCCCCTGTGCCTGCGCTACCGCTTTCAGGTTGTCACGAACCGGTGCGTTGATATCGACTTTGCCGACTGCTTTAGGCCCTACTGCCATTTTCTCCATATACATGTCAGGAGCATGCAATAAATTTCCACGGTCTGCAATGGCAATGACCGAAATCGCTCCCCATGTACCTTTTGCGAGGATATTTGTTCCCTCCAAAGGGTCAACAGCCACATCGACTGCCGGAGCCACTCCCTGGCCCAAACGCTCACCAATGTACAGCATTGGGGCTTCGTCCATTTCGCCCTCACCAATAACTACGATGCCATCCATCGGTACTTTCATAAATTCATTGCGCATTGCGGTCGTTGCCGCATCGTCAGCCTCATCTTTTTTTCCGAGACCCATCCAACTGGCAGAAGCCAAAGCAGCTGCTTCAGTCACACGTACCAGTTCAAGTGTTAAACTGCGTTCCATTCTGGAAGACTCCTCTCCTGGTGATTGGTTAACGCTGGTGGTTTTCCATGCTTTGCAGGCCTACCCGAGTAATATCGGCACCCAAGGCTTGCAGCTTGCCCACCAAGTTTTCGTAGCCACGATCTATATGTTCGAGTCCTTCTAATTCTGTCGTGCCGTTCGTTGCCAAGCCAGCAATGAACAAAGCTGCTCCCGCACGCAAATCCGAAGCTACCACTTTGGCACCATTCAGTTTGCTTCCGCCTTCGATGACAGCGGATCTTCCTTCAATCTTCAAGGAAGCTCCCATACGGCGCAGTTCATCTACATGTCGAAAGCGCGAGCTGTAAATATTGTCCGTCACGATGCTTGAGCCTTTGGCAAGAGTCAGCAAGGTCGTGATCGGCTGCTGGAGATCCGTTGGAAAGCCCGGATACGGACTTGTTTTCACATCGATTGATCGATAAGAATCATGTCCGATGACTTGAATACTGTCATCCTGCTCTACCACTTGCGCACCGATTTCGCGCAACTTGGCCGTTACAGACTCCAAATGCTTCGGAATAACATTCTCCACCATCACATTGCCGTTCGTAGCCGCTGCCGCAATCATGTACGTCCCCGCTTCGATTCGATCGGGGATAATCGTATGACGGCATCCGCGCAAGCGTTCTACGCCTTGAATGCGGATCATGTCCGTTCCGGCGCCTTTGATGTTTGCTCCCATGTTGTTGAGCAAGGTCGCTACATCGACGATCTCAGGCTCACGAGCAGCGTTTTCAATAATTGTCACACCCTCTGCTTTGGCAGCAGCCAGCATGATATTAATGGTCGCACCAACACTGACCAGATCGAGATAAATTCGCGCACCCTGCAACCGTCCATTTTGGGCACGGATGGTCATGACGCCGTTTTTGTTCTCCACTTCGGCGCCCATCGCTTCAAAGCCTTTGATATGCAAATCTACTGGACGTGGGCCCAAATCACAGCCACCTGGCAAGCCAACCTGCGCTTCACCGAACTTG